>NZ_CALNBI010000336.1 GCF_937874145.1 uncultured Chitinophaga sp. | reverse complement strand
TGCGCCGCTGGCGGCGTTCAGTCCTCGATGCCTCGCTGCGCCGGAACGCCCGCCGCCTTCGCCGCCTTCGGGACCGAGATCCACCACATAATCCGCAACTTTCACCACATCCAGGTTGTGCTCGATCACGAGCACGGTATTGCCGCGGTCCACCAGCTTATTCAACACATTGAGCAGCAGCTGGATATCCTGGAAATGAAGCCCTGTAGTGGGCTCGTCGAGGATATAAATGGTTTTGCCGGTATCCTTTTTTGACAGCTCCGTAGCCACCTTTACGCGCTGGGCCTCGCCTCCGGAGAGGGTTACGGCCGATTGCCCGAGGGTGATGTAGCCAAGCCCCACATCCTGCAGGGTCTTGATCTTGCGGTGAAGATACGGCACAGCCTGGAAGAACTCTACGGCTTCTTCCACCGTCATATCCAGCACGTCGCTGATGGATTTGCCTTTATATCGGATCTCGAGGGTTTCGCGGTTGTAACGGCGGCCATTGCATTTTTCGCAATGTACGTACACGTCGGGCAGGAAGTTCATTTCGATGACCCGCACGCCGGCGCCTTCGCATACATCGCAGCGCCCGCCTTTCACGTTGAAGGAGAACCTGCCGGCGTTGTACCCGCGGATCTTGGCTTCGGGCACGGCGGCAAAGAGCGCCCTGATCTCCGTGAAGAACCCGCAATACGTGGCAGGGTTGCTGCGTGGCGTGCGCCCGATGGGCGACTGGTCGATCTCGATCACTTTGTCCAGCTCCTCCAGCCCCTTTACGCTTTTATATGGCATGGGCGTCATTTTGGAGTTGTAGGCGTGGCGGGAAAGGATCGGGTACAATGTTTCGTTGATAAGCGTGGATTTGCCGCTGCCGGAAACGCCTGTTACGCAAATGAACGTACCAAGCGGCAGCTTCAGGCCTACATTCTTGAGGTTGTTGCCCGTGGCGCCTTTCAGTTCCAGGAACTTCCCGTTGCCTTTGCGGCGCTCTTTCGGCACGGGGATTTCATGAATCCCGTTCAGGTAGCCCGCGGTCGCGGTTTTGAGTTTGAGCATTTCGGCTGGCGTGCCCTGGGCAACCACCTGCCCGCCATGCAAACCTGCACCCGGACCAATATCGATCAGGTGATCCGCGTGCAGCATGATGTCTTTATCATGTTCCACCACCAGCACGGAGTTCCCCATTTCCTTTAGGTTGCGGAGCGCGTCGATGAGGCGCATGTTGTCGCGCTGGTGCAGCCCGATACTGGGCTCGTCGAGAATATACGTGATGCCCATCAGCTGGGAACCGATCTGCGTAGCCAGGCGGATGCGCTGGCTTTCGCCGCCGGACAGGGTGCGGGTGGCACGGCTGAGCGTGAGGTAGGTAAGCCCTACGTCGAGCAGGAAGCCGAGGCGCTCGCGGATTTCCTTGAGCACGTCTTTGGCGATCACGTTCTGCTTGTTGTCGAGGCGCTTTTCGATATCGCTGAACCATTCGGCCAGGCTGGCGAGGTTAAGCTCACCGAGCTCCGCGATATTTTTGCCGTCTACCTTGAACATGAGGCTTTCCTTTTTCAGGCGGGTGCCGTTGCACTCGGGGCACGACGACAGCTGCATGAAACCTTCGGCCCAGTTGCGGACGTAATCGGAGGTAGAATCTTTGAAATAGCGGCGCACCATGTTCACCACGCCCTCGTATTCGGTGGCGTATGCTTCCGTAGCGCCTTCATCCCCGAAATCCATATCCACTTCCAGCTTGCCGTTTTCATCGCCGAAAAGGAGCACGTTAAGGGCTTTTTCGGGGATTTTATCGATGGGGGCCGTCAGGGAGAATTTATATTTTTTGGCGAGTTGCTGTACCTGTTTGAACGTGAAGGTGTCGCGCGCTTCGCCGAGGGGTACGAGGCCGCCTTCGCTGATGGATTTGCTGCGGTCGGGCAGCACTTCGTCCATATTGATCTGGTAAATGGTGCCGAGGCCTTTGCAGCGGGGGCAGGCGCCATAGGGCGAGTTGAAGGAGAAGGTGTTGGGCGAGGGCTCCTCGTAGGAGATACCCGTGTCTTCACACATCAGCTGCCGGCTGTATTGGCTTACCTTGTTGGTATCGTGGTCCATCACAAACATGAGGCCTTTACCGAGCTGCAGCGCCTTCTGAACGCTCTGGCTGATGCGGACCCGGGCATCGTCCTGCACCTGGATGCGGTCGATCACCAGTTCGATGTCGTGGATTTTGTAGCGGTCGACCTGCATTCTTTCCTTCAGATCCATCACTTCGCCATCTACGCGCACTTTCACGAAGCCCTGTTTGCGGACCTGTTCGAAGAGCTCGCGGTAATGACCTTTACGGCCGCGGACGAGCGGGGCGAGGATAACGAGTTTCTTTTTGGGGAAATGAGAAAAGATATGCGCCATGATTTCCTCTTCAGAAAAGCGGGTCATGCGCTTGCCGGTGTTATAGGAGAAAGCTTCGCTCGCGCGGGCATAGAGCAGGCGGAGGAAGTCGTAAATTTCGGTGATGGTGCCCACGGTGGAGCGGGGGTTCTTGTTGGTCGTTTTCTGCTCGATGGAAATCACCGGGGAAAGCCCCGTGATCTTGTCCACGTCAGGCCTTTCCATATCACCGATAAACTGGCGGGCGTAGGCACCGAAGCTTTCCATGTACCGGCGCTGCCCTTCCGCATAAATCGTATCGAACGCCAGCGATGATTTACCGCTGCCGCTGATGCCCGTAATAACGACCAGGCTGTTCTTCGGAATACGGATATCCAGGTTTTTCAGGTTATGTTCCCTGGCGCCGTAAACTTCGATCATTTCATCTCCCTGCACTGCTGGAGCCGGTTGTTCCGTTGTTTTTTGCTTTTGCTTTGCCATATTAGATCCCGAACGCAAATTGAGGGTATAAAACTACGCATTTAACGAGGGATGGAAAAATAAAAAGCCCCCCGCCGCAGAAGCCCCTTTTTCCCGAAAGACCGCCGTTTACGCATTACCCATAATTTCCAATTACAAGTTTTCGAATATTGTTAAATCAAATATATCTAAACACACATGCAAAGGCGGGAAAATTAGGATAGATTTACTTGCCGGCAAACCCGTGTGCTCCTGTTGACCCAATACACCCTATTCATTGCTTCAATCCCACTGTACACATGAAACATTTCGCCGATAGCCCGCGGTTACCTGAATTGTCCCGTTTTCCAAAGCTTGTTCAACATCTTATCGCTTCCCCTTAATCATTCATTAACCCGGCGTCAACAACAATGAAATACGATATCCCTGTTCAGCCTATAACTCCAGGTTTAACGTTATCTCTTCCCCTTCAATCTTGCCATCAACCCAAAAGTCAACAACATGAAACACGATATACCCCATTCCGCCGATAGCCCGCGGTTACCCACATTATCCCGCCATCCTCAGCTCGTTTTAACGTCTCATCTCTTCTCTTCAATCTTTTCATTAACCCAAAGTCAACAACATGAAACAGACCTTCTATTCCCTTTGTTCCCTGCTTCTCATTGTCGTATTCCTCGATGCATGTAAAAAGCATCCGTCCCCAATTCCCGGCCATGGCAAATGCCCCGAAGCCGCAGACTGCCAGCTCCAGACCATGCATGTCAGCAATTGGCGCGGATTCCCGTATGTTAACGGCCCCACTTTCAACGCGCAAGTCCGTCGCGACGCACAGCAGAAACCCATCTGGTTCAAAGGCCATCCCACCCACTTCACCGGCCCCATGAACTGCCTCATCACCTATCACGGCCGGCAACTGAAATTCATCGACAGCATTTCCGGCAAACTGGTTGCCGACGTGTGGCTGAACGATTGCGGCCAACCCGATTCCTCCGCATTTTATGCACCGGATGAGCCGTCCAACGGCCTGACGCCTCATAAAACGAAATACCATTACCACCACAAACAACTGTCGGGGTGGACCAACTACGCCTGGGATAATCCTCCCAGCGAAGAGCACGTTACCCGCGACCAGCATGGCAATGTAACCAGGCTCGGCAACGACAACAACTACGTTTCGTACACCTACGACCTGTCGAAACCCGCCGGGAAGGCCAGGTTCCTGCATTGCAACTATTACTCCCCGGCCTGGACGCTGCCGCTTACGCTGGAATACCTCGGCTTCCTCCAGATCGGCTCCAAACACCTCCCGAACCACAGCGAAAGCTGGGGCGGCGGATATCGCTTCTCCACCGTGGACTTTTCCAACTTCGTCATCTCCGGCGACAAGATCCACGCTTACGACGTGACCGACGGTTACTTCGGCCCCAACGGAACGCTCCTCTACACCGTGTCGATGACATGGAACTGCCGTGGTGGCGGCAAGTGGTAAGAGCGGGCGCATCCGAAGATGCGCCCGTTGGTTTACTGCTTTCCCACCGGGGTTTTACGCGCCGCTATCGGGCCTGCAAAAGGCATGAATGCTTCAGCAACGCTTTCCGCTGCCTGCAACATGGGATCATGATCCGGAACAGTTGGTACCGCAAACCGGTAACGGATAGGCGCAGGATGATACTTCATCACCGCGGAAGCCGCCACCGGCAGGGTATCTCCTGGAACCGGAAAGGTGCCCGACACGAAATCCGTGTCGAGCAACATGGGGTCGGCATCCGGTATCTGATCCAGGAAATTGTACCGGATCGGAACCGGGTGGACCGTCTGCCGGGAACATCCCGAAGTCAACATAACAATGGTGGCTGCTACCAGCACTAACAGGGTTTTACAATGTTTCATCTCTTTGATTAATTTTCTTTTTGATAACGCATCCCGCCACCATCAGCTTTCCATCAAACATGTTATTCCCGTTTATTGGCGAAGACATGCCTGGCCGGAGCAACCGCTTTCGTCATTGCCGTACCTGCGCCGGTATTTCAGGAGCCGCATTCCGCAGACTCACCAGGCCATAAAGGCCCATTCCCGCAGGGTTTACCGGAACAACCACCGGCACTGCCGTTCATGCCGGCCACCAATGGCCCGACATTACATTCGGAAATCAAAATGTTGTGATCAATAAGCCTACATCGTTTTGGGATAGAAGGTTAACGGGTGTAAAATTACTAAATTTTTTAGCAAAAAGAAGAAGAGAAAGGAGATATTTGATTTGATAATGCGTAAAAAACTAAAAGGGCGGAAGTTATATTTCCGCCCTTTTTATCGTCAATAATGTAAGTAAAATTAACCCTTGAACTTCGCGAAAGCCGCAATGGCATTGTGCCCGCCGAATCCAAACGTGTTGCTCAACGCCACATTCACCGTACGCTCCTGCGCCTTGCCCAACGTCAGGTTCAGGCCCTGCGGGATATCCTCACCCAACTCCGTCGTATTGATCGTCGGCGGAACAATATTGTCCCTCACCGCCATAATACAAGCAATCGCCTCAATCGCACCGGCAGCACCCAACAGGTGACCCGTCATCGATTTCGTAGCACTGATATTCAGCTTCTTCGCATGATCGCCAAACAGCGTCTGGATCGCTTTCAGCTCACTTACATCACCCAGCGGCGTGGAAGTAGCATGCGCATTGATGTAATCCACATCCGTCAGCGACAATCCCGCATCATCCAGCGCTTCCTTCATGCCCAGTTGCGCACCGGCCCCCTCAGGATGCGTGGCCGTCAGGTGATAAGCGTCGCAGCTCATCGCGCCGCCCACCATCTCACCGTAAATCGTGGCCCCACGTGCAATCGCATGGTCGTAATCTTCCAGGATAATGGCGCCAGCACCCTCACCCATCACAAAACCATCCCGGTCTTTGTCGAACGGACGGGAAGCATGCTCCGGATCTTCGTTCCGGGTGCTCAACGCCTTCAGCGCGTTAAAGCCAGCAATACCCGCTCGGGTCACAGGGCTCTCGGAACCTCCGGCCACAATCATGTTTGCCTTACCCAGGCGGATATAGTTGAACGCGTCCACCAGCGCACTGTTGGAAGATGCGCAGGCAGAAACAGTGCAATAGTTGATACCCATCAGGCCATACTTGATCGCAATCTGGCCCGCAGCGATATCGGAAATCAAACGGGGAATAAAGAACGGGTTGAACTTCGGTACGAAATTCATCTGTGCGAATTCCACAATCTGGTCCTCGAAGGTCTGCATACCGCCGTTCCCCGATGCCCAGATCACACCAAACCTGCTACGGTCCACCGTCTCCAGGTTCACGCCGCTGTTCTCGATCGCCTGCGTCGCAGCGATCATCGCATACTGCGTAAACATATCCATTTTCCGCGCTTCCTTCTTTTCGATATATGTCTCAATGTCCAATCCCTTCAGTTCACAGGCAAATTTAGTCTTGAATGCTGTGGTGTCGAACCGGGTAATCGGGCCCGCGCCGCTCTTGCCGGCTTTCAGGCTTTCCCAGAAGGAATTTACATCCAAACCGATCGGCGTGATGGCTCCCATCCCGGTGATTACGACTCTCCTCAGTGTAACAGTGCGCATAAGTTTTACTTTGAATGACAAAAGTTAGGACGCAAAGTTACTCGTTTATTATCACGTTTGTGCATACGCATGAGAAAAAAGACACATATAGTTTGATTTTTAGATCGCCACACACCAAAATCCCCTTAAAACTGCAAATAAATAGGCATCATCGGCTCCTGCGTCTTCACTTCGTTCAACAACCATATAAACAAAACCATCACCGCCGCCGCGCCTGCCCAATGCAGTTTCGAAAAGCTCCCGGCCAGTTTGTCGTCCCATTTCGATGGCAAAAAGTGCAACAGGTATCCCAGCCCCATCAGCCACATCACCTGCGGGTAACCCGCCATCACTTCCCACACCAGGTGCCCCTGGAAATTACCCGTTACCTGCCCCAGCAACTCCCAGGCCCCCGCAAACGTCTCCATCTTGAAAAACACCCAGCAAAAACACACGAGATGGAACGTAAACAACACGCCTCCCAGCTTCCACCCGCCCGCACAGGGCCCGACTTCAACCACGACACCCCTTTCTGCCACCTGATCCATAACTTATCCACCGCCAGCGATCCGCCATGCACACCGCCCCAGAAGATGAAATTCCAGCTCGCGCCATGCCAGAAACCGCCGATCAGCATCGTCAGCATCAGGTTGATATATTGCCGGATCGTGCCTTTGCGGTTGCCGCCCAGCGGGATGTACACGTAATCCCGCAGCCAGCTCGACAAACTGATATGCCAGCGCCGCCAGAATTCCGTGATCGAACTGCTCTGGTAAGGCTTGTCGAAGTTTGGCGGGATCACGAAACCCGTCCACCGCGCAATCCCGATAGCCATATCCGAATACCCCGAGAAGTCACAGTAAATCACCATCGCATACCCGTACACGCCCAGCAGGCACTCAATACCCGTGTGGCGCGAAGGATCATCGAAAATATATTGCACGAAATGCTGGTAAATGAAATCGGAGATCACCACCTTCTTGAACAACCCGTTGATGATGAGAAACATCCCTTTCCCCACATCTTCGCCATTCAATACATACGGTTTGCGGATTTGCGGAATGAAATCCGCCGCGCGCACGATCGGCCCCATCATCAGTTTCGGGAAAAAGGACAGAAAGAAGAGGTAATCCATGAACTTGTCCACCGGCTTGATTTCGCGCCGGTACACATCCACCGTGTAGCTGAGGTTTTCGAAGGTGTAGAACGAAATACCGATAGGCAGCAGCACCTGGATGGGATGGATGTTCCCGCCGGCCAGGTCGTTGATGCAGGTGATGAAGAAGTTGGTGTATTTGAAATAGAACAGCAGCCCGATATTGATCACCACACTGAACCATAGCAGTCCCTTCCGGACATTCTCTCTGGTTTCGCGGTGGATGCGGTTGCTGAGATAGAAATCCACGATAGCGGCGATGATCACCAGTAATACATATTCGCCGCAGGCGAGATAGAAGAAGTAAAGGCTGAAGCCGCTGAAAACGGCCACCCGCCCCCGTTCGCTGTTGCGCACCAGCTGGTAGCAAAGCAGGAAAGCCGCGAGGAAGAAAAGAAAGAACCCGCTGTTGAAAAGTATGGGCGACTTTTCATTATAAAGCAACAGGGATAAGAGGTTTTCGAAAGACATGCGCCGTTCAGTTTTTCCGTATGGTTTGTTGCCATTGTTGATATCCGTTCAGGATGGCTTTGCCGAGCAATTCCCCCTGCAGCCGGTATCCGTAGGCATTGAAATGTACATGATCGTGGCTCCAGGCGCGGGAGAACCTTGCATCGCCGCGCATATCGCCGAACAGGTCCCAGCAGGCGTGGCCCTCTTCCCGGCAGAAATCGATGATCGCCTGCCGGAGCACCGCCGCCTGGGGCACCGCTACGTACTTCGTACGGTACCGTGTCTTTTTGGAGCCCTTCGGGCGGTAAGGAATGGATCGCTTCTTCATCATCCCGGAAGGCGGTGTGGTGAAAATGAAAACCGGATCACCCGGCCCCTGCTGCAAATCCTGCACGGCCTTCCTCATTTCCGACTTCAGCTGTTCCGCCGAAACGGCGCCGAATGCTTCGTTGGTGCCCAATGACACGATCACCAGGTCAGGCGCGAATTCTTCCGCCAGGTAAACCGGAAGGCCATCCTCCATGCCGTACAGCTGGTTATAATGCATCAGCTGCGCACCGTTGATGCCGATGGCGTTATATAAAATCCCTTTGTCCCCGCGCTCTTCCATGCCGCCATAAAACCGCCAGATAGACGGGAACCGCAACGTGACGGAAGTTACCCCGCTGTCGGCCAGGTACACGCCCCTCCGTGCAGGCAAATCCTTCCCGCCATCATACACGCTGCCATGCTCAACTTCAGGAAAATCAGGACCTTTGAACCAGAACGTCAGCTTTCCGAACGTGCTGTCGGATTTATACGTAATGCTCGCGGCGGTTTTATCGCGCGAGAGCATCATGCCCCCCATCCCCGGCCACTCGCTGATATGCCTGTCCACCATCCGTTCGCCGTTCCAGCGTTGCGGACTGCTCCAGCTGTAACCGGCCGGCGCGTTCGTACCGCCGAGTTTGTAAGGGAATACAAACCCTCTGCCCGCATATCCAAACCTGTCCTGCAGTTGCTTCCGCACCGCGTCGGGGTAAAAGCCGGCCTGCACGTGGGAGTCGCCGATATGAAGAATTGAAACTTTCTGTGAGTCTGCATCGAGCTTTTCGTACAAGGGGTACAGCCCAGTGTCATGGAGCAACTTCTGTGCGGAAGCGCCCATCCAGCTGCCGGCCAGCAGCATCGCCGCGACCAACCGCCTACATAGCCTCCTGCCTGTATTCATCCATGATCGCTTTATACAACAGGGCGCCCACCTTGGAAGCCCCGCGGAAATTGAAATGTGTGTAATCTTTATTCGCCAGCGCCTGCTCGCCTTCCACCCAGCGCGCCATCGCCCCGTCGCCGCCCATGGCGGAATACAGGTTCCAGTACGCCAGGCCTTTCTCTTCCGCAAATTCATGCTGCACTTTCAGCAATGCCTTCACGCCCGGCGCCGTCACATAACGGCCATTTTTGCGGTAAGCTTTATCCGCCGTGCCCACAATCAGGAAACTCGACTGCGGGAAGTACCGCCGTAGCGAATCCACCACTTTCTCCATGGGCCGCTCGTACCAGTCGAACCGCGTGTTCTCGGGCATGAAGAGCACATTGGCGCCGTAATGCAGCACGATCAGGTCGTATGGGCGGACAGACTGCACCTGTTTCCACATGTCGCTGCTGAGCTTGCCCAGCTCGACGCCGCTGATGCCGCGGAAAGAATAGTTATCGAGGAAGATCCCTTCGCGGCTTTCGAAGCACACGCCGTACAGCGGCAGCGGCTGGTCGCCGGGGAATTTGAAAGTAAGCGAGCGTGTAGCCGAATCCGTATAGAATGAATAGGAATTAAGTTTACCGATGCCCTGCAGGTCCGCCGGCCGGTCGTTAATGCGCACTTTCCCGGAGCCTTTCCCGTACAGGATGCTGACTTCCCCGAACTCATCCAGCCGCTGGCGTTTAACGGGCGAGAAGCGTACCCAGCTTTCCGGCGAGGGCACGAAGGCATGCCCTGAAATACCGAGCTCCACGCCTGCCGGCGGGGTATTTTTGAAATGATAATCGGTCCAGTTGGGAGAAAAGCTGTGGGCGATGGTGGTCCGGAAGCCGGATACCACGGAAGTGGCGGGCACGAAGCCGACGCCTTCGCCGCCGAAGAAGGACTGCAGGCTGTCGCGGAGGTCCATGGTGATGAGGTCGCCCTCGATCATGGAATCCCCGAAATAGGCGATGCGTACTTTCTTGCGGGAGCCGGTCCGCAGCTCGCGGAGCGCTTCCATGAAGTGGTGCAACCCGGAGCCGGAGGGGCCCGTCGTGTAGCCGTAATCGAGAATCCCCTGGTAAGTGAGATAGTCCCTTGGCGGGAGGGGGCTGCGCTGCAGGGAATCCAGGCCGCCGGCCGAATCCGCCACGGCGGGCAATGCAATATCCGCCACCGGCTCCATAACGGGAGCGGGCGTACGCAGGTCCGCAAAAATATCCATCGGGCGGAGGGTATGATGGCCTGCAGTTACAACGGGCTTACCTAGCGAAATCGCGGCCAGGCCTGCGATTGCGCCCAGGGTAATGAGAAGCGGATAGGGATGTTTATTTCCGGAAGACATAAGTCGGCATATTCGAAACAGGCGGGCGTACCGCCGCTATCTGTCGCAAATCTAATATTTGGCCAGCTTCATTGCATCATCCAGCTCGTATAATTTATATTTTTTAATCATCGACCGCACCCGGCTCACCCATACCTGCCCCGCGGTGGAATACCCGGAACGGATGAGCTTGTTGAGCCATTGCTCATAATCGTCGTTACCTTTCATGGAAGTAAACCATTTCTTTTTCATCACCACTTTGGTGAAATGGCGGTAAGACGCTGTGTCTGTCGTGTATTCGCGGTACATGCTGCGGTAAGTAAAACCGCGCTTCGCCAGGTTATTCTTCCCGACGATTCCGAAGTGATTCCTGAGCAAACGGGCATTCTTGCTCGTGCCGCTTCCTGATTCCAGCATGGCGATGCCGAGGATGACACTTGCCGGAACACCGGTTTCCTGGGAGAGGCTAACTGCAACGGGGCTAAATTTCTCGAGGTACTTTTGAGGGGTTTTCTGCGCCGAAACGGATAAACTGCCTATCAGCATTCCTCCCAGCAGCAGTTTTCTTTTGGATAAAAACATGCGAACTATTTAGATCATCCAATCTGCACCGGTTCTTTATCACCCCGCAAATTTACGCCATTCCAAAAGATAAAATGTAAGTTATATGTTAATATGTTCTAATTCATCATTCTTATAATACCATATTAACCGCTATACGCAAACATCTTTGCCTGTCATGTTAATTCTCGTCCTGCGCACAATCCGCGAACGTGAAATTCAAATGGCCCGTACGGAGGCCATGCCCCTGGTACACCACCATCTTCAGCCAGTAACGGCCATCATCCAGCAGGATCACCTCGCAGGTCTCGATCTGCATGTTATAAAATGCCCTCAGATCCATATCCAACTGTAAATCAGCCGTTTGGTCGAACACAAAAGGATACAGGCGGTCTTCGTCCGACTGCTCGTCATACACGGCGAGCGTCAGCGCGATCGTTTCGTCTTCAAAGTTGATTTTCAACTGGAAAATCCCCTGGTCGCGGAGATCCAGTTGTTGTATGGCGGCGATGGTTTGAATTGTCGTTTCCATTTTCTGTATGCTGAAAAGAGAAGCCATACCCTGCATGGATATGGCTTTCATTAGGTAAATGTCGTTTCGAAAAGATTATTTTTTCACGAGCGAAAGGGCCAGCTCATCCAGCTGCACCTGGTCGATCGAAGAAGGCGCGTCCAGCATCACGTCGCGGCCCGAGTTGTTTTTCGGGAAGGCGATGAAGTCACGGATGGTTTCGCTGCCGCCCAGCAGGGAGCAGAAACGGTCGAACCCGAAAGCGATCCCCCCGTGCGGAGGCGCCCCGTATTCGAACGCGCCCAGCAGGAACCCGAACTTGTGGTCCGCCTCTTCCTTCGTCATTCCCAGCGCAGCAAACATCTTCTCCTGCAGATCGCGCTGGAAGATACGGATGGACCCGCCGCCGATCTCCGTGCCGTTCAGCACGATGTCGTAAGCGTTGGCCTTGATCTTCGCGTACTGCGACAGGTCGTCCATCAGGTGGATATGCTCCGGTTTCGGCGCCGTAAACGGATGGTGCCGTGCTACCCAGCGGTTCTCTTCCTCCGCGTATTCGAACAACGGGAAGTCGATCACCCAAAGCGGCTTGTACACGTCCTTGTTGCGAAGGCCGAGGCGCTCGCCCATTTCCAGGCGCAGTTCGCTCATCGCCTTGCGCGTGCGCTCTTCCTTGCCCGCGAGGATAAGTATAAGGTCGCCCGGCTGGCTCTGGCACTGGTCTGCAAACAGCTGCAGGCCTTTTTCGTTGAAGAACTTATCGACAGACGATTTCAGGGAACCGTCTGTATTGTACTTGATGTAAACGAGGCCGTTCATCCCGATCTGCGGGCGCTTCACCCATTCGGTCAGCTCATCGAGCTGCTTGCGGGTGTACTCGGAGCAACCGCTCACATTGATGCCCACGATCAGTTCCGCATCGTCGAACACTTTGAAGCTGTTGCCGCGTCCGGGTTCGCCGAGGTCGACCAGTTTCATTTCGAAACGGATGTCCGGTTTGTCGTTACCATAGTATTTCATGGCATCGTCCCAGGTCATGCGGGGGAAGGGTTCGTTGAATTCGAGGCCTTTGATTTCGCGGAAGATGTGTTTGGTCATCTCCTCGAAATTGTTCAGCACGTCTTCCTGGTCCACGAAGCTCATCTCGCAGTCGATCTGTGTGAATTCGGGTTGACGGTCGGCGCGGAGGTCTTCGTCGCGGAAGCACTTCACGATCTGGTAGTACCGGTCGTACCCGCTCACCATGAGCAGTTGCTTGAAGGTCTGGGGCGACTGCGGCAGGGCGTAGAACTGGTTAGGGTTCATACGGCTGGGCACTACGAAGTCGCGCGCGCCTTCCGGCGTGGATTTGATGAGGTATGGCGTTTCCACTTCCATGAACCCGCGGCTGTCGAGGAAGTTCCTGGCGGCGCGGTTTACACGGTAGCGGAGCGTGAGGTTTTGTTTAACGATGTTGCGGCGCAGATCGAGGTAACGGTATTTCATGCGCAGCTCGTCTCCACCGTCGGTATCATCCTGGATGGTGAAGGGAGGCGTTTTGGAACCGTTGAGGATGCTGAATTCCGAAACGGTGATTTCGATATCTCCGGTGGGGATATTTGGGTTTTTATTGGTACGCTCGGTAGCGGTGCCTTTCACCTGGATCACGAATTCCCGGCCGATGGGCTGCTGGTCGAGCTGTGCATTGAGCGATTCGCCGAGCAGGAGCTGCGTAATGCCGTAACGGTCGCGGAGGTCCACGAAAGTGATGCTGCCAAACTTACGGACGGTCTGAACCCATCCGGCCAGGGTCACCGGCTGGCCCACATGCTCCATGCGCAATTCTCCACAAGTATGCGATCTGTACATTGTTTGCTGTTCTTTTAATAAGGAGGTCAAAGATAAGAAAGCCCGCGGGAAATGCTACCGCAAGGCTCTAAAAAACCGATTTATGTCAATTTCCGGCGGGATGGCTTCCCCGCTGATGAGATTCCCTACAAACTTCCTCGCTGCCCAGGGCGCTAAGGAACAACCTTTTGATCCCATCCCGTTGAATATCCCCAGCCGCGGGTCATGCGGGTGCAGCCCTGCCATGGGTCGCCGGTCGGGACCGGCGGGCCTTACAGCCGCCCGGTGGCCGGTCACTTCAAACGGGGCCAGCAACAGTTGCCGCAGCTGTGATTCGATATGCGCACGGGCGGCAGCTGTCGGGCTGATATCGGTATAATCCCAGGCGAACGTGGCGCCGGCCCAGTAGGTTTTGTTGCCGAGGGGAACGAGCGTAACGCCCTTTTTGATGATATCCGTTGTTTCGAAAGGGAGGCGGATGATGAGGGCTTCGCCTTTGTTGGGATGGAATTTCAATTTCCCGAACCAGGGATTTTGCGGGGAAGCGGCCCCTTCGCAGAAGATCACTGCTTTCGCCTGCAAGCCTTTGTACACAACGCCTTTATCCTTTAATTCGAGCGCCGTCATATCAAAAGTCTCCCGCCGCGCCCCGATATGTGATGCCCAGGCCGGCAGCAATGTTGCCAGGTCCACATTGGCGCCTTTAACGATCCCCGCGCCAAAAGGCGCTTCCAGCAGGCCAGCATACCTGTCGCCCTCGGGGAAAACGCTGTAGGGAGTAGGATGCGCGGCAAATGCGTTGCGCATCTGCGCGGTGGCCCATACGTTCCAGATATCCCTGTCCGTGAACACCGGCACGCCCAATACCGCTTCCATGGCGTGATAGGTGGCTTTCGCCAGCGGGTAAATGGTATCGTATAACCACGACACCTCGAATAACCTGCCCGATACCGGGTTGATGATCCCCGCCGCCAGGCGTGACGCGGCATCCGCCCGCCCGTCGTCGAACACGGTTATTTTCAGCCCCGCCTGCTGCATTTCCCAGCCCAGCAGGGTACCGGCCACGCCCTGGCCTACGAGTATGTAATCGACTGTCTCCATAAAATTCCGCAGCAAAGGTAAGGGCAAAAAAATCCCCGTCACGGTGTGCAACGGGGATGTATAAAGGGTAAATATTACCGGGTTGATCAGGCAGGAACGCCTTTCAGCACTTCGGCCATGCGTTTGCCGATGTCTGCGGGGCTGTCTACCACATGAACGCCGCAGGCGCGCATGATCTTCATTTTAGCGGCTGCTGTATCGTCCGCACCACCGATGATGGCACCGGCGTGGCCCATACGGCGGCCCGGAGGCGCTGTCTGGCCGGCGATGAAGCCTACAACGGGTTTATGGGGATTGGCTTTGATCCACTCAGCGGCTTCCGCTTCCATGGAACCGCCGATTTCACCGATCATGATGATGGCTTCCGTTTCGGGGTCGTTCATCAGCAGTTCCACCGCTTCGCGGGTGGTGGTGCCGATGATCGGGTCGCCGCCGATACCGATGGCGGTGGAAACACCCAGACCGGCTTTTACCACCTGGTCGGCTGCTTCGTAGGTCAGCGTGCCGGATTTGGACACGATACCGATTTTACCTTTCTTGAAGATGAAGCCGGGCATGATGCCTACTTTGGCTTCGTCAGCGGAAATAACGCCAGGGCAGTTGGGACCGATCAGGCGGGTATTGTGCGCTTTGAGGTAGTTTTTGGCTTTCACCATGTCCTGAACGGGAATACCTTCGCTGATGCACACTACCAGGCCGATGCCCGCGTCAGCAGCTTCCATGATCGCGTCTGCCGCGAATGCCGGCGGAACGAAGATGATGGATACATCCGCTCCCGTCGCCTTTACCGCGTCTGCCACGGTATTGAACACGGGGCGCTCCAGGTGGGAGTTGCCGCCTTTACCCGGCGTTACGCCACCTACCACGTTGGTGCCGTACTCGATCATTTGTGTGGCGTGGAAAGTACCTTCAGTACCGGTAAATCCCTGCACGATCACTTTGCTGTTCTTATTAACTAAAACACTCATCGCGTCTGATTTAATTATTTTTTAGATAAGGTGGGGCAAAAATAACGGATAATGGCTAAAAAGAAAAGGAAAGCCGCCTTAGTTGAGGAATATTAACTATTTGTTACTGCCTTCTCCCCCCTTTTGCCGCCATTTCTTATCCCGGAACATCTCCATTTTCCGCATTTCCTTGATGTCCTGGAAGAACTCCGAAGCGAAAATAAAGTCGTTCAGCAGCTTGTCTTCACTGAAAATGATGTCCTCATTGCTGCCTTCCCACTGTTTCTGGCCCTGGTGCATATAGATAATATGGTCCCCGCTTTCCATTACGGTGTTCATATCATGGGTATTCACCACGGTGGTGATGTTGTAATCGATGGTAATGTCTTTGATGAGTTTGTCGATCACGAGGGAGGTCTGCGGGTCGAGGCCGGAGTTGGGCTCGTCCACGAACAGGTATTTGGGGTTGAGCACGATGGCCCGGGCAATGCCCACCCGTTTCTTCATCCCGCCGCTGATCTCGGCGGGGAACTTTTTATTCGCATCCTTGAGCTCCACCCGGTCGAGGCATTCCTGCATCCGCTTGCGTTTCTCCTTGTAGCTCATATTGCCAAACATATCCAGCGGGAACATCACGTTCTGCTCCACGGTCATGGAATCGAAGAGCGCCGAGCCCTGGAACAGCATGCCGATGGCCTGGCGGATGGGCTTCTTTTCCTTGTCGTCCATGGCGGTGAAGTCTTCCCCGTTGTACAGCACCTGTCCGCTATCCACGGGCATGAGCCCCACCATGCACTTCATGAGCACCGTTTTTCCGCTGCCGCTGGCGCCGATGATGAGGTTCGTTTTACCGGCCTCCATGGTGGCGGACACATCTTTCAGGATCTCCTTTTCTCCAAAGCTTTTGCGGATATTTTTCAGTTCTATCATAGATCGTTCTTCTCTGTTTGAGGGTTACAGCAGCATGGCCGCCAGGGCATAGTCGGCAAATAAGATCATCACGCAGCTTACTACTACCGCGGTGGTGCTGGCTTTCCCGATTTCGAGGGCGCCCCCCTGCACATGGTAACCGTAATAAGCCGGTATGCTCGATATAATGAAGGCGTAAGTGTAAGATTTGCTCAGGGCGAAGAATACGTTGTACCCGTCGAACGAGCTGCGCAGCCCTTCCATGAACTGCTCGTGCGACAGGATGCCGCTCAGCTTGCCCGCTTCCAGCCCGCCGAAGATGCCCAGGAACGCCGCGATCACCACCAGCGCGGGGATCGTCAGCAAAGCCGCCAGGATTTTAGGGCCGATCAGGTATGCCCTGGTATTGATGCCCATGATCTCCTGCGCGTCGATCTGCTCGGAAATGCGCATGTTCCCCAGCTCCGACGCGATCTTGGAACCTACCACGCCGCCCAGTACGATACAAATCATCGTCGGCGCCAGCTCGATGATCATCGTGTCGCGCACGACCATCGCGATGGTAGATTTGGGAATGAACCCGCTTACCAGCTGGTAAGCCGTTTGCACCGTCGTAACGGCGCCGAGGAAGGTGGAGATGATCACTACGATGCCCAGGGAACCGATCCCGATGTCCACACACTGTTTCATAAACTCCTTCCAGTACATCCTCATGTTCTCCGGGCGGGAGAACATCCCTTTCAACATCAGCAAAAACCTGCCGAAATGATAAAAAAACCTGAACTCCATAACTTGTCAAAGATACTGGGAAAATGAATTGTTTCGCCCCTTTATCGCAAACTACCCACCAGCAGCCGCTTCAGGCTCCGCTCGATAATTTCGCCCATGGTGTTGCACCGGGCAAATACCTGGTCGTGGTAATGCTCCGCCAGCTCTTCCCCCAATTGTTTGATTTTCCCGGGGAAAGACACCCGGTCGGTCATGATCACATCCCGCAGGTCCTTGATCCGGTGCCGCTGCACCTTCATCCTCCGCGCAATGAGCGAGCGCTCCTCCTGCTGGTATTGCTTTACCACCTCCGCATTGAGATGCTTCATCGCCAGCTCCACGAACACGCGGTTCTCCTTGAAGAATTGCGGCATGTACAGCGTCTTCTTCCCTTCGTAAAACTGCTGGTCGAAGTCGATCGCCCGGATGCGGAACTGCACGTCGTCGAAATCGGGGGTGATGTCGAAAATGAAATTATACGACCGCATATCCCCCAGCAACCGCACGAAACACCGCTCGTTGAACTTCACGAACTCCTTGGCGATACGCTTCGGGTTGAATTCCGGCCGGTCCAGCCAGGATTTGGCGAACTGATCGCCGGGCACCCCGGCGATGTGCTCCTCCACCAGCGTGTTGCCGTCTACGAGAAAGTTCATCCAGTAGGGCGACAGGATATGTTCCAGCTCCAGGCCATATATCCGTGAAGCGTCGGCGATCTTGATATAGAAATAATCGTAAACCTCGTTGTAGTTGTTGACGATCTTGATGCGAAAAGGGTGGGAATTGCCGAACGTACAGTAATCGATCCGCTCGATGTGCAGATGCTCTTCGGCCGCCTGGTCGCCGCCGGCTTTCAGGATGGAATAAATGCGCTTGAGGCCCGCGTGTAAGCCCGGGGTCATGCTTTGGGGGTAAAGGACCGACTCCCAGAGCGTGTCTTTGCCTTCCTTGTCGTATACCGGGATGCCGTAATCGTAATACTTCAATTCTTCGTACGTCACCGGCAGTTTGATTTCCCGCTCGTACAGCTTCAGGTAATTCCGGAAAGCGGGGTTGAGCGGGAAAAATATCTTCTTGCGGGAGATGGATTGCATGCCGGAAATTACGAATTATCCGGTTTCGGGGATTATTTCAGGGCGCCTTCAATGTCTTTCCGGATTTTCGCCGCGATATCTTCCCCCCAAACCTTACCCGCGGCCTGCGATTCCGCGGTGATGTGCGGCATCATTTCCACCATCTTCTTTCCCGCCTCGGATTTGTAAAAAGCAATCATGCCGTCCACATCCTTTTCCGAAAAATAGCGTTCGTAAATGGGAACCAGCAGGTTGGCCAGGTCTTTTTCGTTGTAGTACCCCGCGATCCGCTTCCATACCGCGGTATCCACAGAAGGGTACGCTTTCTGGTATTGCGCCAGCATCTGCTTCACGGTATTCATACCCACCCGCGAAGCCCCGTTCAGGCTCAACAGCACACGGATCTTGATCGTTTTGGCAGACTCCTGCGCCGAAGCGCCCGTAACCGCGGCAGCCAACAGCCATGTGAACAATAATTTCTTCATAACAACCATTCCGGATGTTCCGGAGTTGTGCAAGTTAAGGAAAGTCGTTGCAGACTGCAATATTTCCCTACCGCGACTTCTGCTTCCGCAGGTATTCCTCTTTCATGCTGTCGAACAGTTCAATCGCCCATTTCGCCATGACAGGCCCCGATTCCAACAAAAAAGCCTCCATTTCTTCGGAGTATTCCGGCTGTTCTTTCGCCCGGATGGAACGGGCCAGGTCACCCAAACGCTCATCCGAAAAGTGATTGGCCAGTATGGGCGCCATGATTTTCACCACCTCCTCCTGGCTGACCTTCTTCTTCAGTCGTTTTAAAAACCGCTTGCCGGGAGGCGGCGATTGCCGCATAAATGCTGTAACCATCTGGTTGTACAACGAATCGGCGGCACCGTCTAACGTAGTGGCTTCGAGGAACGCCTGCATATTTTTTGTAATCGCCGGGGATGTTTTTGAAGAACCGGATTGACCGGACACAGCGGCTGACAATACCAGCAGGAACAGGGAAAGGGTTAAAGTTTTCATACACTTGTTTACCGGAGGGATAGCCGGTTCTTCGAAATATAAATAAAAAAGCGGGCTGTGCGGCCCGCTTTTCCTCGCTATTTTTTCTTGCCGTTTGCCTCGGCCACTTTACAACATTTTGTCTGCGCATCCACCACTGCGATCAGCACCATATTCACGATCTGCCTTACCGTTGAGCCCAGCTGCAGGATATGCACGGGTTTCTTCATACCCAGCAGGATCGGGCCGATGGCGTCGAAGCCGGCAACGCCCTGCAGGAGGTTGTACGCCACGTTGCCTGCCGCCAGGTTGGGGAAGATGAGCGTATTCACGTCTTCACCGATCAGTTCGGAGAAGGGGTAGTTTTCCTTCAATACCGGTTTGTTGAAAGCCATCGCCGCCTGGATCTCACCGTCTACGGTAAGCGTGGGGTCTTTCTGCTTGACGATCTCACGGGCCCGGCTCATCAGCTGCGCCTCCGGCGTCTGGCTCGAACCGAAGTTGGAGTAAGATACCATCGCGATGCGCGGCGTCATGTTGAATTGCTTCACTTCCTTCGCAACCATGAGCGTGATCTCTGCCAGCTCTTCGGCCGTGGGATTGAGGTTCACCGTGGTATCCGCCAAAAAGAGCGGTCCACGCTTGGTTTGGATGATGTACATCCCCGCCACGCGCTTGGCGCCGTCCTCCATACCGATCACCTGCAGGGCCGGGCGGATCGTATCGGGATATTTGCGGGTAAGGCCGGAGATGAGCGCATCCGCCTCGCCGGTTTCCACCATCATGCAACCAAAATAGTTGCGCTCGCGCATGATCTTCTTGGCTTCGTACAGGTTGAGCCCTTTTCGCTGGCGCTTCCGGAAAAACAACTCCCCGAAATGATGGCGCTTGTCGGCCATTTCGTCGCTCTTGGGATCGATGATGATCACATCGTCGATCTCGATAGAGTTTTCTTCCATCATCTGCCGGATGCGCTTTTCACTACCCAGCAAAATAGGAATGGCGATACTTTCTTCGGCCACCACCTGCGCAGCCTTGAGGATCTTCAGGTTGTCCGCCTCCGCGAATACCACGCGGCGCGGGTCTTTCCGGGCCTTGGAACCAATCACGCGGAACAGCTGGTTGTCGAGGCCGAGACGGTTGTTCAGCTCCGCTTCGTACGCTTCCCAATCCGTAATAGGGGCCGTGGCAACGCCGCTTTCCATCGCCGCTTTCGCCACGGCGGGCGCTACGGTGCTGAGCAGGCGCGGGTCCAGGGGTTTGGGAATGATGTAATGGGGGCCGAAAACGATATTGCGCTCGTTATAGGCGAGGTTCACGATATCCGGAACGGGCGATTTGGCAAGATCCGCCAAAGCGTGCACCGCGGCCAGTTTCATGGCTTCGTTGATCTGAGTGGCGCGCACGTCGAGCGCGCCGCGGAAGATGTAAGGGAACCCCAGTACGTTGTTCACCTGGTTGGGATAGTCGGACCGGCCCGTAGCCATGATCACGTCTTTCCGCGCGGCGGTGGCCGCCTCGTAAGAAATCTCCGGATCGGGATTGGCCATGGCGAATACGATGGGATTCTTGGCCATGCTCTTCACCATGTCTTCCGTCACCACGTTGCCGATGCTCAGCCCAACGAACACATCCGCGCCTTTGAGCGCTTCTGTGAGGTTAGTTACCCTGGCGCTGGTGGCGAAGACCTGTTTCATCTCGTCGAGGTCGGTGCGCTGTTTATTGAGGACACCATCTTTATCGAACATGATGAAGTTCTCGGGCTTCGCGCCCAGGGAAGCGTAGAGCCTTACGCAGGCCATGGCGGCGGCGCCGGCGCCGTTCACCACGATCTTTACTTTATCGATTTTCTTTTTGACCAGTTCCAGTGCATTGAGCAGGGCGGCGCTGGAGATGATGGCGGTGCCGTGCTGGTCGTCGTGCATCACGGGGATCTTGAGCTCCTTTTTCAGGCGGTCTTCGATCGCGAAGCACTCGGGGCTTTTGATGTCTTCCAGGTTGATGCCACCGAAAGTGGGCTCCATGGCTTTCACCACGCGCACGAATTCGTCTACGTCTTTCGTATTCAGTTCTATATCGAACACATCGATGTCTGCGAAAATTTTGAACAGTACGCCTTTACCTTCCATGACGGGTTTGCCGGCTTCGGGACCGATGTCGCCCAGGCCGAGTACGGCCGTTCCGTTGCTGATAACGGCTACGAGGTTGCCTTTTGCGGTGTATTTGTACACATTCTCCACGTCTCTCGCGATCTCTTTGCAGGGCTCCGCCACGCCGGGGGAGTAGGCCAGCGAAAGATCCCACTGTGTCTTGGTGTCTTTGGTCGGGATGACTTCGATTTTGCCGGGGCGCCCTTTTGCATGGTAATCGAGCGCGTCCTGCTTGTTCAGTTTCTTGGCCATAAAAAGATTGAATTGGGGCTGCAATATACGGACTTCGGGCCGAACGGGCCCGAAACACCTCCCCATTGTAAGTTAAAAATGCTTACTTTTACCCCGTTAAACATTCGCAATTAATATGATACAACGCATTCAGAGCCTTTATTTGCTCCTCGCGGCCATCGCCGGCATCGCCGTCGCCCGCTTCGATCTCTGGAAAGCCACCTTCACGCAAGGCACCGTTGCCGGGACGGACACGTTTAACGCTACGTCCAACTACATGGTTTTCATCGTGTTGATCATCAGCATCCTGTTGTCGGTGGGTTGTATCTTTCTTTATAAAAACCGCAAACTGCAGTTCCGCCTCACGGTCGTGAACCTGCTGCTTTCCGTAGGCATCATGGCCCTGATCTACCTGAAAATCCAGGACAGCGCGCAGAAATTGAGTGCCGGCGGGGCCGTAAGCATCCGTGGTTCATATCTCATACCCGCCTTCCTGCCCGTGGTGATGATCGTTTGCCTCTTTTTGGCGGCACGCGGCATCTACAAAGACGAAAAGCTCATCAAATCGCTGGACCGCCTCCGCTGATCCGCGATTCCGCACATAATTCACAAGCCCTCCGCTATGCCGGGGGGCTTTTTCATTTCCGTGCCCGCTCGCCTGAAAGCCCTTGTCACACTGGGATGTGGCTCCCGCTTAGCATAGACTTAGTAGTGATACTGTACTCCAACCGTACCAATTGAGTAATGGAACGACGTTTTCG
>NZ_CALNBI010000335.1 GCF_937874145.1 uncultured Chitinophaga sp. | reverse complement strand
CTTCCTGCCGGAGGATCTCATCCGACACCGGGCCGGTCATCTCCCCCAGCGATAAATATTGTGTGCGCAAACGTAATTCCAGGCTGAAAGGCAAGTGATGCATGCGATACCGTTTTATAAAGGGAAGATAGGATTTTTTCATTGGAACAGATTTCATTTTCGTAATTTCGACCATATCAGAAACCGCGTAACATGGAACATCTGTATCTCCAGGTGGCCGACCGGATCCAGGCCATGATCGAAAAAGAAGTGATCCGGATCGGCGACAAACTGCCATCTGTCCGCTCGCTCAGCAAGGAACAGGGCATCAGCATGAGCACCGTTTTCCAGGCGTATTATCACCTGGAGGGAAAGGGACTGATCGAGCCGCGCCCGAAGTCCGGTTATTACGTGTGTTTCTCTCCGCGGCGGCTGCCTGAGCTGCCCAGCGCCACGCGGCCAGTGAAAAAGGCGACGGAAGTGAATGTCAGCGAGATGATCACGGAGGTATTTTCGCATCACGGGCCGGATCTGCTGCGGTTTTCGACGGCCTCTCCGTCCGAACAGCTCCTCCCCTCCGCCAAGCTCGCCAAAAGCATGATCCAGGCGGTACGGGAAACGAATGGCGGGCTCAGTTACGAAGACCTCCAGGGCAATCTCTGCCTCCGCCGACAGATCGCACGGATGAGTATCCAATGGGGCGGCAGCATTACGGAGCACGACGTGGTGACCACCACCGGCTGCATGGATGCCCTTACCCTCTGCCTTTCCGCCACCACCCAGCCCGGTGATGTCATCGCCCTGGAAAGCCCCGCCTACAGCGGCACCTTCCAGCTTGCCGAAAGCCTCGGCCTCAAGGTGCTCGAAGTGCCCACGGATCCCATCTGTGGGGTGGATCTAGAATATCTCGACAAAGCCATCCCCAAGTTCAAAATCAAAGCCTGCGTTTTCGTCACCAATTTCTCCAACCCCATCGGCTCCACAATGCCCGACAAAAACAAGCGGGAACTGGTGCGCCTCGTCAACAAGTATGATATTCCGCTCATCGAAGACGATATATACGCCGACCTGTATTTCGGGAAGCTCCGTCCCAGCAGCTGCAAGCAATACGACCGCAACGGCAATGTGCTCCTGTGCAATTCTTTCAGTAAATCCCTCGCGCCAGGGTACCGCGTGGGCTGGACCGTTCCCGGCAAATACAAAAGCCGCGTCCTGCGCCTGAAGCTCAACCATACCATTTCCAGCGCCACGCTTCCCCAGGCCGCCATCGGGCATTTCCTGGAAAACGGCCGTTACGAGCACCATATGCGCAACCTGCGCAAAATGCTGCATACCCAATGCCTCCGCTACCAGCAGGCCATCGCCGATTACTTCCCGGAAGATACCTGCGTAACGCGCCCGCAGGGCGGGTATGTTCTCTGGCTGGAGCTGAACGAAAACATCAATACCATCGAGCTGTACGAACAAGCCCTCCGCCGCAAGATCAATTTTGCACCGGGGCGCATTTTCACGCTGCAGGACCGGTATTACAACTGCATGCGTATCAGCTACTCAAACCCCTGGAGCAAAACGGTAGACGACGGGCTGAAGACGCTCGGCAAACTGGCGCACCAGCTGCTGAAATAAAAAAGCCGGAGCGCGAAGCCCCGGCCGTCTGTTTCCTACAACTGTTACACTGTTAAATATTTAAACGGTTTTACGGTAGTTCCAGATCGCAACGGCATTCACCGCCACGGCAAAAAGCACCATAATGCCCAGGTACATTTTAATATCCGCCCAGCCGCTCCCTTTCAGCATCACCATTCGCATCACTTTCACGAAATAAGCCACAGGATTGAACTGTGTGATCCGTTGCGCCCATTCCGGCATGCTTTCTACCGGCGTAAACAACCCGCTCATGAGGATGCAGATGATCAGGAAAAACCAGGTCACGAACATCGACTGCTGCTGCGTTTCCGTGAAGGTGGAGATCAACAGCCCCAGGCCCAGCATCACCATCAGGTACACCGCCGCAAACAGGAAAATCCAACCCAGGTTGCCGGCAAAAGGCAGGTCGAACACCAGTTTGCCCACGGTGAGCCCGAATGCCAGTTCGAATAACGCGATGATCCAGAAGGGAAGCAGCTTCCCGATGATGAATTGGTGCTTGCGGATAGGCGTCACATTGAGCTGTTCAATCGTTCCCGCTTCCTTTTCCTTCACGATATTCATTCCCGACAAAAACGCCCCGATCAGCGTTACCAGCACCACGAGGATCCCCGGTACCATGAACCACTTGTAATTCAGTCCGGGGTTGAACCAATACCGGAAGCTCATATCGAAATGCGAAGGCGCATCGTCTTCATCCATCGCCATCCATTCCAGGCGGATGCGGCGGTTGAAATCGCCGATGATGCTTTGCGCATAACCTGCAGCCAGACCGGCTTTGCTGCCGTTGATGGCGTTTACCAGCAACTGCACGCCGGCCTCGCTGTTGCGGACCAGGTCGCGCTCGAAATGTTGCGGGATGGTGAGGATGAGATCGGCCTTATTGGAGGCAAGGTCGTCGAACGCCTGGTCGTCGGTGGTTTGCGCGTGCAGCCGGAAGTAGCCGGAGGAAAGGAGTTTCCCTTTTAGCTGCTGGCTCCAGTTGCCGCCGTCGTGGTCCACGATGTCGATGGAAAGGTCGCGGATTTCGTAGTTCGTGGCGAAAGCGAGCACCAGCAATTGCACCACCGGCACCACGAAAATGATGGGCAGCATCGATTTATTGCGGAAAATCTGCAAAAACTCTTTCTGCAATATGAAAAATATGGTACGCATCAGCTCAAGCGGGTTTTGAATTTACGGAGGCTCACCGCCAGGAAAAAGCAGGTCATACCCGCCAGCACGCCCATCGGCAGGGCAATGTGGCGCAAATCGCTTCCCTTCAGCATGATATCCTTTAAAATAATAATGAACCATTTCGCCGGCAGGATGTTCGACAGTATCTGCAACGGCACGGGCATGCTCTCGATCGGGTACACGAAACCGCTGAGGAGGATCGTGGGGAGCAGCAGCCCCATCATCGAGATCATCATGGCCGTTTGCTGCGAGTTTGTAACACTTGAAATGAGAATGCCAAGCGAAAGGGCCGTGAGGCAAAACAGCCCGCAGGCGCCCAACAGCAGCAACAGGCTTCCCTTCAGCGGCATCCCGAATATCCCTGCGCCCAGCACGAGTATAATGATGGCGATCACGAACGACAACAGCACATACGGCACCACCTTCCCCGCGATGATCAGTACCGGCCTGAGCGGCGACACGAGCAGGATTTCCATCGTGCCCAGTTCCTTTTCCCGGGTGATGGTGATGGACGTCATCATGGCGCATACCAGCATGAGGATCAGCGTCATCACGCCCGGGACAAAAAGAAAAACACTCTTCAGCGCCGGGTTGTACACCATCCGCACTTCCGGGCTGACCGTCAGCGGCAGGTGCCGCATGCCCGTTTCTTCCTGCTGGTATTGCAGGAGGATGGCATTGATGTAATTGATGAGCGTGGTGGAAGTGTTGGGGTCTGAAGCATCGGCGAGCAGCTGCACGGAAGCTTTTCTTTCCCGCACAAAATCCCGCGCGAAGTTGGCAGGGATCACGATCACCATCCGGATATCGCCTTTGCGGAAGGCCGGCATGATGTCTTTTTCGCCGCGGATGTTTTCGGTAAGATCAAAATAAGCGGAAGCCGTGATCTTGCGGACGAGCCCCTGGCTCAGGGCGTCTTTCGACTGGTCCAGCACCGCGATGCGGGCGTGGCGGATCTCGTTGGTGATGGCAAACCCGAACAGCACGATTAGCACCACCGGCATGCCGAACAGGATGATCAGCGTTCGCCGGTCGCGGAATATGTGAAAACACTCTTTTTTGACGAATTCGAAAAACTGTTTCATGATTCAGGATTTGGCCCTGGCGAGCTGAAGGAAAACATCATTCATCGTGGCGGCGCCGAATTGTTGCTTCAGCGCGGCCGGCGTGTCCAGCGCCCGGATCTTCCCGTCCACCATGATCGAAATGCGGTTGCAGTACTCCGCTTCGTCCATGTAGTGCGTGGTCACGAAAATGGTGACGCCCTTGCTGGCGGATTCGTAGATCAGGTCCCAGAACTGGCGGCGGGTGATGGGGTCCACCCCGCCGGTGGGCTCGTCGAGGAATACGATCGAGGGTTCGTGGATGACGGCGATGGAGAAAGATAATTTCTGCTTCCACCCCAGCGGCAGCGCGCTCACGAGCTTGTCCGCCTCGTCTTCCATCCGGAGCTTCGCCAGCAAGCCGGCTGTTTTCTCGCGGATCTGCTGGTTGCTGAGGCCGTAGATCCCGGCGTAGAAGCGGATATTCTCTTTGACGGTAAGGTCTTCGTACAGCGAAAATTTCTGGCTCATGTAACCGATCCGCTGCTTGATCTTTTCCGTTTGAGTGTAGATGTCGAACCCTGCCACGCGGGCTTCGCCGCTGCTGGGCTTCAGCAGCCCGCAGAGCATGCGCATGGCGGTGGTTTTGCCGGCCCCGTTGGCACCCAGGAACCCGAAAATTTCTCCCTGCGCCACTTCAAAAGTGATGGCGTTGGTGGCGATGAAATCCCCGAAACGCTTGGTGAGCACGTTGGTGATGATGGCGGGTTGCGTCATGATGGTTCGGTTTGCGCCTGCATGAGGGCCATGAAAACATCTTCTATGCCGGTTTGGGCTGGTTTGTATTCAATTTCCGGGTGATAGGCCAGCAGATCGTTTTTCACGGAGGCCGGATCGGTTGTCAGCACCACGTGCAGGTATTCCCCGAAAGCGAAGCAGGACGTCACGGCAGGATGCGCGCGCAGGTCGCGGATGAGGCGGAAAGTATCGGACGCGCGGAAGGCCCAGATTTTCGTCTGGAAATTATCCACGATTTGCTGCGGCGTGTCGAGCT
>NZ_CALNBI010000334.1 GCF_937874145.1 uncultured Chitinophaga sp. | reverse complement strand
GTGAGGTCGTACGGCCGGAGGTCTTCCGTGAACACGATCTTCAGCACTTCTGCCCTGCCCGCCGGCGGCGAGGGCGGCTCAGCGAGGGGAGCCAGGGAAAGGAACCAGGTGAAAAGGGCGCGCATAGTACTAAAGTTCGCAAATGAATTTGACTTCAAAAAATCCGGAAAGCCGCCACGGGAACGGAAATTGGTGGGGTCTGGGGAAATCCGTAATTTACGGTAGACCAAAACAATCACCTATGTACGGTGGAGGATACATTTTCGACGAACCCAATAAACGGCAGTTGAAAGAAGAGCAATTGCACGACGACCCCGTTAAGCTGGCTGAATTCGAAGCCCGCATCGCAAGAGGGGAGAAAATCGAACCGGGCGACTGGATGCCTTCTGAATACAGGCGCCAGCTGATCCGGCTCATTGAACAGCACGCCCATTCCGAGATCATCGGCGCCTTGCCCGAGGGCACCTGGATCACCCGGGCGCCGGGCTTCAAGCGCAAACTGGCGCTCATCGCCAAGGTGCAGGATGAGATCGGGCATGGACAATTGCTGTACAACGCCGCCGAAACGCTCGGCAAAAGCCGCGAAGCGATGATCAACGATCTCCTCAGCGGCAAATCCAAGTATTCCAATGTGTTCAATTACCCGGCGGAAACCTGGGCGGATGTGACCGTGATCGGGTTCCTGATCGATGCGGCCGCCATCGTGAACCAGGTGGCCAATGCGAAGGGCTCGTACGGGCCCTATTGCCGCGCGCTGGAACGTATTTGCTATGAAGAAAGCTTCCACCTCAAACAGGGGCACGATGCTTTCATCGAACTGGCAACGGGCACGCCCGCGCAGAAGCAGATGCTGCAGGATGCGCTCAACCGCTGGTGGCAGCCTATCATGCACTTCTTCGGCCCGCCGGACAAAACGTCCGTCCACAGCGAAAAACTTATGCAATGGAAGGTGAAGATGGCGAGCAACGACGATATGCGCAATCAATTCCTCGACCAGTACGTTCCCAAGATCCGCGAACTGGGCATGACGCTCCCCGACCCGGAATTGAAGAAAGATGAGACCACCGGGAAATGGCGCTTCTCCGATCCGGACTGGGACCTGTTTAAAAAAGTCATCAACGGCGGCGGCCCCTGCAACGCGGAACGCCTGCAGGTGCGCCAATGGGCCGAAGAGCACGGGCGATGGGTGCGCAAGGCGCTCATGAACCCCGGGGCCGTAAAGACCGCCCCGGTCGCTTAACACACAACTGATCAACTATGGACCAACCGCAATACTCCCTTGACCCCCGCGTAAACCGCCTCCGGCTGCTCGAATCCGGTGAGCCGGTGGAAGTGCAGGAAGGCGAAAACTGGAACTCGTTCGAAGTATTCCACCAGGAAAAGCGCGGCGCGCACCACGAGCACGTGGGCTGTGTGCATGCCCCCAACGCGCAGCTGGCGCTCGTTTTCGCCAAAGAACAATTCGCCCGCCGCAAGAAATGCGTCAACCTCTGGGTGGTGCGCAGCGCCGATATCCTGGCGTTTAATGCGGAAGACGAAGACATGTTCGCCAACAACGCCGAAAAAACCTACCGCGACGCCAGCGGCTTCAAGGTGATGGAAAAAATCAACCAGTTCAAAAAATCCACGCATGACAAAAAATGACGCCCTCGCCCGGATGCTCACCGCCATGGCCGACGACGCCCTGATCCAGGGGCACCGCAATTCGGAATGGACCGGCCTCGGGCCCATCATGGAAGAAGACATCGCCTTTTCTTCCATGGCGCAGGATAAAATCGGCCACGCCTGGGCGCTGTACAGGATATTACAGGAAGAACTGGGCGGGGAAGAACCCGATTCCTTCGCCTTCCTTCGCAACGAAAAAGACTATCGCTGCTGCCATTTCGTGGAGTATCCCAACGGGGAATACGACTTCAGCCTGATGCGGCATTTCCTGTTCGACCATGCCGAAGCGATCCGTTACCAGCAGCTGCGCGAAAGCGCGTTTGCGCCGTTGCGCCCGCTGGCCGAAAAGCTGAAAGGCGAGATCAAATACCACACGCTGCACGCCAACGCCTGGATCGCGCAGCTCTGCCGCGCCGGCGAAGAAAGCTACGCCCGGATGCAATCTGCCCTCAATACCTGCTTCCCGCTGGCGCTCGGCATTTTTGAGCCGGATCCCGAAGCGGGCGCCATTTTGGAAGCCGAAGGTATTTACCCGGGAGAAGCGAAGCTGAAAGAGATGTGGCTCGACAGGGTATATAATCTCTGCGCCGCGGCAGGGCTCAACCTGCCGGCGGAATCGTCGGTAACGCCGGAATATGGCGGCCGGAAAGGATATCATACTGAATACCTTCAACCCCTGCTGGAGGAAATGGGCGCGGTATTCCGCTCCGATCCGCAGGCTACCTGGTAACGCATCATGCCAATCACGGAATCAGATATTTACAAAGCCCTGGAGCAGGTGATGGACCCGGAAATCCCGGTGTTGTCCGTCATCGACCTGGGTATGATCACGGGCGTGCGCCTGGAGGAGGAAGGGATCCATGTTAAAATGATCCCTACCTTCTCCGCCTGCCCCGCTGTCGATTATATTAAACAGAACATCCGCAGCACGCTGGAAAAGGAGCTGGATGCGAAAGTGGTGGTGGAGATCGACAAGGAAGCGACGTGGAACAGCAACCGCATGTCTGCGGATGCGCATGAGAAGCTGAAGCAATTCGGCATTGCGCCGCCGCAGGTGCAGCAGGGCGAGGAGCGCGCGGAGATCGAGCTGCATACGGCGTGCCCGCATTGCAGCAGCGAAAATACCTACCTGCGCTCCCCTTTCGGTTCTACGTTGTGCAGGGCCATTCACTATTGCCGCAACTGCGGATATGTTTTCGAGCATTTCAAACCGCTCGGGTAAAGTGGGATTTTCTTGTATATTGCCGATATGAAAATCGGTTTATACTTCGGATCCTTCAATCCCGTGCACACCGGCCACATGATCATCGCCAATTACATGGCGTACAATACCGACCTGGATAAGGTCTGGCTCATCGTATCGCCGCACAACCCTTTGAAGGAATCCGCATCGCTGCTGAACGAGCATCACCGCCTGCACCTCACGGAGGTGGCGGTGGACGGCGAGCCGAAGCTTCGTGTCAGCAATATCGAGTTCTCCCTCCCCCGGCCTTCCTTCACCATCGATACGCTCACCTATCTCACCGAGAAATTCCCCACCCAGCAATTCGCAGTGATCATGGGGAGCGACAGTTTCCAGAACATCCCGCGGTGGAAGAATTACCGGCAGCTGCTCGATAATTACGAGATCTACATTTATAACCGCCCGCAGCATCCCGTTACCGACACCTTCGGCGCCAATTGCAGGATCGTGGACGCGCCGCTGCTCGAATTATCCAGCAGCCGTATCCGCCAGCTGATCAAAGAAGGAAAAAGCGCCCGGTACATGGTGCCGGACGCCGTGTGGAAGTATATCCAGGAAAATAATTACTACAAATAGCCGCGCTTACTGCTCTTTCTTCATGACCTTCTCTTTCGTGTGGGCCGTTTTCACGACTTTCACTTCGCGCTTCTTCACGAGGTATTCGTTGGAATAGATACGGATGAGGACGATGAATAGCGAAATGAGCAATGGCCCGAAGATCAACCCCACAAACCCGAACAGGCTGACGCCGATGATGACGCCGAAGATGGTGATGAGCGGGTGCACATCGCCGATTTTCTTGGCCAGCATCATCCGGAAGAGGTTGTCGCAGGTGCCCACCACCCCGAAGCCGTATACCAGCACGGCGATGCCCTGCCAGGTGTTGCCGATGGCGAGGAGATAAATCCCCATGGGCACATACACGGCCGCGGCGCCGATCACGGGCAGCATGGCGGTGAAGCTGGTTACCACGAACCAGAACACCGGTTCAGGCACCCCGAAGATCAGGTACCCGATCAGGGAAACGACGCCCTGGATAAGGGCGATAAGCGGTATCCCGATGGCGTTGCTCACCACCATATTTTTCATTTCGCTGGCAAGCAATTCCACGTTTTCATCTTTCAGTGGAATATATTCCCATAATGCCTCTTCCATTTCACGGGCGTTGACCAACATAAAATAGAGAATAAAATACAGCATGGCCACGGCCGTGAGGGTGTTGAACGTGGCGCCGAGGAATCCGGGCAGCACATTGGTGATATATTCCTGCAATTTGGCCAGGCGCCCGCCGGCCATGATGTTGATGCCGGTAGCGCTGACGAGCTTTTCGTTCATGCCCTTTAGCCCTTCGATCAATTCTGAGGAGTGATTGATGGCCCACCCCACCTTGGCGGTGAGCATATTGACGAGCAGGCCGATGGGGAGCAGGAATACGAGGAACGACAGGATCATGATCACTGCCGCGGCGCGGGGCCTTTTCCATTTGCGGACTTCCACGAGGCGGAACATCCAGCGGCGGGAGAGGACGTAAAGGGTCACGGCGCCGAGGAATCCGGGGAAAAATGCATACAATTCCTTGAACAGTATGATGCCCAGGAAGGTGATGATCAACAGGAACGCGATCTGTTTAAGCCGGTCGTTATCGATGTAACTCATATGATTCAGGGGTGTTATTCAAACCTACGGCATTTTGTCAGTTCCGCAAAGAACTGGCGCCGGAAGGATGAAAAGCAATAATAATGCTGATTTAACCAAATCGCCGGAGGATGTGAACAATTATGGAACAAATTTTGTAACCTTAATGCGAAATGGAGCATTGGCACCCCAGCTCCGGAAACCCGATTACTTCACTAAAAAAACTCTCATACCATGAGCAGAAATTCAAAAGCAGTCGTTTCTTTCATCGTGGGCGCCGCCGTGGGCGTGGCCGTTGGATATTTCCTGAATTCCGACAAGAAGGAAGAATGGGTTGGTAAGCTGAAATACCAGGCCGATAAGCTGAAGGATAAATTCCGCAACAAAAAGCAGCAACTGGAAGATGCTATTGAAAACGAATTAACCTAAGCTCCGCTCTTTAAAAAACATTGCATGGAAGATAACTTTTCCAACTACTTCTCGGAAACCGGCAAGGTGGCCAAGGAATACCTTGAAACCCGGCTGGACATTATCAAACTGCAGGCCGCAGGAAAGCTGTCGAAAGCGATGGGATTGTTCTTCTCGCTGATCATGGCTTTCCTGCTGTTTTTCTTTGTCGTCGTATTTCTCGGGATGGTGCTCGGCTTCTGGATTGGTGAAAGGACCGGCAGCATGACGCTCGGTTTTAGCTGCGCGGCGGGCGTCTTCGTACTCCTGTTCGTCGTTTTGCTGGTAGGCCGCAAATCCCTCATCCAGCGCCCCCTCGCGAATATGCTGGCGGCGGAACTGGTGGAAGAAATCGAAGAGATGGAAGACCGCGCGGAAGAAAAAAGAGAAGCCCGAAAACAAGCTGTGAATGATTAAACACTACTCTCTCCCCCATGGCGAAAGTTAAAATCAAAAACATCGAAATGCTCGACCACGAAGTGGAACGCCTCCAGCGGAGGCGCCGCCGGCTGGAAGACGAGCTCGGCGCCCGGGTGGATCACCTGCGCGACAATTACAAGTCCATGGCCATGAACGCCGTGGTGCCCGGGATCGCCAACAGCGGATTCCTCGGCATCGTGGGCGGCCTCGCCAAAACGGCTTTCAAGTCGGGAACGGGTAAATCGATGCTGACCAATATCCTCATCGGCGCGGTGGAATTCCTCGGCGTTAAACTGGGTGTGAACCTGGTCAACAAGTTCCGGAACAGAAGACACCGGAGAAAAAGAAACGGCACCGAACCCGATGCCGCCGACGGGGAATAATTTCCCCGCTCCCTATGCCGGACGCTCCACTATTAAGCGTTGCCCCACACCTGGGTGCCTTCGCTACAGTTCGCGCAAATATCGATGTGTTTTCTGCCCTTGATCAGCTGGGTGCGGAAGTTGACGTATTGCTCGTTGTGCCAGAGGGTTTTGAAATCACTCTGCTTCAGGTCGCCCAGCCGGTGCGTGGCGTCTTTGTCGAAACAACAGGGCACCACCAGTCCGTCCCAGGTGATCACGGGTGAATGCCAGAGGCGCCAGCAATGGTTCTCCATCTTGTTTTTGATGGAATACGTGCCGTCGTCGTTCTTATGATAGCGGGAGTATTTATCGATCGTGGGGATCAGGCGGTTGCCTTCTTCGTAATCATACACCTGCGCGGTCTTGAACCGCACTTCATCCACCCCGATTTCCGCCGCCAGCTTCTTCACATCTTCGATCTGGTGCTCGTTGGGCTTCACCACCAGGAACTGGAAGAACACGAAAGGCTTCTTCGAATTCAGTTCCTTTTTCCATTTCACGATATTCTTCGCCCCGGCGATCACTTTGTCGAGGTGGCCGCCCACGCGGTATTGCGTGTAGACATCCTGTGTGGTGCCGTCGATGGAAATGATGAGCCTGTCCAGCCCCGATTCCACCGTTTTCTTCGCGTTCGCGTCGGTCAGGTAGTGGGCGTTAGTGGATGTGGCGGTGTATATACCTTTGGAAGAGGCATACTGCACCATGTCGAGGAACGAAGTGTTGAGGTACGGTTCTCCCTGGAAATAGAAGATCAGGTACATGAGATCCTTGTGCAGCTCGTCGATCGTTTGCCGGAAGAACTGGTTATCGAGCATGCCCGTGGGGCGGGTAAAGGCCCTGAGCCCGCTGGGGCATTCCGGGCAGCGGAGGTTGCAGGAAGTGGTGGGCTCGAAGGAGATCGAAATGGGGTAACCCCATTGGATGGGCTTCTTGCGCCACTTGCTATAATAAAAGCTGCCCAGCACCTTGCCGGCGTTCCAGGCTCTGCGGAGCGTGAACTTGGAGAGGAAATTGAGCGCGTCGTTGATATTCGGTTTCGGCATAATAGGGCCATGTTTGGCCGATAAAAATACAACAACATCCCCGGCTTTCGTGCAAGCTTGCGAAAATTGCCCTATACTTGCTGCTGATTTTTCAAGGACAACCTACAGAATCTCCCAAACATTGGCTAAAAAGAACCGGAAGCGCCTCCGCGCGTTTTTCCTGATCGTTGTACTGCTGACGCTGGCCGCAATCGCCGGCGTATGGTGGCTCCTGCGGCAACAGGCGCCCGCAAATTTCGTCCGCTACGAAGAATTCGGCATCGATATTCCCGTCAATTATTCCGTGCATGGCATCGATATTTCCAAATTCCAGGGAAATGTAAACTGGCGCGCGGTAAAGCAGATGGAAGTCGATAATATCAAAATTTCTTTCGCCTTTATCAAGGCGACAGAGGGCATCACCCGCCAGGATGCAACGTTCCGCCGCAACTGGGATAAAGCCCGCGACGCGGGGATCATCCGGGGGGCATATCACTTCTTCTACTCCACCCGCGACCCCCTCAAGCAGGCGATCAATTTTAAAAACGTAGTGCAGCTGGAATCCGGGGACCTCCCTCCCGTGCTGGACATCGAGGTTCACAACAACCAGCACCGCGCGCATCTGGCTCGAGGAAATGGAAAAGGCCTACGGCGTAAAACCGATCATCTACACCAATATTCACTTCTACGAAACCTATCTCGGAAAGGAATTCGATGATTACCCGCTCTGGGTGGCGCATTATTACCAGAAGGAAAAGCCCCGCAGCGCCCGTAACTGGGTGTTCTGGCAGCATTCCGATATCGGGCGGGTGAATGGTATCCGGACGATGGTGGATTTCAACGTGTTCCGGGGCGACAGCGCCGCGCTGCGTAAATTGTGCATTCCGTAACTTTATATCATGGAACAGGAAGATTCCCACATGGAACAGGAAGATCCCCGCAGAAATTCGGATCTGCAGGTAATGATGTTTCTCATCAAGATCATGCGGACCGTTTTTTACGGCATGTTCTGGCTGATGATCAATATCTTCTTCGGGTTGTACCTGGGGTTCGGGGTTCCGGAGGAGTCGACGCCCCTGCGCATGGGTGGTTTTTACACCTGGTTGGTGCTAAGTTCCGCGGGGTTTGTGTATATGTTGTGGCGGATGTGGCGAAGGAAGATGCCGCCGCCATGATGCTTTAGCGGCCTGCGGGCGCGGCAAATACCTGCGTCCAGAGGTTGCCGGTGCGGCCCACGCCCATTTCCCGGAAGTTGGCGCTCATGAGGTTTTTGCAGTGGCCCGGGCTGTTTAGCCAGCCATTAACGACGTCTGCTTCGGATTGCGGTCCGGTCGCGATATTTTCTCCCCACCAGTTATAATTGTAGCCCTCCGCGGTGATGCGTTGCGAAGGCGTGGCGCCGCCGGGACTGTTATGTGAAAAGTATTTCCGGTCGAGCATGTCTTTCGAATGCTTGACGGCGGCGAGTTCCAGCAGCACGTTCCAGGTAACGGGCGAAACGGGGGGCATCCAGGTGTCGCCGCACTGGCAGCCTTTGGCGCGTGCGTTGTTGACGAGCTGGAGCGCAACGTCTTTATTCGCCTTGTTTTCGATAACAACGGCGGTGGGCGGTTCTCCGGGCTTCTCCGGGCCAGCGGGCACGGGTTGCACGGGATTTTCCTTTGCGCAGGAGGCCATCAATAGGCACACCGTGGCGAATACAGGTATAAAGCGGACCGTTTTCGGTAACATAATTCCCAGTGTTTGAATGTCAGGTACTGGGTCTTTGATAGGAGGAGGTTAAGCACGTTGGCTTTTCAGAGGTAGGGCTAAAAATCAAACAGGACTCAAAAATAAGCCGCCGCACTTAAATCTATGCAAAAATTATGTTAACGAAATTAATAAATTAACAATCAATCCGCTATGATGGAAAACCCGCATGCGTATCCCTTTATTTACCTGACCTGGGGACCGCCAATTCCTGGCTCCAGAAGTTACCGGCCTTTGCTACGCCCATCTCCGTAAACCGGCTGTTCATCAACACTTTGCAATGCGTAACGCTGTTGAACCAGCCATTCACGACGGTTTTTTCGTTCAGGATGCCCAGCGCGATGTTTTCTCCCCAGGCGGCCCATGTATACCCCATGCTGGAAATGCGGAAGCCCGCCATTTGGCCGTTGCGGTCCTGGTGGCTGAAGTAATTATTTTCCTTCATATCCCGGCTGTGCAAATACGCGGCTCTTTCCAGCGCTTTGTTCCAGGTGATGGGAGGCGCAGGTGCATAGAAGGTATCCCCGCAGTTGCAGCCCTTTGTGCGGATGTCGTTTACCAAAGTAAGCAGCAGCGCGGCGTTTACAGGGTTGTTCATGGTGAAAGTCGTGTCCTGCACGGGTATGGCAGGAGGAGGCGTAATTGTTTCCAATGGTTCCTTGGTACAGGCTGCCGCTAACAGGCAGAGCGCTGCAACTCCCGCCAATGCGGGACGCATCATGTGTCTAGACATTGTCCGATTAAGGTTTTAAGTCGTCAAAAAAAGTTGGCTTCTCGGGTGGATGCGGTCAAAAACGAATGGTTTCTCCTGGTGCGGTCAAAAATTACCACAAGGTGTACCCGGTTAAAGTGCAGGTATATTTTGGGTTAAAAAGCTGACGCAAAGGTACAGCCGTTAACCCTTATCTTCCACAATTTGCTCCGTAAAATTTTTGTTAACGAATTGACTGTTAACGAGATGTAAAGCTGATCGCTGCGCCGTTACGGTGTAGGTCTTTCAATAATTCATAGGTTCCTGCTAGTCGTGCCTCTTTTCAGACAATAAACATATAATAATTATATTAAGTGTAATTGTACGAATGTGAATTAACGGAAATGTTAAATGAAAAAATTGGTCGCTGCATATTAGTAAAGATCATATTTTCATATCCCGCGATATGACGCCGGATAATCATCAGCTGTCACCATGAGATGGATAATCAAACTATCGGTTTTAATGTTAATGAATGCCGCCTGTCATTCACCGGAGCCCGGCGGGCACAAAAAGGTTTCTGAGGTTTCCGGCACAAATACACCCGCAGGACCAATTATTATTCCTTCCGAAGCAGACGAACCTGAATTGCCGGCCGTTTTCCTGGTCGTAGATACTGGTTATAACTATTATGATTTGCGGGAGAAGATGTTGGCGGTCGCCCAAAAAAGCGGCTGGCCGATAGATACGATCGATCGTACGTTTATCCGGGATAGTATTCTTCCGGCAGATCCCAGTCCCGCGTTTTTTGATGGCGGATATTTTCCCCGGATGCATTTTAAGGAATTTTTGAGTATAGATTATTGGGATGATTGCGCGGCAGAGGGAGATGGTTCGCCCGACAATAAAATGGTGGTTATCGCGGGCATCTACAAGCACCGGCTGCAGGCTGATTCAGCACTGCTGCGCCTTCGAAAGTTCTACCCCGCCGCTTTCATCCAGGAAGGCATGTTGATGAATCATGAAATCCATTAGTAAAGGCGAATCCCCATTCCCCTCGCCAGAGTTCCGTCAACCCAAACCGATTTCTGTTGTTATTTGCATAAATCCATGAACATGCACACACACACGATCCTGCTGCTTGCCGGCGTACTGGCGCTTTCCGCCTGCGGGAACAGCAGCAAGCCCGGCACTACGGATTCTACAGCCACCGAGGCCACCATACCGGCTTTGGACGGGTATTACGAAGCCAATATGCCCGCCGCATCCTCGCCGGGCCGCCTCATCGGCCTCAGCCTGCGCTCCACCAATGACGCAAAAATGTCCACCGATTACCTCAACTCCACCCCTGAAATCATACAGATGGGTAACTGGAGCACGCTCGACAGCGGCAAGATCCTCATAACACTCGTTACCGTAGGCTCCGGAAACCCCGTGAAAGACACGCTCATCTTCCGGCAAGACGGGCCCTCCCTCGTATACCTCGGCGACGCCTACGGCTCCGATGGCCTCACCCTCACCAAAAAAGACCCGCCCGCCCCGGCTCCTAAAGAGCTGCTCGTGTGGGTCAGTTCGGAAGAGGAATGCGAAAATGGCCCCGGCTTCGGCAAAGTGAAATGCTATTCCGTCCAATACGGAGACCGGTACCTGGATGACCCGGACCTATGGGAAAAACTCATGGGCGAAATCGAGGGCTTCAAATTCGAAAAAGGAAACATCTACCTGCTGAAAGTAAACCGCATCCCGCACGATCCGCCGCGGCAGGACGTAGGCGCGTACGCGTATAAGCTGGTGGAAACGGTGAAAACGGAGTCAAAGAAATAGGTGATTGTTGTCATAAACACGGTGCGAAATTTTTAAAAACGGGGAATATGCCCTAACTTGCCCCCTGAAATCTTAAAACTGTATATCATGTTGATGACTGTTTTCCTTAATTCCTTTTACGAGATCGGTAATAAGATCGGCTATTTTGGCTGCTGGTTTTTCATCATCCTGTTTGGTCTGATGTTCCTGTATGCGATGGTGAAATACGTGAAACCGTAATTTCCCCGAAGAATCAAAAGTTTACATACATGGCAGCTTCCCGCAAGGGAGGCTGCCTTTTTTGTTGCCATAAATATTTGATAATCAACCTAGAATGCTTCTGCGATGGATAGATAGAAGCCGCCCTGGCGCTTTTCCCCGGCGCGTTGTTCCCCAATACCGTAATCGAGGCGCACGGTGAGGCGGGCGCTCTTGTCGTAAAACCAGCGGATACCCGCGCCGTAGTTCGGTTTCAGGTTGACGTCGATGTTCCGGTTGGAAAAAACGCTTCCCGCCCCGGCAAAACCCGCCAGCGCGAATGTGGGATGCATGTCGAGAAACCAGAATTTGATCCGGATGCCGGGATCGAGGAAATAACGGTACTCCGCCTGCGCTGCGATATAGTTTTTGTCGCGGTACCGGCCGGTGTAATAGCCCCGCATGATGTTATCATTCCCCATCTCCCCCATCATATAAAACGGTACATCGCCCTGGGTAGATACGGCATAGCCGTTCAGCCCGAGCGTGCTTTTCTTCGACAGCGGGATGAAGTGGCTGGCCCTGCCCTCGAGCCGCCAGAGCGACCTGGAGCTGAGGAAATCCGGCGCCCAGGAAACGTTCAGCCGAAGGAAGGAGCCTTTGGTGGTGTAATTCTGGTTGTCGCGGTTGTCGAAAATGCCGGTAGCGCCGATGAACGTGTAATATCCGCCCGATTTATCGATGAGGTCCATCGAGGGATATACGCCCTTGGGGTCGTCGGAATCATATGTATCGTGCTGGAAAAGCAGGGACATCCCGGCGTAGAAGTGCCGGGAAACGCGGCGCTCGGCTTCCGCAGACACCTTATAGCGGCGGTTGCCGACAAGCGTGCGGTCGTCGTAATGCGTGGTATCGCCGATGCCGAAGAAATACAGGGGGAAGTCGTGGTACCGGAAATTGGTCCGGATATGCCATAAGTTGTCGCGGGTCCAGTTTTCGAAGCGGAGGTCGATTTTGAACTGGCTGTTGGTGGTGAAGGTGGAAAGGACGCTTGCGGAGGAGTTGCGGGTCAGCGGATGAGGGTTCTTTTTGTCGCCGTAATAACTGTAAAGCGCCACTACACCGAATTCCAGGCCTTTTTCAGGGGAATATCCCAGCACGGGAACGGGCAGGAACGAGCGTTTTCTTGCCGCCATGAGGGAGTCTATGGAATCCTGGGCACGGAGGCCCGAAGCGAGCAAACACATGGTCAGGACGGAAACAACTTTACGCATAGGCACGCAAGATGCAAAAAAAACGGACACCGCGGCGCAAATGCGTTATTGTACGGGCGCCGGGCTTTTTTTGCCGCGGATGAACCCGATGGCGAGGTTGGCGAGGAACGCGGTTTGGCCGAGTGCGAGGAATAAGAACATGGCCAGTCCTAAGTAGGGAAGGTATGTGCCCGGCCCGAAAGAACCGTCGTGGTGACCATATATATTTTCCATAGTAAACCCGGGGGAAAGCATCCACGTCAATACCGGAACAACAACAAAGCTCAGGACATGAAAGTATTGCAGGGATTTAAATTGGCGGAAGTTGCGCGTCAGCCGGTAAATGGCGGCCAGCAGGAGCAGCAGCATCGGGCCGGGGGCAAACCACCAGGGCCATTGGATCACGTAATAGGTGTTATGGAAGTGGAGGTCGTATCCCTCCTTTCCCGCCATCAGCTGCCGGATATAGAAGAAAACGGCCAGGAGTACCAGGAGCGCTTCCGGGCGAAGGAGTTTTTGGAACAAATTCGGTTGCTTCATGATGCAGATTTTTTCCCCCTGATGAATCCCGCGATAATGTTAACGACAAACCCGATTTGTGCCGCGAAAATGAAAATAGAAGCAGGCTTCAACAGGACATTTATAACCCTTTGACGATCTTCCCATTGCCGCCGGGCGGTTTCATTCACAAAATAGTAGGTTTCTTCCGGTGTATTGCCGTACGCCGAAGCCCAGCTGAATAACAGGACCGGCAACATCACGAGGCTCGCCACATGCATATAATGCAGGGTTCTCCACTGCCGGAATCCGCTGGTGAATGCATAGATCAGCGCAATGGCAACTAAAATCAAAGGCCAGTAAATCGTAGGTTCCGGCCAGATGCCAAGGTAATCGTTTCCCCGGCTGGTATTAATGATGTATACTATCAGCCAGAAAAATGCGAGTAAAGCCGTGGTTCCCCCGGGAGAGAAAACCCATCGCCAAAACTTCGAACCTTTCATGCATTGAATTTAACTCCTTTCATATAAGATGCAGTCAATCGCACCAGATAAATTACCTGCCCGATCCCGAAAATCCCGAAAACCATCATCAGCAGCCCGTTCAGCAAGGATTTATAGAAAGCTGTTCCTGCAATAAAGAACGAGGGGTTCCCGGTGAAATACGTGATCCGATATGTCGAAATGACTTTATACGCCAACAGCGGTAGCGCCAGTACGGTGATGAAACTTACGGCCGGCAGCCATCCCCGTTCCGGAAACTTCCGTGCCAGCCAGAAAGCCCCTACCATCAGCAGTCCGGTGAGAGCAAATGGGGAATACCAGTTATCGAAGACGATGGTGGTAACGAAATCGGCGGTGTCGCTGCGGAAGCGGAGCCCGTGGCTTTGGAGGCTCCAGTGGCGAATCTGGAAGAGGGCTGCTGCGAGCAACAGCAGAGCTTCCGGGCGGAGGAGCTGGCGGGATATTATCGGTCTAGTCATGCAGTTGGGTTTTGCGGCCGCGCCGGAAACCGGCAATCAGGTTGTAGAGGAAGGCCAGCTGTCCGAGGACGGCGACGGACCCTAGTACCCACATCCAGGTGCGTTCGTCCGGGGTCATCCCGAAAACGGCGGGGTTGCCGGGATAAGGGATGTCCGGAAGTTGGATAATGAGCATCGCCGGGATTGCGAAAAAGCTGAGGATATGGAAGTATTGTAAACACGCATATTGCCGGTAGTTGCGCGTTTTCCAATATGCAAAGGCGAAGACCAGCAGGCTCAGGGCTGCGGTAAGGAAACCGGTCCCGCCGTCGTCTTGCCGTATTTTCAGGCCGAAATCAACACAGAACAGAACCATCGCCATAAAAATCAGCACTATATGCGGCCGGGGAAGAAGCCGGAAGAAAGCTGCCCGGTTCATAGCGGAAGTTTTTGGAAATGAAAGTCTAGTGCCGAAGGAACCAGCAGGTGTTTCATAGGTACGGATTTTTGTTTCGGTCAAGCGTTTTATCTGGCAATTATCACAATCGCTGCAAAGCAAAAATAAAGAAACAGGTTTTTCCGGAAGGCTATTCTTCCGCCGAAATATTCACTGTGCAAAAAATCCGGCTCAGGATCTGGCCGGTGCGCTCCGCCCGATGATAATGCCTGCCGTGATGTGTGTGAAAAACGCCAGATGCCCCGCCAGTAAAAGATATTGGGCAATGCAGCTCACCACGAAAGACAAAGGTTGCATCACAGAACCCGGATGCTGCGCCGTGATTTCGAACAGCCACATTGTAACCGCGAAGAACGACATCGTGGCGATGTGAAAATGCTGCATCCACGGCCACTGAAGGAAGCGCGCCGCCAGCCAGTAAATGACCGCTTCGGCCAGCAACACCGCCGACATATAGCCGTACACGTGCGGCCAATACCAATGTGTATGCGCATCCGTTATCAACGCTTCCCGCGAAGCGAAATTTTCGCCCCAGATGATGCAGGCCAGCGAAAGCAAGAGCAGTTGAACGTGCGGACGGGTAAAAAAACGAAGTGTGCTCATGGATAGGGTATTGAATTCTTTCCATTAAAGTTACCACACCAACTTCCTATTTCCGGTGAGCGCCGTCATGGCCCGCGATGATCGTAGCCGGTTGCCAGCGGGATAATTTGTAATCGGCCAGCCACGAATAAACGACGGCTTCCGCCACCCGTCAAAAGCTGAGGAGTAAAATCACCAGGAAGTAAACGCCTCCAATCTTTTCCAGGCCGAGGACATTTGTGGCTAACAGCATGCCGGCTAGCCAAAGCAAAAAGTAATGCGGTTTGATTTTCATCCGGGAGAAAGTTCGGTAAATGTCAGGCCATCCATTCCATTCGCCTCATTTCCAGTTTTTTGATGCCGGAAACTGCAAAACCGCTGCAGTAAAGGATCCGACGGCTATTTATGTGTATTTTACACAAAATTGGTATTTTCTCGAAAATCGTGAAAATCGATTTGTGTAAAATGCCTTTAAAATTGATAATGAATTGCTTACGAGAAAATCTCTACCGGAGCTCCGCTTTCCTTCAACTCCAGGAATTTCTCCCGGTTGAAGCTGTATAATTGCGCCGGGCGCCCCTGTAATGGGTGCTTCAACTTCTCCGGACGGGCAGCTAACAAACCAAGGCCGTTGATCTTTTTCTGGAAATTCCGGCGGTCCACCGGGCGGTCGTACACCCATTCGTACAACTTCTCCAGCTCCGAAACCGGGAACTTTTCGTCCAGCATTTCAAAAGCCAGCGGCTCCGTATGCAACCGCACCCGCAGGTGATCGATCGCCGCCGCCACAATGTCCGCATGGTCGAACGCCGTTACCGGCAGCTCACGCACAGGATACCATTTGGATTCCTTCGTCCCCGCGCCCAGCACGATCTTGCTCGCCGAATGCCGTATGAGCGCCAGGTGCGCCACGCAAAGTACGCGGCCACGGGGATCCCGGTCGGGATGGCCCCAGGTGCTCATCTGCTCCAGGTAATTGGCGCGCAGGCCCGTTTCATCTTTCAGTTCACGATGCACGCAGGCCTCAAGGGGCTCGTCGTTATGGACGAAACCTCCCGGAAGGCCCCATTTGAATATATGTGGCGGAATAGTGCGCTTGGTCAGCAACACCATCATGCCTTCTTTGGAAGAGTACCGGAGTACGACGGCTTCCGCCGTCACCCGAATGTGTTGATGCATGGTCAGGGATTAGGATATTCTAAGGGTTTGATGTTGGCTACTGCCTGTTACTGTCTGTTGTCGGGATAAAGTCGCTTACTGTCCGGCATACTGCCTCACCTGCGCCGTGCCCTTGTGCAGGTTCACGAACAAGGGATTTTTTTGTGGGTCGAACACGATAATGGCATTCGACTCCCATGCGTTCTGCGCCGTCGGTAATATGATCGCTACCTGCTGGCCGTTGGCCCGCTGGAACATCAGACTGTCTTTTTCAATGAATTTCGCGGTGAAACCCTGGCCGTCCAGGAACTGCACGATGCTGTCTTTGGCGATGCTCACGGCGCTATCCTGCAGCGGATGCTGGCGCAGCACGTAGCACTTCTCTCCTATCACCTGGTAATTCGTGGTATCCGTTTGCTCACGGACCTGGTTGCACGAGAATGCCAGCAGGGCCGCGGCCATATATATATAACGCATGCCGCAAGATAAATAAATGGGCTTAGAATTGAATATCAAATACTTTCTCCCCGCTCCCGCGCTTCACTTTCACGGTGGTGCTGTCGCCCGCTTTGAACGTGCCGAGGGCTTTCGTGTAGGTCATGGCGTCGGAAACAGGGTATTCGCCCAACTGCACGATCACATCACCTGGGAGGATGCCGGCGGCTTTCGCGGGCTTCCCGTCGCGCACGGCCTCCACTTTGGCGCCGCCGCTGTAGGTGTAATCCAGCATGATGCCCAGGGTAACCGTAAATCCGTTGCCGGTTATTGGCTGCGGGTCGCGGGTTTTGCTGAAGGCGAGTTTGGGCTTGCCGTTCGTTTTTTCGATGACGCCGTAAACGGTTTTCACGATGGTCAGCTGCCCGTCGTAATTGATTTTCTCCGCGTCGTCGCCGGGTTTATGGTAATCGCCGTGGGTACCGGTGAAGAAAAACAGCACGGGCACGTTTTTCAGGTAGAACGAAGCATGGTCGGAGGGCCCCAGGCCGGAGGAGTCGTAATGCACCTTCAGCCCTTTCGGCAGCGCGGCCGGCACCACCTCGCCCCATGACGGAGAAGTGCCGTACCCGCCGATCTGCAGGCCTTTCTCGGCCGACAGCCGGCCCACCATGTCCATATTCACCATATAATTCACCTGCTGCATGGGCACAGGGCCTTTTTCCGCGAAATATTTACTGCCGAACAACCCCAGCTCCTCGCCCGAAAACGCGACGATGGCGTAATTGGCGCTTTTGAGTTTGGATTCCTTCAGCAGGCGCGCCACTTCCAGGAGGGCGGCCGTTCCGGAAGCGTTGTCGTCGGCTCCGTTGTGGATCGACTTCTCGCCGGGCGACATGGAGTTCCGGTCTTCCCCGTACCCCAAATGATCGTAATGCGCGCCGATGACCACCGTGGCGGGGGCGCCGTTGTCGATATACCCTACCACATTGGTGCCGGTGCGTTTGGACGGCACCAGCTCAGCCTGGAGCTCCAGCTGGAATCCATTGGCTTCGTCGGCCGACAGCGCCTTGCTCCCGTCTGCCCCCACCCAGATGGCCGGGATGGAAAGGGTTTCGTGGGGTAGGTCGAGCCACTGGGCGGCGGTCTGCAGGTCTTCCCCGCCGTTGAAGAACACGATGCCGGTGGCATGGCTTTCAGCCGCTTCCCTGGACTTTTTCAGGTAAAATTCCAGCGGCGAGGCGTGGGGATTTATCTCGTCTTTGGATTTCTGAATGTCGATGAGCCAGACGTTATCGATTTCGTTGACGCCCGGGAGCACGTCGCCTTTGGCGCTTTTACGGGCGCTGAAAGGCAGCGGGAGGAACTGTCCGCCGGGTTCGAGAGGCTTGCCGTTGATGGAGAAGCGGGCATTGGGGCCGGCTTCGAGCCCTTCGCGGACGGTGAAGGTTTGGAGGTACCCGTTGGATCCTTTGGGCGCCAGGCCGATGATTTTCATCTGCTGGGAGATGTATTCGGCGGCGAGCTGTTCGCCGGCGGTGCCGGTCCGGCGGCCTTCGAGCTTGTCGGATGCGAGATAGGCTACGTGTGCCTGGAGGTTTCCGAGGGTTTTTCGGTCCGCTTTCTTCTGGGGGTAGGCGGTGAGCGCCATACCGGCCAGGGGCAGGATGAGGTAAAGCTTTTTCACTCCGGTGGGTTTTGGGGCAAAAATAAGACGAATAGCCGGGATGAACTCATTATTTATCATGGGATTGTCTGGCCGGGGGCTTACGGTTGTCCAATCCATAAATTAAATACTAAATTTGCCCGGCTCAGAAAGGGTTACAACAAAAATGAAAATTCAAGACATGAAAAACACGCCATTTACACAAAAACACATTGCGCTGGGGGCTAAGATGGCTCCGTTTGCGGGTTACAACATGCCCATTTCCTATACGGGTATCAACGACGAACATGCCGCCGTGCGCAACAGTGTAGGGGTATTTGACGTCAGCCACATGGGCGAATTCATGCTCAAGGGGGAACATGCCCTGGATCTCATCCAGCGGGTGACCAGCAACGACGCGTCCAAGCTCACCGCTGGCAAAGCGCAGTATTCCTGCCTCCCCAACAACGAAGGCGGAATCGTGGACGACCTGCTCGTGTATTGCATCGAAGAAAATAAAACCTATATGCTGGTGGTGAATGCCAGCAATATCGAAAAAGACTGGAACTGGATCAGCCGGTTCAACACCAACAACGTCGAAATGCATGACATTTCCGACAAAACCTGCCTGCTCGCCATCCAGGGGCCCAATGCCACCAGCGTGCTGCAGACCCTGACCGACAAAGACATCGTCAACCTGAAATATTACACCTTCGTGAAAGGCACTTTCGCGGGCGTGGAGAACGTCCTGATCAGCGCCACGGGTTATACCGGCGCCGGCGGGGTGGAAATTTATTTTGAAGATAAAGACGGCGCGGCCGACAAGATCTGGGACGCCATTTTTGCTGCGGGCGCTTCCCATAACATCAAGCCCGTAGGCCTCGGTGCGCGCGACACGCTGCGCCTCGAGATGGGCTTCTGCCTCTACGGGAACGACATCGACGACCGTACCAGCCCCATGGAAGCCGGCCTGGGCTGGATCACCAAGTTCACCAAAGACTTCCCTTCCCGCGCCATTTTCGAAAAGCAGAAAGCCGACGGCCTGCAGCAGAAACTGGTGGGTTTTGAAATGGTGGACAAAGGTATTCCCCGCCACGACTACGAAATCAAGGACGCGGAAGGCAACGTGATCGGAAGGGTTACTTCCGGCACCCAATCCCCTTCCCTCCAAAAAGCGGTAGGGCTCGGGTATGTAAAAACAGCGTTTGCAGCATTGGATTCCGATATCTATATTGCCGTTCGAGACAAACTGCTGAAGGCGAAAGTGGTAAAAGTGCCCTTCCTCGGATAATTCCCCGGAAGGCATACCAATTCCGCCCGGCGCAGCGTTACAGCAGCACCATTATCGGACCATATCTTTTAAACCGTAGAACCGCTATGCCAAGTATTCATCTGACCACGGTCATCCATGCCCCGTTGCAAAGGGTCTTCGACCTCAGCCGGAGCATCACGCTTCATAAACGAAGTATGTCGCACCTGAAAGAGGAGGCCATACGAGGGCGGACCAACGGGCTGATCGAATACGACGAATCCGTGACCTGGCGCGCGAAGCACCTGGGCAAAACCCGGGAGCTGACCACCCGCATCACCGCCATGCAGAAACATGGGCATTTTACCGACGAAATGGAAAAGGGCGATTTCAGCCATATGAAACATGACCATTTCTTCCGGGAGATCGATAACGGAACGGTGATGATCGATGTACTGGAGTTCGGGACGCCGTACGGCGTTTTCGGGAAATGGTTCGAGAAGATGTACCTGAAACGGTATATGCGCCGGCTGTTGGAATTACGCAATCAAATCATCAAGGAATACGCAGAGAGCGAAAAGTGGCGTGTGATCCTTGATTAATATATAAAGAAGAATGAGCGAGAATAACAAACCCAGGCTGGAAGTATGCCTGTCTCCCGCCCTGCTGCACCTGTTCGACGTGAAGAACAGCATCGTGGTGATCATCGATGTGCTGCGGGCCACCTCCACCATCTGTACCGCACTGCACAACGGCGCCGCGAAGGTCATTCCCGTGGCTACCGTGGAAGAATGCGTGAACATCGGCCGCCAGCTCAACGCCATCACGGCTGGCGAGCGCGACGGGAAAATCGCGGACGGGCTGCTGCATGGCAACTCCCCTTTCGAATACCCGGTGGAGTTCATCGACGGGAAGGTGCTGGTGCTGACGACCACCAATGGCACCAAGCTGCTGCACATGGCCAAGGACGCCGTGCAGATCATTACCGGATCTTTCCCGAACATTTCTTCCGTTTGCGAGTACCTGATTTCGCAGGGCCAGAACGTGATCCTGGGTTGCGCGGCGTGGAAAGACAGGGTGAATATGGAAGACACGCTCTTCGCCGGTGCGGTGGTGAGCCGTATTAAAGAGCATTTTGATGTGAACTGCGACTCGGCCCTGGCGGCTGAAACGTTGTACCACAGTGCAAAGAGCGACCTTTTCGGGTTTATGAAGCAAGCATCGCACTACCAGCGCCTGGCCCGTTACGGCCTGGAAGAAGATATCCGCTTTTGCCTTACGCCGGATGGCGCTGATGTGCTGCCGATCCTGCGGAACGGGGAGTTGGTGAAAGAAAAATAATTGCTGGCAAGCATACACGTAAAAGGGTGAGTTTCATAATGAAAGCTCACCCTTTTTGGTTGGTTTCCGGATGCGGGGGCGTTATGCCAGCGCAGCGGAAGATCTCTTTTTAGCCAGCAAGTTATCCAGCGACCATGCGCCTGCGCCGCCCAGCGCGAAGGCGAGGGTGATGAGGAGGGCGAACAGCGGCGACGACACATCGGCCATACCCGTTCCCGTATTGATTTTGAGGATCACGGCCACGATCATGGTGAGCACGAGCGATGCGGAAGCCCAGCGGGTGAATAGGCCGAGGGCCAGGAGCAATCCGCCTGCGAATTCAGCTATGGTGGCGAGCAATCCCCAGAAAGTGGGAGCGAATGATATGCCGAGGAAGTTCATGGCGCCGCCGATCATGGTCCACAATTGCGCGCCTCCGGCAAGTTTCTGCCAGCCGAAGATGAAAAACAACACGCCCACGCCCGCGCGGAGAACGGTAAGGCCGAGGTTCAGGCCTTTAGAATCATTGATTGAAAGGGTGTTTCCCATAGAAAAATTTTATACAAAAGTACGGTCAGCACCCCCCGGTACTCAATGGATATTTTTCCATTTGAGGTGTACATTTTTTTGCGGGAAGAGGTGGTTTGGGACCCGTTTCGGCCTTTCAATTCAGATTTTTTTGCTTACTTTTGTGGATTGCCTTTTTATGAGCCGTCATTGTACAGAATAGTGAAGAATAACAGAAGAATCGAGTGAAGATCCCGGCAGTGCCCGCAGTCATATAACCCCGGCTTATGCAAAAGAAGGCAATCGTAAGAAAAGCATGTCGCTACCCCACTTATTAAAATATGTATATAATAACGGCACCGACGAGGTGATCCGGCGGGGGAAACGCATATTCGCCACCGGCGGCGTCGAGTTGCTGGAAGGTGATCCCGTTCTTCGTTCGGCTTCGTTCCGGGTGAAGAGCGACACGCATGCCAATTACTACAAAGTTACCATCAGCAAATACAACGAGCCGGCCACCATGAGCGTGCGCTGCCAGTGCCCCTACAACCTGGGAGACATCTGCCGCCACGAAGCCGCCGCCCTCTTCCAGCTCCAGGAAATGCTGGACAGGAACCACTTCGACGCATTCGACACACAATACGACCAGCAGCACACTTTGGTGAAAATGAAGTCGATCGACCTCAAGACCATCAAACTGCTGACTTCCAACCACATCCTTTCCGAAGCCGACCGCATCCTGCGCAAAACGCAGGCCGTCATCAAATCCGCGAAAGATGAAAAGGTGGAAGCCGAACTGCGGGCCGACGGGAAGAAATATCCGCTCATCCTCCAAAGGAACGAAGACCGGAATTTCGATACCCACTGCACCTGCGACGAGCACGAGCATCCGCTCTGCGTCCATAAGACCGCGCTCTTCCTGCAGCTGCTCACCGCCCACGGGCCCTTTTACTTCGATACGCTCCGCAACTGGGACAAGGAGAAAAACAAACTCCTTTCTTCCTACGGATATTCCCTCAGCGACGACCTCGAGGGCAAATTCGCATTCTCATACCTCAACGGCAAACCCTTCCTCCGTGTACTCGATCCCACTATCAAAAAAGTGGAAACAACCGTGGCCGCCAAAACGGAAGCCGCTGAGCCGGAGGAAACCCTCACCGTCACAAGGCGCCTGGGCGTAGTGCTCAATGCCAACGACAAACTGTTCCCCTATTTCCAGGCGGAACTGGTGAGCGGAGACGCCAACGAAGACGAAACCGAATTCGTATCGCTTGTCAACCGCATCGACCTGGGCAAGTACGTCGACTTTTACCTTTTCAAGGAAAAAGACCGCGACCTCATCTCGCCCGTCCGCAAGCTCCAGCATTCCGAAGTCAACAAGTTCCTCAACAAGAACTCCCCTTTCGCAGGGATCTGGGAAAATATCATGCACGAAAGCGAATCGGGCCTGCCCATGGAAACCATGGAGCTCATCGTGGAGTACCTGCAGCCCAAGATCGCCAAACTGTTCCCGCTGCTCGCGGAGCACAAGCTCGTGTTCATCCTGCGCGACGGACAGCCGTTCAAAACCAAGAACCTCCAGCTGCTGGAGGTTTCCGGCGATCCCCTCAAACCTTATTTCAAAGCCGGCAACGGCGGCGACCATGTTGAAGTAACCGCCTGGGTGGATATCGAAGGCGAATCCGTCAACGTATCGGCCAACCAGTGGGCCAGCCCGTTGTTGTTCCTGTATAACAACGTCCTGTATTACTTCGACAATCCCAAAGATTCCATCCATCTGCTCCAATACCAGGAACATAATTCCGTTCGCGTACCTTCCGGCGAATGGCAGGATTTCCTAAAGGAATCCATCCTCCCGCTCGGCAAGGAATACGCCGTGCAGTACGACGCGTCGCTGCTGGCGGAGGTGGACGACGTTATCCCCGAAAACCGGGTGTACCTGAAGGAAATGGGTGAAACGTTCGTTATCCAGCCCGCCTTCTCCTATCATGGCCACGATGTGGAATGGAACGACGAAACGCGCATCACGGTGCAGGAAGGCAATAAAGTGCTTGTCATCCACCGGAACAAGGAAGCGGAAGACGCATTCGTGAACCGCATCCGCGCACTGCATACCAATTTCTCCGTCCACAGCAACTATAATTATTTCTTCCTCCGCGCCAAAGAAGCCCTGAAGAACAACTGGTTCTTCCTGTTTTTTGATGCGCTGAAAGAAATGGACGTGCGCGTATTCGGGTTCGAGCAGCTGCGGAATTTCCGTTTCTCTGCCTCCAAACCCGTTACCAACCTGCAGATCAGCTCCGGCATCGATTGGTTCGACGCACAGGTGGAAGTGGTGTACGGCGATCAGAAAGTTGGCATCCGCGACATCAAGCGGGCGCTGGCCAACAAACAAAATTACGTGCAGCTGGCCGACGGTTCGCTGGGCCTGCTGCCGGAAGAATGGTTGAAGAAATATTCCCTTCTCTTTAAAATCGGGGAGGAAAAAGATAAAGGCGCCGGCCTCAAACTGAGCAAATACAACTTCTCGGTGATCGACGAGTTGTATGAGTTCATTGACGACGAAGCCATCCTCGTGGAGCTCGACGAAAAGCGGCGCAAGCTGCTGAAGTTCGACGAGATCCGCAATGTTCCCCTGCCCGCCAACCTTAACGCCAACCTGCGGCCTTACCAGGAAAGCGGCTTCCAGTGGCTCAATTACCTCGACGAAGTGAAATGGGGCGGGATCCTGGCGGATGACATGGGTCTTGGTAAAACCGTTCAAGCCCTCACCTTCATCCAGCATTACAAAAACCGGTACGACCAGTGCACCATGCTGGTGGTTTGCCCCACCACGCTGATTTACAACTGGGAAAACGAGATCAGGAAATTCACGCCGGACATCACCTGGCACATCCATCACGGGCCGCAGCGCCTCCGTATTTCGGAGGAGCTGGGCAAGTTCGATGTCATCATCACCACTTACGGCACTTTGCGCAGCGATGTGCAGCTGCTGATGAAGATCGATTTCGATTATGTGATCCTCGATGAATCGCAGGCGATCAAGAACCCCCAGTCCAAGGTCACCAAAGCCGCCCAGTTGCTCAACACCCGCAACCGGATCGCGCTGTCGGGTACCCCCATGCAGAACAACACCTTCGATATCTACGCACAGATGAACTTCCTCAACCCGGGGATGCTCGGCAGCGTAGACTTCTTCCGCAACGAATTCGCCACCCCGATCGACAAGTTCCAGGACGAAGAAAGGAAAGAGCACCTCAAAAAGCTCATCTATCCTTTCATCCTCCGCCGTACCAAAGAACAGGTGGCCAAAGACCTGCCGGAGAAAATCGAAACCGTTATCTTCTGCGAAATGGACCCGGAGCAGCGCCATATTTACGATGCTTACCGCAATTCGTACCGCTCCAAAATCCTCGGTGTGATCGAGGACCAGGGCATGGAACGCAGCCAGCTCACCATCCTGCAGGGCCTGATGAAGCTCCGCCAGATCTGCGACTCGCCCGCCATCCTCAACGAAACGGAGAAATATCCCAACCACTCCGTGAAGCTGCATGAGCTGACGCGCGAGATCTCCGAGAACATCAGCAACCACAAAGTACTGGTGTTCAGTCAGTTCCTGGGTATGCTCGGCCTTATCAAAGACCGCCTCGCCCATCAGAAAATTCCTTACGAGTATTTCGACGGTTCCACCAGCACCCAGGACCGTGAGAAAGCCATCCAGAACTTCCAGAACAACGAAGAGTGCCGCGTGTTCCTCATTTCCCTCAAAGCCGGTGGCGTGGGCCTCAACCTCACTGCGGCCGACTACGTCTACATCGTGGATCCCTGGTGGAACCCCGCCGTGGAACAGCAAGCCATCGACCGGACGCACCGTATCGGGCAAACGAAGAATATTTTCGCTTACCGCATGATCTGTAAAGACACCGTGGAAGAAAAAATCCTGGAACTGCAGGAACGCAAAAAGTCGCTGGTGAAAGACATCATCGCCGACGATTCCGGCTTCATCAAAAAACTCACGAAAGAAGACGTGCTCTATCTCTTCAGCTAATCAACTTATATCCGACCCCGCGGATATTGACGATCTGGATCTTCGGATCGTCTTTCAGATACCTGCGCAGTTTAGTGATGAAAACATCCATGCTGCGCGCGTTGAAGAAATTATCATCGCCCCAGAGATCCATCAGCACGGGGCGGCGTTCCATCACCTGGTTTTTATGGCGGCATAAGCGCAGCAGCACTTCCGCTTCGCGGTGCGATAGAAATTCCGTGTAGCCGTTACGCGTGAGGGTCTGTTTGTGCGGCCGGAATACGAACTGCCCGATCCCGATTTCATCTTCCGAAGGAGCCGGCGGCGCGGGAAGGTGACCGAAACGCGCCAGCAGCGAGCGTATGCGGACGATCAGCTCATCCATGCTGAAAGGTTTTTTCAGGTAGTCGTTCCCGCCCGATTCAAAACCTCTCACCACATCGGCGGTTTGCGATTTGGCGGTGAGGAAGATGATGGGAATTTGTTTATCCGTTTTGCGGATTTCGGTGGTGAGGGAGAACCCATCGAGGTTGGGCATCATGACGTCCATCACGATCACGTCGGGTTTGTGCTGGCGGAAGAGGCGGAGGCCTTCAACGCCGTCGGCCGCGCAGATCATCGTGAAGCCGCGGGTTTCGAGGCTGTCTTTCACGATCTGGGCCAGTTGCGTTTCGTCTTCGACGAGTAATATGACGGGTTGGGATGGGTTCATGCTGCGGGGATTTCCAGTTGAAATTCGCTGCCTTTTTCGGGCTCGCTTTTTACCTTGATGGTGCCGCCGTGCTTTTCGGCGATCTTCTTCACATAACTCAGTCCCAGCCCGAAACCTTTCACATTGTGCAGGTTGCCGGACGGCACGCGGAAGAATTTTTCGAAGATGCTGTTGTGATAGCTATAAGGAATGCCGATCCCGTTGTCTATCACCGAAATACGCACCCAGCCCGGCCTTCGGGCGAGGAGGATAGAAATTTCGGCATGTTCGCCGGAGTATTTGATGGCATTATCGACGAGGTTGTTGATGGCGTTGGTGAGATGGGAAGGATCGGCCTTGATGAGGGGATCCGACAGCATCGTGTAAGTAAAGTCCGTTTTCTTGCCGGATTTCAGGCGGTGGTTGGAAATGATTTCGGAGATGATATCGTTGAGATCCGTGGTTTCGGTTTGCAGGACGAGGTCTTCTTTTTCTTCGGCGGCGATGTGGAGTACTTTTTCCACGAGGTCGCCGAGGCGCTGGAGCTCCTGGCGCGAGATGCGGAGGTAGTTCGCCGTTTTCTGGGGATCGGCGAGGGCATTGAAGCGCTCGAGCGCTTCCACAGCCGCGGAAACGGTGGCGATAGGGGTTTTCAACTCATGTGTCATGTTATTGATGAAATCGTTGCGGACTTCCGAAAGGCGTTTTTGCCGGAGGATGGTGCGCAGCATATACAGGAACGAGCAGACGGTAAGCAGCAGCAATACGGCCGTGGCGGTGAGGCTGCCGGTCATGCGGCCCAGGATGTGCGGCATGGGACTGTCGAAACTGGCGGACACGAAAATGTTATTGGCCGGGTTGAAGGGGATGATGTGGGTGTGGAGGGGCGTTTTCCGGTAGGATTGCAGCTTTTCCGGCCCCGCCACCATTGTATCGAGGCGATAAGCGGTACTGATCCCCCGGGCCCCCAGTTCCCCGCGGTAAAGGCTGTCCAGCTGAGGGCCGTGCGGTAGAAATCCCTCCTCACCAGGATATCCGAAATCTGCCGCGAGAGCGTGTCCGTCAGCTGGCGGATATTGGTATCGCGCTGCACGCGGCGGAAACGGATCTCATCGCCATTGGCTTCCACGACTTCGCCGGCCATCGCGGCGGGTTGGCCGGGCGCAGACAGGAAAATGGATTTGCGCAGCACAGCGCCCGGCGCCGCCAGTTCCGCGGAATCTTCCAGGTGCAGCACCTGGACGTGCGGCTGGGCGGGAACGGCTGGCGCGCTGTCGGAAAAGGTAGTCGTATAGGTAAGATTGAATTTCGCCAGCCCCAGCACCTTCCCGGCATCGCCGAATTGTTTGTGGAACACGGCGGTCCGCAGCGCATCGTTGATATCCCGGTCGAATTCCTGCAGGCGTATCTTGTACGACTCGTACAGCCAATACCCCTGCAGGGCGAGAATGCCGAGGATGCAGGCGGTCATCAGGACGAGGATATTTCGGATCCGGTTGCGCATGGATGTAAAGCTATTCAATAAGTGCACACGACCGCTTGTTGCTTAACACTAATTAACAGTCGTTATGACTGGTTAACCCTTTTCCCGGCGCTCCTGCCGGAACTTTAGGAAAAAAATCATGAAAACGTTCGCAATGCTGGCGGCAGGCCTGATGATGGGCGCCGCTGTTCAGGGGCAGCAACCTTCCGGGGTGATTCACTACGAAGTGAACTCCAAGATCGAGATCGGCCAGTTCCGGATGGTGATGCGGGGAGCCGATGGCTCGGTGACAACGAGCAATACGCCTCCGCCCGACATGCCCAACCTGGTGACTTTCGACCAGACGTTCACCTTCGCCGGCGGGATGGGCCGGATAGAAACCGAGGGTGGAGGGAATATGATGCGGAGGATGACGCTGGGGGCGCCCAGCGCGGCGGCTTTAACATTTTCCCCGGCGGGAGCGCCTCCGGGCGGTGCGCCGCCAGCGGGAGCGGTTGGCCGGTCATCATCACTGCGCCCCCCTGTCACCAACTCCATGTATATTGACCTTATAAATAAACGGTATTTATCGGTGCTCACCCGGCAGAAAGACAGCATCGTGGACGGGGCCTGGTACACCGAAGAGGCGTACAAGCCGGCCGCGGAGCTGAAGACATCCGGGAAAACGAAAACCATCGCGGGGTACCGTTGCCAGCGCGCCACGGCGAACGTGGGCGAGGAGAGTTTCGTGATCTGGTATACGACTGAAATCCCCATGCTCTTCTCCCCCGTCAACGGTGTATGGCCGCCGCAGGGCGTAGTGCTGGCGCTCGAAAGCTCGAAGCGCTCCTACATGGCGAAGAAAGTGGTGTTGAAGCCTGTTCCCGATGCGCCGGTGTTGCCGGCTGGCGCGGAAAAGGTGACCGCGGCGGAGTTGAAGGAGAAGCAGCGGAGCCTCATGGAAGCATTTCACAACGAGCAGCTGCAAAAGCTGCAGGAAGCAGAATAATAACCCAATAGCAAAGACACAGCGCCCCCTCATGAAGAAAATCCTCAAGATAAACGGGTTAGCCATTTTAATGGTGCTCGGGATGGCGGTCGCGTCCCGTGCGCAGCTCCGTGAATTCAGGGTAACGGGCAGGATCACCGACCAATCCACCCGGGAAGCACTCCCGAATGCCCCCGTGGCCCTGCTGGGAAAGGATTCCGTTACGGCGGCGCACGCGGTAACGGATTCCCTCGGCCGGTTTACCCTCACCGCCACCCAGCGCGGCCCTCTCCGCCTCGTGATCGCGTACATGGGCTACGAGACCTATTCCCGCCACCTGCTCGTTTCCGATACCGCCACCCTTATTTCCGCCGGGAATATCGCCATGCCGCCGAAAGGGATCAACCTGGCGAGGATAGAAGTGGAAGGCTACCGCCAGCCCATCACCCTCAAGGAAGACACCGTCGAATATAACGCGGGATCGTTCAAAACCCGGGAGAACGCCGTGGCGGAGGAATTGCTGAAAAAACTCCCGGGCATCACCGTGGAGCGCGACGGCACCATCAAAGCCGGCGGCGAAACCGTGAAGAAAGTGCTGGGCGACGGAAAGCCCTTCTTCGGCAACGACCCCAAAATGGCCACGCGCAACCTGCCCGCCGATATCCTCGACAAAGTGCAGCTCATCGACCAGAAAAGCGACCAGGCACAGTTTACAGGAATCTCCGACGGCCAAACGGAAAAGGTGCTCAACTTCACCGTAAAAGAAAACAAGAGAAGGGGCTTCTTCGGGCGGGTGACCGGTGGTTACGGCACCGACCAGCGGTTTTCCGGGAACGGGAATATCAACGCTTTCCGGAAAGAAAAACAGTTCTCTTTTATCGGGAGCGGCAACAATACCAACGGCACCAGCAACCCCGAAGGCGGCATGGGCAACATGGGTGGCGGAACGGGTATTTCCCGGAACTGGAACGGAGGCCTGCAATTCAATAACAGCACCTCGCCCAGGTTTAAACTGAACGGCAGCTATTACCTGAATAACAACCGGATGGAAACGGAAAACACCAGCAGCCGGGAGAACATTTTCCGGAAAGATTCCTCCAGCTATGTGACGGGCAGCGATCTCGGGAACAATGCCATGGTGAGCCACAACATTCATATGCGCATCGAAAGCGAGATCGATTCTTTCCATTCCTTCATCCTCACCCCCAACCTTTCTTTCTCCAATACCGACAATTTCTCTCAACGCCATTCTACCACCCGCAACAACGGCGGCGATACCGTGAACACCAACCGCAGCAACACACTGGTGGATTCCAAAACGCCGAACATCAACGCCCAGGCGCTTCTCCGCAGGAAATTCAGGAAAAAAGGCAGGACGCTCAGCGCCAACCTCACCTTCCAGCATAATAACAGCGACGTGAGCACCTTCAACGAAGCATATACCCGCTTCCGGACCGATGATACGCAATACCGCCTCGATACGATCGACCAGAAAGTGCAGTCCGAAAACCTGGCGCGATCCATCGGCGTCCGCCTCAGTTACACCGAGCCCGTGTTCCGCGACCGTTACCTGGAAGTCAATTACGGGTACAACAACGCCTTCAATTCCTCCGACCGTTATACCTGGGACCGCAGCAAGCCCGGCGGCGAATACGACCTGCTCAACGACAGCCTGACCAATCATTTCAACAACTTCAACACCCAGCACCAGGTGGGGCTCAATTTGCGCACGGAAAAGCTGAAGTACAATTACACCCTGGGTTTCAACGTGCAGCGGAACCAGCTCGAAAGCCGCAACCTTACCAAAGGCGAAAACGTGGAGCAGCAGACGACCAACTTTTCACCCACCGCGCAGTTCGCCTATAATTTCTCGCAGAACAAGCGATTTAAGATTTCGTACCGGGGGAACACGCAGCAACCTTCGCTGGAACAGCTGCAACCGGTGCCCGACCTGTCGAACCGGCTGATGATCCGCCTGGGGAACCCCAACCTGAAACCCGCGTTCCAGAACATGGTCAATCTTACATTCAATACGGTTAACCGCGAAAACTACCGGACGTTTATGGTGGGGATGACGGGCATGCTGCACCTGAACCGGATCGTGAACAGTTCGGTGCTGCGGGAAGACGGGGTGCAGGTGACGCAGCCGGTGAACATGAACGGCGGCCTGCACCTGAACGCCTATTCGGTGATCGGCCTGCCGCTGGATAAATCCCAGAAAGCGGCTTTCAACTTCACCACGGAAGCCGGCTTCCGGCGGGATCCCAGCATGGTGAACAACCAGAAAAACCAGACGAACAACCTTACGTTGGGGCAGGCGGTTAATTTCAACCTGAGCGTGAAGGAAGCGTTTTTTGTGGGAACAGAAACGCGCGTGACGTTCAACAACGCCCGGTTTTCCGCCAACCCCCAGAACAATACGAAGTATTTCAATTACGACCTGAACCTCGATGCGAGCCTGAACCTCCCCTGGGATATGACGGTGACCGCACAAACGCACTATACCGCCACAACGGGCCGTGGCGAGGGGTTCGACCAGCAATTTACCCGCATCAACGCATCGGTGTCGAAAACATTCCTGCCCAGGCGCCAGGGGATTTTGCGGTTCATGGTATATGACCTGCTGAACCAAAACCTGAGCGTTTCGCGGACGGTGGCGGACAACTACATCGAAGACTCGCGGAATATGATGCTGCGCCGGTATTGCATGCTGTCGTTCACCTGGATCTTCAACCGGTTCGGCGGGCAGAACGCCATGTCGCCGCCTCCGCTGATCCGTTGACGGGAGCTGTGATGTAAACGGGAAAATTCATCTGCTATCCCGCGGACCTGGGGAAACGAGCTGTCCGGGGAGCGGCCCTGGGTTAGGGGGCCTGAAGGGTTCTTTTCGGGGTCAGAGGTCGTTAAATATGCGTTTCTTGCTCTGCGCCTGCCAGTAGTTCGAAATGTAAACCACCAGCCGCGCGATGGTGAAGGTAGGGATGAAATCCAGCCCGGGGAAGAGCTCTTCGATAAAGTTGAAGGCGCCGCCGAAAAGGCCGACAGGGCCGCCGAACAGGCGATAGAAGACTATCGCGGAGATAGGCGCCCAGATCACATCGCTCACCTCCCCCAGCAAAGGCACCGCATAACTGGCCAGACCAATCAGGTCCATCACCAGGCAAACGAGCAAACTGGGAGTAGATTTTCTTTCCATACACACGGGTTTATGCTTATATAATCAAATAGCCCGCCAAAATGTTACAGGGCAGGGCGCGATCATCCCCCGCAATCCCCCCAAACCCTTATCCCTGCTGGATGTATATACGAATGCGGTTGGTCATTTGGATGCGGCGCCGCGGCTTTTTTGCAGCAGAAACCAGGGCTTGCATTCCGGCGAAAAAAAATATACTTTCACTGTCGGTAAAACCGTCACGTTATGAAAACACCCTCATCCCGCAGAGATGCGATCAAAAAAGTAGCGACTATGGCCATGGCAAGCACCGTCTTTTCCTCCCTCAGCGAGCGCGTTTCCGCCCACGAAAGAGCCGTGGACGCGCCGCTCAAAGGCAAAGTAAACCACTCCGTCTGCGCATGGTGCTATAGCGGCATCCCCCTGGAAACACTCTGCGAGTCGGCCCGCGACATGGGCATCCGCAGCATCGAGATCATCTCGCCCGAACAATTCGAAACCATCAAGAAATACGACCTCACCTGCGCCATGGTAGGCGCCCAGCACCGCGACTGGGGCATCGTCCGCGGCTGGAACCGGAAAGAGCACCATGCCGGCCTCGGTGAATATTACCGCGACCTGATCGATAAAACCTCCGCGGCAGGGTTCACCAACCTCATCTGCTTCTCCGGCAACCGCAACGGGCTCGACGATGAGCAGGGTATTATCAATTGCGCCGAAGGCCTCAAACAGATCATCGGTTACGCGGAAAAGAAAAAAGTGACGCTGGTGATGGAATTGCTCAACAGCAAGGTGAACCACGCCGATTACCAGTGCGACCGCACCGCCTGGGGCGTAGAGCTTTGCAAGGCTGTAGGCTCCGATAACTTTAAGCTGCTCTATGATATTTACCACATGCAGATCATGGAGGGAGATGTGATCCGCACCTTGCAGGATAACCAAAAATACATCGCCCACTACCATACCGGCGGCGTGCCTGGCCGTAACGAAATCGACGAAACCCAGGAACTCTACTACCCCGCCATCATCAAGGCGGTAGTGGAAACCGGGTTTAAAGGCTTCGTGGCGCAGGAGTTCGTGCCCAAACGGTCGGACAAGCTGGCGTCGCTGCGCCAGGGCGTTCAGATTTGTGACGTGTAAAAACGAAGGGTTCAGGTGCGGGCTTTCTGCCAGTCGTAGCGCAGCATGCCCATCACCACCATGTCTACATACTGCCCATGCAGCTTGGCACTCTCCCGCAGAATGCCTTCGCGCGCAAAGCCTAGTTTGATAGGTATTTGCGCGCTTTTTTCGTTTTGAAGGACGAAGCGGATCTCCACCTTATTGAGCCGGAGGGAAGCAAAAGCATAATCGATCAGGGCGCGGCAGGCTTCTGAAACGATCCCTTTGCCCTGCATGGCGTTCACGATCCAGTAACCGATCTCTGCTTTCTGGAGGATGTGGTCCCAGCCATGGAGATCGATCACGCCGCAAAGCGTATCTCCATGCCAGATGCCGAAAGCCACGGCTTCCTGCTCGTCCGCTTTCCGGAGCATCAGTTCTATGAACCGCAGGGAATGTTCCTCGGAAGTGTTGTAATCGACCCACGGCAGGAAGCGCCGCAGCGTTTTCCGGGAGTCGTGGATCAGCCGGAAGAGGGCCGGGGCATCTTCCGTTTGCAGCTGGCGCAGCCGGGTTTCGGTGTTGACGGGTATTTCTAACATATGGTCAGGCGGGTAAACATAATAAAAAACCACCTAAAACACCAACAGGCGACCCGCCCGGAGGCAAGTCACCTGTCGACTTTTGATTATGACGGTACTGTACTACGCTTAGTTTCTGCTGATCAGCTGCTGCTTCGTCATATCCTTCACCACATGGCTGGAATACACTACTGCCATCCGCTCGGCGGACGCAGGATCAAAGGTTTCCGTCTGGATGGAATACAGCAGCTGCTGGTCCTGTATGCTGTACAGGTTGCTTTCCAGGAAGTAGCGGGTATTGGTGGTGTAGTAGCCGGGATCATACACCCTGCCGTACATCCAGTTGTAATACCCCCACCAGCGGCCGTAATAGGGGCCGCCCCAGGGTCCATACATCATATTGTTGCCGGGCACGTAGCTCTTTTCTTTCGCTTTGTCCAGCATCACGATGGTCAGCACATTATCGATATCGTCTTTCCGGAGTTTCTTCAACGCCTGCTCTTCCTTCAACCCTTTAAAAGCCTTGGGCCCGAACACATCGAAGGCGGAAACGGCCTGGTAGCCGCGCTGTTTGAGCGCCAGCACCATTTCTTTTTCCATCTGTCCACGTAATCTCCCTTCGCGGTCGTTCACGAGGCCCAGTACCATGATCTTCTTGCCTTTGTCCAGCGAGGTTTCCGGTTCTTTCCACGAAGATGTCACTTTCGTGCTCGAACAGGCGCCGAGGAATAACACCAGTCCGGTCAATATCCCTGCGGTCATGAGTTTCATCTTGGTCTTCATCGTATTGGTGTTTTATATGGGTTAGACGATGAAAGAAGCCCAAAAGATACATGCCCCTCCACGGTTTAACATATCTTTCACCGAACTGTTAAAGTATTGTAAAGCAGTGTTTTAATGCAATAAACAGGCAGGTTTGGCGTTGCGGGTGGGATAAATGGAACTGCCGGCGCGATGGCCGGCAGTTGGGTATGATTCTCTTGGGAATATATTAGTAATTGATTACCTGCTCCTGGATCGATTCCGGGATATCGCGGGGTTCGTAGAGCTGGTTGCGGAGCTGGGGTTCGAAGCCCGCTTCGCGGATAGCGTCCTGCATGGACTTGTAAGTAAAGCGGTGGGGCGCACCTGCGGCGCTTACTACGTTTTCTTCGATCATGATGGAACCGAAGTCGTTTGCGCCGGCATGGAGGCAGAGTTGCGCTACCTTTTTACCTACGGTGAGCCAGGAAGCCTGGATATTTTTGATATTGGGCAGCATGATGCGGCTCATGGCGATCATGCGGATGTATTCTTCTGCGGAAGACGTGTTATGCACGCCCCGTACGCGCGCCAGCAGGGTGTCCACGTCCTGGAAGGTCCAGGGGATGAAGGCGGTGAAACCATAATGCCCTTCGGGCTTTTCGGACTGTACCTGCCGGATGTCGACCAGGTGCTCGAAGCGTTCGAGAACGGTTTCCACGTGGCCGAACATCATGGTGGCGGAAGATGCGATATTGAGCTTATGGGCGGCCCTCATCACGTCGAGCCACTCGGCTGCGCCGCATTTGCCTTTGGAGATGAGCCGGCGTACGCGGTCGTTAAGGATTTCGGCGCCGGCGCCGGGGAGGGAGTCCATCCCGGCTTCCTGGAGGGCGCGGAGCACTTCGATATGGGTGCTCTTTTCCAGTTTGGTGATGTGCGCTACCTCCGGCGGCCCGAGTGTGTGCAGGCGGAGCGTGGGATACAGCTGTTTAAGCTGGCGGAAGAGGTTGACATAAAAGCTGAGGCCCAGTTCCGGGTGGTGGCCGCCCTGCAGGAGGAGCTGGTCGCCGCCGTACTTGAGGGTTTCCTCTATTTTGACTTTATATTCTTCAATATCAGTGATATAGGCCTCCTTGTGACCGGGTATCCGGTAGAAGTTGCAGAACTTGCAATTGGCCGTGCATACGTTCGTGGTATTGACGTTCCTGTCGATCTGCCAGGTCACCTTGCCGGAGGGGACCTGCTGCTTCCTCAGTTCGTTCGCGATTTCCATCAGCTCGGCCAGCGGTGCATGCTCAAACATGTAAACGCCTTCCTCAGCAGTCAGAAATTCGAACCTTTGCGCTTTTCCGTATAAATCCTGTAATTGCATCTTGTCAGCAAAGGTAGGGTATCCCCATAAATTATTTTGCCGCTTGTAAGATTTAAGAACGCGGGGTAACGGAGGAAATGTTAAATTTAAAGTGGAAGCCGCGGGTAAGGTCCCCGCCCTTCCCCTGACTATTATGGGAGCCAAATCCATCTTTCACGTTATCATCCTGATCCTGAGCCTGCTGTCCACCCCCTGCCGATCATACGCCCAGGGAACCGAAGACGCCAACCAGCCCGAAGCCCGGCTGATCACCCGTTTTCCCTTTAAACAATACTACGGAGGCGTGGTCGTGATTTACGCCAGGCTCAACAACTTTCCCGATACATTGCAGTTTCTCCTGGACACCGGCAGCGCCGGCATCTCGCTGGATACCGCCACCTGCGTGCGCCTCGGCCTCAAACTCACTCCCTCCGACAGGGTTGTGCGCGGCCTCGCCGCCAGCAAAACCATCTCCTACGCCGCGGATAACACCCTTCATCTTCCCGGCCTCAGCGTCGACAGCCTCGACTTCCACATCAATAACTACGAGCTCATCAGCCAGGTATACGGCATCCAGATCGATGGCATCATCGGCTACAGCCTCCTTTCCAAATTCATCATGCAGGTGGATTACGATAAGGAGGAAATCCTTATGTGGACCAACGGCGAATTCAAATATCCCCGCGGCGGGCAGATGATAAAACCCAATCTTACTTTCATCCCCGTCATCAACGCCCCTTTGAAAAGCGGGAAGCGCAACATCAGCCACCGCTACTACTTCGATACCGGCGCGGGCATGTGCCTGCTGCTGTCGACCCAGTTCGTGAAAGACAGCTCCCTGCTCGTCAAGCGAAAGGCCAAAGTGATCCCTACCGAAGCGCAGGGCCTGGGCGGCAAGATGCAGATGTACATCACCACCATGACCGAATTCAAGGTCGGGAACTATTCTTTCCGCAACGTGCCCACCTATTTGTTTGACGATATCACGAACATCACCTCCTACCCTTCGCTGGCGGGTATGATCGGCAACGACCTGCTGCGGCGCTTCAACCTGACGTTGAACTATTCCAAAAAGGAGATCCATATCATCCCCAACACCCACTTCCGTGATCATTTCGATTATTCCTACACCGGCCTTATCATCTACCTGATCGACAACCGGATCGAGGTGACCGACGTGATCCGCAATTCCCCGGCGGAGAAGGCAGGTTTCCAGGTGGGGGATGTGATCCTGGCCATCAACAATAACTTCTCTACCAACCTGCAATTGTACCGCGACATCCTCAAGAACATCGGCACACGCCCCAAACTGTTGCTGATGCGGAACAAGGAACTGATGGTGAAACAGCTCCCCATCCGCAGCATATTGTAAGGAACGGCTTTTGTCGTAGATTTGCATGTTTCGGTCCGCCAGTCCGGCGGTTGCCGGCAATTATTTTATATATTCGGCATATGGTTCATTTTTCAAAGTTTACGCTGGATAACGGATTGCGTGTGATTGTGCATGAAGACGCCACCACACCCATGGCGGTTATGAATGTGATGTATGATGTAGGCGCCCGGGACGAGGACCCCGCGCAGACCGGTTTCGCGCACCTCTTCGAGCATCTTATGTTCGGCGGAAGCGTCAATATCCCCGAGTACGACGAGCCCCTGCAGATGGCGGGCGGCGAAAACAACGCGTATACCACCAACGACCTCACCAATTACTACATAGAACTGCCGGCCGAAAACCTCGAAACGGCTTTCTGGCTGGAAAGCGACCGCATGCTGTCGCTCGCGTTTTCGAAGAAATCGCTGGAAGTGCAGCGGAAAGTGGTGGTGGAAGAATTCAAGGA
>NZ_CALNBI010000333.1 GCF_937874145.1 uncultured Chitinophaga sp. | reverse complement strand
GCCTTTCCCCCAGTGGTTCAAGAATTTACCATCCTTATTCAGCATATCCGCATACCGGAACCGCCGCTTTTCAACGGGCAGCCCCAGCGCTTCGAACGCCCATCCCGGAACGGCCATGCTGTCCACCTTCTCCGAAACCGCTTCAAACACCGCCGCCTGGAAGATCACTTCCGGATCGCTGGCGTGCACCCTGCGCATGAGCCCTTTAGCTTTCTCCAGGAAATCCGGGTTGGCGAGGTCCGTTTCGTGGCCCCAGCGATAGATCGCACGACCGATGAATTTGGCCCCGATATGCCGGATAAGGCGTACGTCGTCGTCTTTGTATGGATAAGGACCATCGTTGCCGTAGGGGTCCACCGCCAGGAACTCCGCCATGGTTACGGCGCGGGAAAGGTAGTATTCGAGAGATTTGCGGGAGATGCCGGTGCTGTCCATCGCCGGCTGCGCCGTGACCGGCAGGAACGCCAGCAGGCAGATCAGGGAAATCAGGGCCTTTTGAATCATCGGAACCAGGTTTTCGGTGGTGACCATTATTCACATCACAAACCGAACGGCAACGCCGGCGCTGGTCAGGCGCAGGTTAACAAATATAATACGTTATTTCTTGTTGGTCATTATTTTATCTTTCATCAGGTTCATGAACGTTTCCCGGTAGGTGTCGCCCACGGGCACCTTTTCGTCGGTATGGTCGAGGTGTACGAGGTTGCCTTCGATCATGCGGATGAAGCCGGTGGCCAAAAGAAAGGATTTATGCGTCCGCACGAATTCTCCCGCCGGCAGGCGCTCTTCCAGGTCTTTCATATTCAGCAGGGCAATGATCTTTTCGCCGCCGCGGGTATGTATTTTAACGTAATTCTTCAATCCTTCAATAAAAATAATATCCCGGATATTGATTTTGATGAGCTTGCCTTTTTGTTCCGTTTTTACAAAGATGAAATCGCTTTCTTCCTTCGCCGGCGCCGCAGTTGGCTGGATGAGGCTCAGCGCGCGCTGGGCGCCTTTGATGAAACGCGCGAAGGAAATGGGTTTGAGGAGATAATCCACCACTTCGTTCTCGAACCCTTCCATGGCGTATTCGCTGTAGGCGGTGGTGAGGATCACCTTGCATTTGCCGTTGATGGCTTTGATGAAATCGATCCCCGTCATCGATGGCATCTGCACGTCGAGGAAGATAAGGTCGATTTTATGCTGGTGCAGCACCTGCAGGCCTTCCAGCGGGTCGGTGGTGGAGTAGAGGAGGTTCAGGAAAGGCGTTTGCTGGATGTGGTGCGTCAGCAGGTCGATGGCGTGCTGCTCGTCGTCGATGATAAGGCAGTTAATCATTTTTCTGAAGTTGAATGATCAGTTCGGCGGTATAAAAGTGTTCCGTTTCGTTGATAGTGAAGTTGTGTTTCCCTTCGTAAGTCAGCTGCAGGCGCTGGCGCACGTTGTTGAGGCCGATGCTGGTCGACAGCTCCTTGGGCCCCAGTTTCTTTTTGTTGCCGATATAAAACCTGATGCGCCTGTCGCTGGCTTCCGTGCGGATAACGAGCGGGTTGGCGGGGTCGAGCAGGTCGCCGTGCTTGAAGGCGTTTTCCACGAGGGTGATAAGGATGAGCGGGGCGATGCGGGCCGCGGGGTTTTCGAGCTGCTCGCTGTACTGGATGCTCAGTTTGTTGTTGAACCGCATCTGGTTGATCTCGATCACGTTTTTCATATGCGTGATTTCCTTGGTGAGGGCCACTTTCCCTTCGGCATCCTCTTCCTTCCCCAGCGCATACCGCATAATATCCGAAAGCAGCAATACCGCATTGGAAACCTCTTCGCTCAGGGGCACCGTTTTGCTGTAGATAAAACTCAGCGAATTGAACAGGAAATGCGGGTTGATCTGGTATTTGATGGCGCTGAGCTCGGCGTCCATCTTCTGTTTCTCCAGTTCTTTCTGCAACTTCTCGCGCCGGCTGAAATGCATGAACACAGCCACCACGAAGGTCACGGCGAGGTTGAACAGGTAAGTGAATATCTGTGTGAGGGAGAACACGAACATCTTGTTGGCCGACATGAATTTCATCACTTTGTCTTGCCGGCCCTTCACCTCATACACGGTTTTGGCGTATTCGTAAATGAGGGAATAGCCGACTTTCACGGCAAACAGCAACCCGATGATGAAAAAGAAGCGGCCCCATTTATTATCGTGCAAAGCCGGCAGCCAGGCGAAATAAATCAGGACGTAATATGTAATGGTGAATTCGATGATGGACCGGAAAGTAGTCACCCAAACGCCGCCAAAGCGGTTATAGGCCGTGTCGGTAAGGTCGGGGTCGAGGGAATAGAGGAAAAGAAAGGCGAAGATGTTCCAGACGAGGGCGATGGAAAAGAGGATGGCGATCTTCTTCCATTCTTTTTTAAAAAATTGGCTGGTTTGGTCCAATAACATGAGCAGGAGGTGTGCTTTCGTTCAAAAATAGCGAAAATAAGAAGAGAAAGCCCCCTTGCGGAGGCTTTCCCGTTATTTCCTAAAAGCCCTGTTGCGTAGAAGTCCGTCCGGATTCGGTTTCGATACTGTTCTTGCGCGATTTGGCGGCTTTCACGTTTTTATTGCCGAATTTATAATTGAAGGTCAGGTTTACCACGCGGGTGTCCATGTTCATTTTGCCCAGGTTGTTGATGGTGGCGTATTTCACCTTGAAACGCATCTGGTTGGTGTTGAAAATGTCCACTGCCGCCAGCTTCAATGATCCGGCGCCCTTCAGGATCGTTTTTCCCAGCCCCAGGTCCACGTTGCCCTGCGACTGCATCACGGCGTAACCCGCCATCAGCGGCCCGCGGAAGTTACCGTTCACCTCGGCGGTGAAGCCTTTGGGCAGCGTAAACGAATTCTGGATATTGGCGAAAGCGGTCACGCTGTTCTTGTTGTAATCGATCCCGTCCAGCACCGTGTTGATGCCCAGGTACAGGCCGGTCACGGTAATGGTGGTCCGGATTTTCGGGGTGATCGGCTTCACCCACACTACGTTGGCATACGCCAGGTTGAAGTTCGTCTGGTTGTCGAAGCTCATTACCTGCACCTTGGTCACCGGGTCCTGTTTGAAAGTCATGCTCAGGTTGTCGGTCATCCGCGTAAACGCCACGGTGGTGAACAGCTGGTACTTGTGGCTCCAGGTTGCCTGCACCGCCTGCGACAGCATCGGCTTGATGTCCGGGTTGCCCTGGCGGAGGGAATAAGCGTTCACGTAGGTGATGAAAGGGTTCACGATGTCGAAGCCGAACCGGTTAATGCTCCGGCGGTAGCTGAAGCTGAACTGGTCGGTGGCGCTCATGTTATACGAGGCCGAAGCGCTGGGGAAGAACTGCACGTAGTCGCGGGAGAACTTCTGGTCCATGGTCAGGCTGTTGCCTTTCGCGTTCGTATGTTCCATGCGCAGCATGGCGGTAAACGACCATTTCTTCACCGTTTTGCTCAGGCCGGCATAAGCGGCGTTCACGTTTTCCTTGTAAATGAAGTGGTTCGTTTTGTTGGGATCATTTTCCCATTTGCCGCCGTTCATCAGTTCCCAGTGCATGTTGTTGTCGGTTTCGGTGAAAGTGGTTTTAAGACCGGCTTCCAGTTTGAACGCCTTGAACTGCTGGGAATAATCCGCACTGAGAGAATACAGGTCGATGGCGGATTCCGTGAAGTTGCGGATATGCGACGACGATCCGATCACATCTTCTTCCAGAGAATAATACTGCCCGCCGAACTGGTCGTCCCAGTCTTTGCGGTGATTGAAGTAATCCGCGTTGATGGTCAGCTCGTTCTTGTGTTTGGCGCTGGCCGTTCGGTAATAGGCGTTGACGCTGGGGTTCACCAGTTTCTGATCGCCGGTGGCGCCCTGGCGGAAGATGGAATCCGGCAGGGTGGTGTAGTTGTCGCCCACCCGGCCGCGGTTGTTGAACATGCTTTTCACGAGCACGCCGGCCGACGAGGATTTGGACAGGTCGAAATCAGCCCCGGCGCGCAGGTTGTGGGTGTGTTTGTTTTCCCGGTTGAAGTCGTTCTCGGTCAGCGTGTACCCATCCGGGTAAATGCGGTCGTTGGTGACTTCGGTGAACGTTTTGGCGTAATTGTGGTCGTACCCGCCATAGAGGTTCACGCCTTTGCTGCGGTGGTTGAGGGTGAAGCCCTCGGTGGTGCGCAGGTAGCGCCCGAAGCCGCCGGTGAGGGTGAGGTTGCCGTTGGTGCCGAGGTCTTTGGGCTTGAACAGCTTGATGTTGATAATCGCCCCGTCCTGTGCGTCATACTTGCCGCCGGGCATGCTCATCAGCTCGATCTTGTCGATGTTGCTGCCGGGCGTGGAGGCCAGGAGGTTCTTGAGATCGTCGCCGCTGAGGCGCGTCGGCCGTCCGTCCATGTACACCGTCACGGGTTTGCCGTTCAGCTGAAGGGCGTTGTTGTTGTCCGCGATTACGCCGGGCGACTTGGTCACCACGTCCCAGCCATTGGAGCCGGCGGCGGTCACGGATTTTCCGACGTTGACGATCATGGTGCCGCCCTGCATCGTAATAGGGGGCGTGGTGCTGGTTACCTCATGGGTCTTGAGCTGCTTTACGGACGGGGCGGGGATGGAGTCTTTCTTTTGCTGCGCAATGGCGGAAGGAGCTGCTGAAAGAATAGTTGCTGAGAAAATAGCGGTTAAAAAGGTTTGCATACACTGAATTTGATGGTGCAAACTTATATCGCCCGCCCGCGGACTTGAAATCTGATACACCAACAGGCACTTTTGCATGATGAAACCGTTTTGTGGATGACCAAATGCAACATCCCCGCAGGCAAAGAAAAAGCCGCCCCGGAACAGGTGCGGCTTTCTGAATGTATTGATAAACAATTATTTATGAACAGGTTCCACCTTGTATCCTTTCTTCTTCAGTAACGACAGCACACCCTGGTCGCCCCCGAGGTGGCCGGCGCCCACGGCAAAAAGCACCAGGTCTTTCTTCATGGCTTTCTCCATTTTGGGGATCCAGTTGCGGTTGCGCTTGTCGAGCAGCTCTTCGCGGTCCGACTCTGTTTCCGCCGTTTCCAGCACCAGGTTGTATAACGCGTTCACATCCTGTTTTTTATAGGACGTCATCAACCGGTTCATGATATCCCGCTGCTTCGCCATGTTCTTCACGTATTCCATGATCGACCGGGCTTCGGTGGTGTCCGCGATATTATCGAAAACGGAAACCTGGTCTTCGATCGTTTCCAGCCCCTCGACCGGCTTATGATATTGTTTGGCCATTTCCACCAGCTTCATTTCGTACGATTCGCTCTTTTTGCAGGGCAGCAGTTTGGTGGCCAGCAGGCTCATCAGCACCAGGGGCTTCATCTTTTTGAAGTTTTCGATATCCATGCTCATGCTGTCGTTCATGAATTGCTGCAGCAGGCGGAAATCTTCCGGTTTGAAGGCTTTCTCCAGGGAATAACCCGGCGTTTTGTCCTGCATCATCATCGCCATATTCAGCATCATGGCAGGATCGTCCATATCCAGTTCCAGGTAAATCACATTCGCGGCCCGCACCACTTTGGTAAGCTTGTCGGGGAAATTGAAATCCTGCGGGCAGATCATATGTATCGTTCCGTACACGTAGGAAGGCTGGGGCAATCCGTTGCCGGAGATCTTGTAGAGCAAAGACTGCTGCGCCATGGCGGGCAGCATCATCAAAAGCAGGGATAAGAAGGCAAGGGTCTTTTTGATCATAAAAATGGGTACTGTTTATGGGTGATCGTAATATTGAACGAGTTGTGCGGCGAGCATTTCAAGATCGTCGGGCGTATGGAGGGCCGACAAAACGATCCGGTTGATGCGGTCGCCCTGCGGATCGGGATACGCGAACGAAGAGATGAGCGTGTCGCGGGAGAGGAGCCAGGTGTAGACGGCTTCCGAAGGATCTTCCAGCACGAACATGGGCAGCCCGTGCGTGTTGGGTACTTCGTCAACGGCGCCTGTCAGCCTTTCCAGCGCGGTGATGTTGGAGCGCAGCAGCCTGCGTGCCTCCGCGAAGGCGTTTGCCGCTTTCAGCCAGGTGTAGGCATTGGCAGGGATGATCGGTGTACTGGCCGTAAAGAGCGGCAGCCGGCGGATGGCCGCAATATCGGCGGCATGCCCTGTCACCACGCCTCCTTCCAAACTGTATGCTTTCGCCAGCGAAGCGGTCAGCAGGAACCTTGCGGCGGGCGATTCCGGTAACGTGGCAGCAATCCCTTCACCTTGCACGCCGAGGATGCCCAGACCGTGCGAATCGTCGATCAGCACGAGGGCTTTGCGCTCCAGGCGGGCGAGCGGACCGAAATCATGCACTTCGCCCCGCAATGGGTCTACCGCGTCGGAAATCAGGACGTAGGTATGATCGGGTTCCCGGTTCAGCATGTCCACCGTGGTGGCCAGCCAGTCGTTCCAGTTCCCCGAAGCTACCACGGCACCGGGGAACCGCAAAGCAGGGTGGGTGCCGGGAGCGTACAAGGGCGTGCCTTTGGTAACGGCGTAGGTAACGGCGGCCTGTGCCGAGAGGTAGCCCGACGAAAAACAGGCGGCCGCCTGCTGCCGTGTATGCACCGCAAGCGCATGTTCCAGCTGCTCATACAACGAAAGCTGCAGGTTGCCGATGCGGCTGCTGGGATACACGCTGCCGAAAAGCGCCTGGCCTTCGGCGAGGAGCGTGCGGAAAACGGGGGATGTATGCATGCCCAGGTAAGAGAATCCTGAGAAGAATAACAACTCGCGGCCGTCGCATAGGGCCGTTCTGCCTGGCATGCTGTCTGTGATCTGGATCATGATTACTGTTTCCGGGTGCGGAGTACGAAATAATATTCGCCGGTATTCACTTTCATATCGAATTCGTTTTCGTTCAGCTTCACCACTTCCACCAGGTGCTCCGAGCTGCGGGAGCCGCTGGCGCCCGTCACCGAAATGATCTTCCCGTTGCTGAGCAGGGAGTATTTCCCGCTGTCGGGGACGCCGGCGATGGTGGCGATGAATAGGTTGTTGTCGAGGAACTGGTAATAGGCGTCGCTGTAATACCCGCCTTTCAGGTCCTTCGCCTGCGTGGCCTGCACGTGGTTGTAGGAGGTTCCTGCGGGAACGGTGACGTCGTACACCTTCCATTTCTTGTGTTTCAGCAATGCGTCGGTTTTCCCGGTATTGCAGGCGGCCAGCATGATCGCGGCCGCGGAAAATACGATCGTGTGTTTCATTTGCCTGCCGCTTTTGCTTCGTTGAACTGCTGCGATTGCCCCACCGGGATGGAAAGGCTTTCCCATCCTTCCGCCCGCATGATTTTGCCGAGGTATACGATCTGGCCAACATGGTACGGGTAGTGGGCGAGTTGCCGGTTGAGGGCGTCGATCACGGTGTGGGGCTCGGTGCGGATGTAAACGGTTTTGCCGAGGTCCGCTTCTTCCAGTCCGTCGATGGCGGTGAGTAGGCAATCCCATCCCTTGTTCCACATCTCCAGCAGCTCGGCCATCGTGGCCTCGGGCGCATCGTCGATGAACTCGGCGTCGCGCTGGCGCCAGGGCTTTTCGCCGTCGCTGGTGAGGAAATCCGTGAAGCGCGACAGCATATTGCCGCTCATATGTTTGACGATGATGTAAATATTGTTGGGCTGGCCCGCAGGCTGCCAGTGGATCTGCCGGTCGTTGAGCTGGCGGAGGGTTTTCTCGCCGAGCTCCTTGTAAGTGAGCAACCGTTTTTTCGCACTGTCCAGGTAAAGTCGCATACTTGCTGATCGTTTTTGATGAAGGCTTAAATGTACGATTTTATTCTCCCGCTACGCTGTCGTCGCCCCGCCAATCGCCGACCGCTTCGATCTTCCCGTCCACGATGCGGATCAGTTCCGTACGGCTCCAGGGTGATCCCACTTTCACCGGGTAGCCCATTTTTTCCAGGGCTTCCTTCGTGGCGGCGGGGAATTCTTTTTCTATCCGCACGTCTTCCGGCCACCATTGATGATGGAATTTGGGTGCGTTGACATTGGCGCGCGCATCCATCCCGAAAACGATGTCATTGACCAGCGTCTGGAACAGGGAAGTGATGATGGTAGAACCTCCGGGCGTACCGGTCACCATGTACGGCTTGCCGTTTTTCAAAACGATGGTGGGTGTCATGCAACTGAGCATGCGCTTCCCCGGCGCGATGGCGTTGGCTTCCGTGCCGATGAGACCATACAGGTTAGGCGCGCCGGGTTTCACGGAGAAGTCGTCCATTTCGTTGTTGAGCAGGAACCCCGCGCCGCCGACCACCACTTTGCTGCCATAGCTGCCGTTGAGGGTGGTGGTGACCGATACGGCGTTGCCCTCCGCGTCCACCACGCTGAGGTGCTTTCGAACGGTCCGCCGGCTGTAATGCCCTTGCTGGGCGAAGGTTTCCCGGCCACAAAATCCGCTATCCTTGCCTGCAGGTATTTTTTATCGGTGAGCTGCGCCACGGGCACTTTCACGAAATCCGGATCGCCGAGATGTTCGGCCCGGTCGGCATACGCCCTGCGCTCCGCTTCGATCATGCGCTGCACGGCTTCAGGGCTATGGAACCCGGTTTTCTCCAATGGGAAGTCTTCCACCATGCCGAGCATCTGTTGCAGCCCGATGCCGCCGCTGCTGGGCAGGGGCATGGTAATGACGTCGTGCCCCCGGAACCGGAATTCCAGCGGCCGGCGAACAATGGCCTTGTAAGCGGCCATATCCTTTTCGGTGATGATGCCGCCGCCGCGCTGCATCTCCGCGGCCACCAGGCGCGCGGTTTCTCCGGCATAGAAACCTTTGCCGCCCTTCTTCGCGATGCGGCGCAGGGTGTTGGCGAGGTCTTTCTGGATGAGGGTATCGCCCGTTTTCCAGGGCGTATCTTTTACGAAAGCGTTGGGTTTTGTGTTCAGGCGGACGAACATCCCGCGCAGGCGGTTGAGGCCGTGGGCTTCCTGTTCGGTGATCGCGAATCCCTTTTCCGCCAGTGCGATGGCCGGCGCGATGAGTTTGGAAAGGGGAAGCCTGCCGTAAGCCTGTGAAGCCACGAGGCCCGCCACTGTGCCCGGGACCCCTGCGGCCAGGTGCCCTTCGAGCGACCGGGCAGTCACCGGGTTGCCGGCGGAGTCCAGGTACATATCGCGGTGCGCCCGGCCGGGGGCTTTCTCGCGGTAATCGATCGTAACGGCGCGGCCATCGGCCATCCGCGCCACCATAAAGCCCCCGCCGCCCAGGTTCCCTGCCTGCGGATACACGACCGCCAGCGCCAGCTGCACCGCGATCGCCGCATCCACGGCGTTACCGCCCTCCCGCATGATCTGCGCGCCCGCCTCGCTCGCCAGCGGGTGGGCCGACGATACGGCGAAGCGCTTCGCTTCCATGTATTTGCGGCTGGAATAATGATACGGATCGGCCTGCTGCGCCGTGGAAATATGGGTCAGCAACAGCAGCAGGGGGAACAAAAAGAAGCGCATAGGTGTGGCTGTTTCCTCCCAAAATACGGATAATTTCCGGGGAATGGGCCGCTTCCGCACCGGCGCTTTTTCCCTATCTTAGCCGGATACTACGAATCTATGAAGTCTGCCGTCCTGTTTCTTCTCCTCTGCATTTGCATGCTGGCCGCCAAAGCCCAGCAATCCCCCGCCGAATTCCTCGGGTATCAGCCGGGAGCCAGGTTTACACCGCATTATAAAGTCGTGGATTACTTCCGCAAAATCGCCGAAGGCAATGCCATGATGCGCTTTGAAACCTACGGCCAAACCTACGAAGGCCGGCCGCTGGTACTCGCGATCCTGTCTTCCCCCGCGAACATCGCCCGGCTCGAAGCGATCCGCAGCGGCAACCTGGCATTGCTGAACGGCGGGAGCGCCCACAATCAGCCCGTCATCATCTGGCTCAGCTATAACGTACACGGCAACGAAGCCGTTTCCACCGAAGCCGCCATGCGCACGGCGCACACGCTGCTCACCAGCCGCAAGGCGCTGCTGGACAATGCGGTGATCATCATCGATCCCTGCCTCAACCCCGACGGCCGCGACCGCTACGTGAATTTCTATAATTCCGTCCACGCCCGCATCCCCGACGCCACGCCCTATGCACGCGAGCACGCGGAGCCCTGGCCCGGCGGCCGCCCCAACCACTATTATTTCGACCTGAACCGCGACTGGGCCTGGCAATCACAAACAGAATCCCGGCAACGCGTGATCCAGTATAACCGCTGGATGCCGCAGGTGCATGTCGATTTTCATGAACAGGGCGTAGATGCGCCGTACTATTTCGCGCCGGCCGCTGAACCCTTGCACGACGCGGTAACTGAATGGCAGCGCGCCTTCCAGACGCAGATCGGGAAACATAACGCTACATATTTCGATGCCAACGGCTGGCTGTATTTCACCAAAGAGCAATTCGATCTGTTCTATCCCAGCTACGGCGATACCTATCCCACTTACAACGGCGCCATCGGGATGACGTATGAGCAGGGCGGCAGCGGCCGGGCGGGCCTCGCCATCGTGAACCGCGAAGGGGACACGCTCCGGCTGAAAGACCGGCTCGATCATCACTTCACCACCGGCATCGCCACCGTGGAAGCTTCCGTGGCGCAGGCGGGAAAGCTGGTGGAGGAATTCGGTAAATTCTTCCGCGATGCGCGCCAGCAGCCCTCCGGCGATTATAAAACTTACGTCGTGAAAAGCGGCGGCAATACGGAAAAACTCATGTCGCTGGCCGAAACGCTGCGCCGCAACGATATTGCCTTCGGGTTCGCCACGGGCAATTCCAATGGCAACGGTTTCAATTACTTCACCGGCAAAACGGAAGCGTTCTCCATCGAGAAGGGCGACCTGGTGGTGAGCGCTTTCCAGCCGCGGTCTACCATGGTGCGCGTGCTTTTTGAACCGGTGTCGCGGTTGACCGACAGCGTGACCTACGACATTACCGCCTGGGCGATGCCCTACGCCTACGGGCTTCCGGCATACGCCGTGAAAGCGCGGCTGCAGCCCGCTGTGGCCGATTCTTTGGAGAAAACGGTGGCGCCTCCGGCCGTGGGGGCCACTTACGCCTATCTCGCCGCCTGGAACAGCACGAAAGACGTGAAATTCCTCGCCGCCCTGCTCAACCGCAACCTGCGGGTGCGCTATGCGGAAGCGCCTTTCACGATCGGGGGTAAAGTACATCCCGCCGGCACGCTTATCATCACCAAATCCGGAAATACTTCCCTGGAATCCATCCCCGTCATCGCCGCGCGGATGGGCGTGAGCGTTACCCGCGTGCCCACGGGATTTGTGGACAAAGGCGCGGATTTCGGTTCGGATAAAATCCGTTTCATCCGCAAACCCAAAGTAGGCGTACTCGCCGGGGATGGCATTTCTTCGCTGGGCATGGGCGAAATATGGCATTATTTCGAAGAACAGATCGAATACCCGCTCACGGTGCTGCCCGCTACCGCGCTGCCGGGCTCGTCGTGGAAAGACCTCGATGTGCTCATCCTGCCCGATGGAAGGTACGATATGCTGAAAGACAAAGCCCTGGCCTCCCGGCTGAAAGACTGGGTATCCGCCGGCGGCCGGCTGATCGTGATGGAAGATGCCGTGGCGCAGCTGGCGGAAGGGGAGTGGGGATATGAGATGAAGAAGGAAAAGGAGGAAGAGAAAGACGAGGAAGACAAAGCTCCGAAAAATCCTTACACCGACCTGAAACCCTATGCCAACCGCGAGCGCGAAAGCGTGTCGGGCTTCATTCCCGGTGCGATTTACAAAGTACACCTCGATAAAACGCACCCGCTGGCATTCGGGTATCCCGAATATTATTACACCCTGAAACAGAACGACCAGCTGCTGGCATATTTCAAAGATGACGGCTGGAACGTGGGCGCGCTCAAGCAGGATGATTACCTGACCGGTTTCGTGGGCGCCTCCGCCCGGGAGCGCCTCCGCGACGGGCTCGTATTCGGTGTGAAGGAAATCGGTAACGGCGAAATCATCCTCATGACCGACAACCCGCTATTCCGCAGTTTCTGGGAAAACGGCAAACTCCTCTTCGGCAACGCCGTATTTATGGTAGGGCAATAACGAATTGCGTGCGAATGCATCGCATAAAAAAAGCTGACCGGTTGATTGGTCAGCTTTTTCTTTATGAGGTCAATTGCATTTACATTTTCCGTTTGATGCCGCAACCTACGGAAGCGGTGGAAGGATTTGGAACGGGTTTGCCCGTTACCATGGCCTGGATGGCGGCGTGGAGGTATTTGTCTTTTACCCCGCCTGCATTGCCGGGATTGTCGTCGATCGCGCCTTTGTAGACGAGCGTGCCGCTTTTGTCGAACAGGTAACATTCCGGCGTGCGGTCGGCATTGAATGCATCCGCCACCTGGTTATCCTTATCCACGACGTACAGCCACTTGTAAGACTGCTGCCGGGCGTAGGTTTGCATCGCTTCGTAGGAGTCGCCGCCGGTGCGGGCCGCTTCGTTGGAATTGATGAGGATCACGCCTACGTTGTTCTTTTGCGCAAACTGGCAGATCGCGCGGGTACGGTCCTGGTTGCGCACCACGTATGGACAGGTATTGCAGGAGAACATCACCAGCAAACCGTTTGCTTTTTTTGCATCGTTCATCGACACTTCCTTCCCGGAAATATCTTTCATTTTGATATCCGCTTTAGGCAGTTTCGCGCCGATGTCGAGATAACCGGGCAGCCGGAACGAAACGGCGGCGGCCGCGATCAGCAGGAGGAAAAAGATATGCTTTTTCATAGGCCTCCATAATTTGGTTGATATGAAATTAAGGTTTTTCGGGTGCAAAGCGAAGCCATCCATCCTATTTCTGGAAAGGTATTACGAAAGTCCCTGTAACTCAGGTGATTCCTTCTTATTCCGCTCTTCCGCGATCTCCCGTAAAGTGCTGATGCTGGTGTTCAGTTCGAACCCGATGAGCAGGATGAAGGAGTTGAAATACACCACGAGCATGAGTACCAGGATAGTGCCAATGGAGCCGTAGATCTGGTTGTAGCGCGCGAAATTGGTCACCCAGTAAGAGAAACCGAGCGTTACGGCAATCATCGCGATAGTGGCGAAAGTGGACCCCGCGGAAATGTATTTCCATTTCTTCTGCACAGCCGGCCCGAATTTATAAATCACGGAGATGATGGCGAAGAATAACAGCACGATGAGCGTCCATCTTACCACCTGTAAAAGAAATTGCGAATACACGTCCTCGATGCCGATGTATGCGAGGATGCTCGCCAGCAATGTGCCCTGCATGATAATAAGCACCACCGTGGCCAGCAGCAGGAAAACGAGGATGATGGTGAGCTTTAGCGCGGTGAGCCGGGTTTGCCACCAGGTGCGTTGGTGGAAGCCGGGCAGCAGCTTGTCGAACGAGCGCAGCATGCCCATCACGCCGTTGCTGGAATAGTAAAAGCTGAGGATGAAAGCGAACGACAGCAGCGTGTTGCGCTGCGTGTAAAGGAAGTCATGGATCATGTCGCGCACGATGATGTAGCTGTTGTAATTGGGCGTGATCGTTTGCGCGAGGTCGTACAGCGTGGGCTCCACGTTTTGCAGCGGGATGAAGGGTACGAGCGTGAAAAGGAAAATGAAGAACGGCGGGATGGCCAGGAGGAAGTTGAAAGAAATGGCCGCAGCTCTTTCTATCAGGCTTTCCTTCGCCGTTTCTTTTAGGAAAAACACGATGACGTCGTACAGGGGCGCGCCTTCGAACCCCGGCAATACCAGCGATTTGCTTTTATGCGTCAGCCATTGGACGGGCCGGGATTCGAGGATGAGTTTTTCTACGTCGATCATCAGCGTGTTGTTGGACCGCCGTAAAAATACGAATTATTTGATGCCCCTCGCGTTGAGACCCTTCTGATAGGCCCGGGCGTTTTCAAGGTGCTCCTTGAAGGTTACGGCGAAAGAGTGATACCCGCTGCCATCGGGCCTTGCGGCGAAGAAGAGGTAATCGGTTTCGGCGGGCGTCAGCACCGCGTCGATAGACCTGGCGGACGGCGTGCAGATGGGGCCGGGGGGCAGGCCGTAGTAACGGTAGGTGTTATACGGAGAATCGTATTCGAGGTGTGTATTGTAAATGCGGCGGAGCGCGAAGTTCTGCAACGCGAATTTCACGGTAGGGTCGGCGCCGAGGCGCATGCCTTTTTTGAGGCGGTTGAGGTAGACGCTGGCGATAACGGGCTTCTCGTCGTTGCGGTTGGTTTCTTCTTCCACGATAGAAGCGAGCACGGTTACCTGCACCGGTGTGAGGTTGAGGGCCGCGGCTTTTTGTTTGCGGGTATCGTTCCAGAAGGTTTCGTATGCATCGGAGATCTTATCGAAAACCTTGGCGGCGGGTGTGTTCCAGTAGAATTCGTAGGTGTTGGGCATCACAGCGGCCATGACGGTGGTGGTATCGAGCCCGAACTGGCGGAGGTACACCGGGTCTTCCAGGATGGCGCGCATGGCGGCGGAATCGGCTTCGAGGTTGTTGGACACAAGGCGGATGAAATCGTTTTTGAGGCGGAGCTTGTTGATCACCAGCTTCACGGGCGATTGTTTGCCGCTGCGGAGGATGCGCACGATCTCGAGGTTGCTCATGCCTTTGCGGATCTCGTAGCGGCCGGCTTTCACGCGGGAGGGATATCCGAGCTGGCGGGCAACGAGGTTGAAGGTGGAGGAGGAGGAGATGATCTCCTGTTCGGAAAGGCCCCTGAGCACGTCTTCGTAACGGCTGCCGGTGGGCACATAGAAATATTTTTTATCGCCGAAGGAACGGGTGTTGGGGCCCATCAGGAGGTATGCGGCGACCACGAGGGCGCCGGCGATGAGGCAGGCGCCGATGATGGCGATACGGCGCACCCAGGGCGAGGTGTTCTTGTTAGTTTTGTTACGCATGTTGGTCGGAAGGCGGAGTATCCTCAATAAAAAACCCCGCTTTTAACGGCGAGGTCTTGGAAAATATTATTCGGAAGGAATATTGTTATTTACCGGAATCAGCAGGCTGGGCAGGTGCTGCCTGTTGCTGTTGCGCTGCACCGGGAAGCGGCGTGCTGCTGGGAGCAGGAGCGGCGCCCTGGGCGCGTTCGCTGGCGCTTTGCGGCATGTTGCTTCCGCTGCCGGTTCCAGAACCGGTGAACATGGTAGAGGTAAGGCACAGCACGGCAATCACAGCCGCCAGCACCCAGGTGCCTTTTTCCAGCACGTCGGTCGTTTGGCGAACGCCCATCACCTGGTTGCCAAAACCACCGAGGTTACCGGCGAGGCCGCCGCCTTTGGGGTTTTGTACCAGCACGAAAAAGCCGAGCAGAATACAGGCAATCACAATCAATATTCCAAAGAAAATCAACATGTTAGCTACTAGTTATGAGTTGTTAATTGTTTTGTAAGTCTTTAATCTTCTGCGCAAAGTACGCTTTTTTGCCCGGATTAAGCAAACTTAATTTTTGATATACCGCGATGGCTTTCAGGGGTTGATGCTGCCTCACCCAAATCTCCGCCAGCGTTTCGGAAACGATGTCGTCGTTCAGGGTGATGGATTGGATCGCCATGGCTTCCACGCGCTCGGTTACCTCCGGGTCGTCGTCTTCGTATAATTTGTGCAATTGCTGATGATACCAGTCTTTCGTGGCTTTCCCGGAGAAGTTGTCCTTCAGCTGGCGGAGCCAGTCGGTAAAGCTTCTCATTTCAGCGGCGGCTTTTGCGGTCATGCTTTCTGCGTTAGTCGGCTCTTTCAGTTTTTTATAGGCGAAATAATCTTCCGTAAACAGCGGCTGGAAGGTCAGTTCGGTTTCCGTTGCGGGTGCATCCATGGGATGGATGCGGATCGGGGCTTCCGCTGAAGTTTCGGCAGGCGTTTCCTCCGCATGCGCGGTTTCCGGCGCAGG
>NZ_CALNBI010000332.1 GCF_937874145.1 uncultured Chitinophaga sp. | reverse complement strand
AAACCGCTATGCACTTTTGCTGGAAATGCTCTTAGGGAGGTTATCATGCAGGAAGTTATTTCGTCTTTCGCCAAAGACCTGTTTGCAGGCAAGCGCGTGCAGCTGATGACCGCGGCTGAAGTTTGGTTCCTCCGCGCCGAAGCGGCCATGCGAAACTGGGACGGCGCCGGCACGGCACAGGCCAATTATGAGAAGGGGATTGAAGTGTCGTTCGCGCAACATGGCACCAGCGGCGGTTTCGCAACCTACCGCGACGATGCGGTGAGCAAACCCGCGGCCTACACCGATCCGAAAAATGCGGCCAACAACATCGCGGCGGGCAACCCCAACCTCAGCACCATCACGGTGAAATGGGACGATGCGGCTACCGATGCCCGCAAGCTGGAAAGGATCATCACGCAGAAATGGATCGCCGTGTTCCCGGATGGGCAGGAAGCCTGGGCGGAGTTCCGCCGGACCGGGTATCCTAAACTGTTCCCGGTGATGATTAATAACAGCGGCGGTAAGATTTCGACGACGGACTTCGTGCGCCGGGTGAACTTCGTGCAAACGGAGTATGAAACGAACCCGGCAGGCGTGCAGAAAGCAATGACTTTACTAGGTGGCCCCGATAACGGCGGTACCCGCGTTTGGTGGGACAAGCCATAGCAATAAAATAGACATAGCTCATCTAAGAATGACCGGCCGGCCCTTTTGGGCCGGCTTTTTATGTGCTTAAACGTTTAGCATACGGGTTCGGAAGGCAACAGGAGGGCGCCCGCGCCGGAGGGGCGGGTGTGCAGGGAAGTAAGGGAAGGATAGTAAAAGATATGGAACGTTGTCTAGAGGGCTTCTTTCAGGCGAAGCTCGTTTTTGTATTCTTTCGGTGTTTTGCCCACGATTTCTTTGAAAAACCGGTTGAAGTTGGACAAATTCTTAAACCCGCAGCTGTACGCGATTTCAGCGATAGACCAGTCTTCTTCCGTGAGCCTTTTGCATGCGTGGCCGATGCGGACTTCATTGAGGAACTGTACGAACGATTTTTTCGTGCGGTTCTTGAAAAAGCGGCAGAAAGACTGGGGGGAGAGGTTGGTGATGCTGGCGACATCCTGCAGGGAAATCTCTTTGGAGAAGTTATTCATCACGTATTTGAACACCTCGTCGATCTTGTGGTTGTCTTTCACGTTGTAGGCGTGGGAATAGCCGGTGGATGCGAGGTAGTAGCAGTCCTTGGTTTCGGACAGCGTTTTGAGGATTTCCAGCAGGGAAATGATGCGTTCGAGGCCTTCTTTGCGGGGGAGCGAGAGGATCTCGTCTTTCAGTTTTTCGTGCGTGTTGCCGATGATTTTCATGCCGCGCTGGGCACGGTGGAACAGGTCGGTCAGCGCCTTGGTTTCCGGGAGGCCGTAGAATTTGTCGCCGAAAATGTCTTTGGGGAAATAGATCACGACCGACCGGGCTTTGAGGGAATCGTCGTTCCGGTGATATGCCTCGTCGTTATACCAAACGTGCGGAATGTTCGGACCGAGGAAAACCATATCGCCTACGTCGAAGCTTTCGATGCTGTCTCCCACGATGCGTTTTCCCTGGCTTTCGGTCACATACACGAGCTCGCACTCCGGGTGGAAGTGGAAGGGTGTATTGAAATAGGGATCGCACCGCTCGATGATGGTGATCTGATTGTCGGCAAAGGCCCCCACTTTAATGAGAATGGGTTTCATATTTGCTTCCTTATATGATTTGTTAATTGTCCTGATGAAAAAGCCGGCAAGGTGGTTATTTTGCCATTTTAATTTCTATTCTGGCAAATTATGAAATTTAGGTTAAAAAAATACTAGTCTAGTTGTTTTTGTATGAACTTTTTTGTTTTCGCGGATTTTACGTAATTTGTCAATGCTAAATCGTTTGAGCGCATTCGCAACAACCAAATCATGAAGGGGATTTCCATAAAAGATATCGCCAAACAGGCAGGCGTATCGCCAACTACCGTGTCGTTCGTGCTGAACGGCAAAGGCCGGGAGAAGAGGATCAGCGAGCAGGTGAGCAAGAAAATCCTTAAACTGGCTGCTAAACTGAAATATAAGCCCAACCAGCTCGCAAGAGGGTTGAGGACGGGCAAAACCAAGACTATCGGGCTTATCGTGGAAGATATCGCCAACCATTTCTTCGCCAGTGGAGGAAGAAGCGGATAAGTTCGGTTACAAGGTTTTGTACGGCAGCACGGAGGACAACCTGACCAAGGCCCGCGGGCTGCTGGAAGTGCTCGAATACCGGCAGGTAGACGGGTATATCATCACGCCCACGCCGAACCTCGACAAGGAGATCGAGATCCTGAAGAACAGCCGGAAGCCTATGGTGCTGATGGACCGTTATCTTCCCCAGATTCCTACCAATTACGTAATGGTGAATAATTTCCAGGGCGCATACGATGCGGCGGAATATCTCCTCGGCCTCGGTTACCGCAAGATCGCGTATGTGACCACAACTTCGGAGCAGATCCAGATGAAGGAGCGGATGAACGGTTTTACAGCCGCGATGAAAGCCCATGGCGCCGCCTTCCCCCGGAAAATGGTTAAGAAAATACCTTTTTCGGTCAGCAAAGACGAGGCCGTCAGCCAGATCATGGAATTTATGAAAAGTGTTCCGGGCCTGGATGCCATCTTTTTTGCCACCAACTACCTCGGTGTGTTCGGGATCGAATCGATCAAGGACCTGGGGTGGAAGATAGGGGAAGATGTAGCGCTGATCAGTTTCGACGATCACGATCTCTTCCGCCTGCATACGCCGGGCATCACCTGCGTGTCGCAGCCGATCCACGAAATTGCGCAAAACCTGGTCCAGGTATTAATGAACGAGCTGAACCAGCACCAGCACCAGATCAACCAGGTGGTGCTGCCAGCTACGCTTGTTAAGCGGGAAAGTTGCCGTAAACGTACCAAAACCCCTGCAGTATAGATCGCGTATTGGCACACGATAGCGCTGCCGGGGCGGATTCATCTTATCCTGTTTCGGCAGTTCATAAAAAGAGCGGTGACATTGTTGGTTATTTTGGAAATTTATTCTAAGTTTGGGACGTAAGTTATCAGGTAGAAAGTATTGAAGAGCCTCCAAACGGTTCTTTTTTATCCGCTTATCGCTAAAACGTTTTAGTGAAGATTGGCAGAAAAGTGTATATTTGAAGCGAATTAGCCGTTATGAACGGCAGAAATTTCACCCCATCCATTATTTGTAGCGCGTTATGAATTGTGAGAGCAACCAGAATTAGTAAGACCGATTGACTATATGAATTGTAAGTGAACAGTTAGTTTGGACAGTGAGCATTATACCAGTGAACATTATACCAGTGAACAAACAACAATAACATCCAGGATCACAGCAGGAAAATCTATTGCTGTCGACATTTTTCCGCAGGCATTAATATATAAGTAACGACCAGAATCAGATATGGGCTTTGCAATTTCGTTCGGTGATATGCCGGTATGATTTGTAATCAAGCCACACAGTGAACTTGTAACAGTGAATCATTCAACAAACAAAATCAACAAAATCAATTCGTAGAAAAATTTCCGTAGACATAATCAATGAAGTAACAACCAGAATCAGACATTGGCTTTGCAGGTGAATCCCGTGAAAAGGATGCAGGCATGAATTTATTACTGACAGTGAACATGACAGGAATTCTCCGAATGCCCCTGCAGGGCGTCTAATACCTTATACAGCAACTTCACACTAACCAAAAAAATGAACAATGAAAAGATCGCTGCTACTGATTGCAGTTTTATTGGCTGTTGCGTGCCAACAAGTTTATGCGCAGGCCAAGAAGACTGTCACTGGTACGGTAAACGACGCGAAGGGCGGTTATCTCCCTGGCGTGACCGTCAGTGAAAAAGGAACGAAAAACGGTGGGGTTACCGACATGAACGGGAACTTCACCATTAAAGTGGACCCCAATGCCACGTTGGTGTTCTCCTTTGTAGGGTATGTAAAAAAGGAAGTGAGCGTTGCAAGCCGCACTACCGTTGCCGTATCCCTCGAAGAAGATAACCAGGCGCTGAGCGAAGTGGTGGTAACGGGGTTCGGACAGAAGAAATCTACCCGCAAAATCACCTATTCCATTGCCGAAGTAAAAGGGGAAGACCTGGTGCGCGCCAACAACTCCAACCTGTTGAACGCTTTATCGGGTAAGGTTTCCGGCGTATTCGTGAACATGGGTAACTCCGGCCCGATGTCTTCATCGACTATCCGTATCCGTGGTAACGCCACACTGAGTGCCAACTCGCAGCCGCTCGTGGTAATTGACGGCGTGATCCTGGAACCGGGTGTTACCGGCGGCGACAGCTGGGGCAACTCGCAGGATTTCGGTAACCAATACAAGAACCTGAACCCTGAGGATTACGAAAGCGTGACCGTCCTGAAAGGATCCGCAGCCAGCGCGCTGTACGGTTCGCAGGCGCAAAACGGCGTACTGCTGATCACTACCAAGAAAGGCCGTGCTCAGAAAGGTCTTGGCGTCCGGGTAAGCCATACTGAAAGTTTTGATAAAGCTTACAAAGCGGTAGCTACCCAGAACGAATTCGGCGCAGGTATCAACCCGACTTTCTCTAAAGACGCAGATGGGGTGGACCAGGTAGATGCCGCCAACTATTTCTGGAGCTTCGGCCCCCGCTTCAATGGCCAGAAAGTGAAGGATATCGACGGCCGGATGATCGACTGGACCGCCAAGCCCAACAACCTTCTCGATGCATTCTCAACAGGTAAGTTCGTGAACACCAACGTAGCTGTTGAAGGTGGAAGCGACCGCAATACTTACCGGGTTTCCTACAATAACCTGTACAATACCTACATAACGCCAGGTACCTGGCTGAAGCGTAACAACTTCGCCGTGCGCGCCACGCAGAAAGTGTCTAATTTCATTAATCTGGACGCGAACGTACAGTATACCGTAACCAACAGTAAAAACCCGTTGGCGCAGGGTAGCGGCAACAACCCGGTATTTGCGATGGTATATTTTAATCCCCGCAACTACGACACCAAGTACTGGATGAACAACTACCTGGACAGTACAGGTGGCGTAAACCGGAATGATCCCTACGCGCTTAACTACCTTTGGTTCGACCGCGAGTATACGGACATGCGGCAGTTGGAGAAAACCCTGCTCGCCAACCTGGACGTTACTGCTAACATCAGGCCCTGGCTGAACCTGTTGGTTCGCGCCAACATCAACGACGCCAATACCGAACGCGAAACTAAAAACTGGGGCCGCGGCCTTGGGTTTACCGGCGACGCAGGCAAATATGAAGTGTATCAGGTGGCCCGCCGCAACACCCGTTTCCAGGCCTTGTTGACCGCAGATAAGCAATTGAACGAAGACCTGGAACTGTCCCTTTCCGCAGGAGGTGAAAGCCAACGCTTCGAGCCTGCCAGGTTCTCCCGGGCATATACCAATGGTGGACTTAAAACACCTGGCCTCTTCTTCCTCGGCAACTCCGTTAACGCAGTAGGTTCTGATGCCGGGATCGAAAATCCCGGGTTATTCAGCAGCAGCAAACGCATCGATGCGATATACCTTTATGGCGACCTGACATACAAGAATATGCTGACGTTGAACTTTAGCGCCCGCAACGACTGGAACTCGACACTGCTGTATCCGAAAACTGGCGAAGGTGATTACTCCTACTTCTATCCCAGCGTTGGCCTGAGTTACATTTTCACGGAGTCACTGAAAGGACTGGACGCCATGAAATGGCTTTCGTATGGTAAGCTTAGAGCAAGTTATGCCCATACCGGCCAGGGCGTTAATCCCTGGCAAACCAGCGTTGGTTACTATCGCTTTATCGGTAACTATAACTATCCTGGTGCTGCATTCGGCCGCTATGGCTTTGAAGGCAGCACGCTGGGCAGCCTGAAAATCAAACCGATGACAACGAAGGAATGGGAATTTGGTACGGATGTACGTTTCCTGAACAATCGCATCGGGGTGGATTTCACCTGGTATAAGAAAAATACGATCGACCAGCTGCTACCTTTGCCGGCGCCTGTTGAATCTGGTGTAAGCTCCGAGTTTATCAACGCCGGTAACATCCAGAACAAGGGTATCGAGGTGTTGTTGACGTTGGTTCCTTTCCGCACGAAGGATTTCGAATGGAATGCTACCATCAACTATACCCGCAACCGCAATAAAATCCTGGAACTGGCTGAAGGCGTAGCAAGCTTCCCGCTTGAAATGGCGTTTGGTGCAGACATGACTTCCGTTGCACGGCCCGGCAAAGATTACGGTACCATCATTACCGGCTACTCCTATGCTGAATACCAGGCCAAGAATGCCGATGGTTCCAACAAATCACATGCGAATAATGGCAAGAAATTGCTGAGACGCAATGGCAGCTACGCGCGCCGTTCCGAAGTGGGCCAGCCTGACAAAGAACTGGGTTCCATGATGGAGAATTATCTCTTCGGTACCACCCATACGCTGCGTTACAAGAACTTTATGCTCGGGTTCCAGATCGACGGTAAGATCGGTGGCCTGATGGCTTCGGCTACACACCAATACGGTTCTACGAACGGTTCATTGCTGAGCACCCTGCCCGGCCGCAGCGCTGCGTTCGGTGGTGTAACCCGTAAAACCTATGACCCCGCTACCGGTGCGGTAACCGGAACTTTTGACGATGGTATCGTTCCTGATGGTGTTTTCCCGGATGGTACAACGTTCAAACCGTTGGCAAACCCGCAGGGTGCGGATATAGATGTCAGCGGCCTGACCTATGCCGAAGCCATGAAACTGGGTGTGGTTGAACCGGTAAGCGCGCGTATTTACTATGCACGCCTCACGCAGTGGTCTACCGGTATCCGCGAGTATTCCACGTTCGAAAACAGCTGGGTATCGCTCCGTGAAGTTACGTTAGGGTACAACCTGCCGCAGAGCCTGGCTGCCAAAATGAAAGTGCAGAACCTGCGGGTAAGCGTAACGGGCCGCAACCTGACTTACCTGTATAAGACTACTAAAGATGACATTTTCCCTGAAGGCGGATTCCTCAGCAACCGTAACGCCACATTCGCGGAATACGGCGGCTTGCCTTACGTAAGAAGCTTCGGTGCTAAACTGGATGTTGCGTTCTGATAGGAATAATGTTATCAACTTAAAACGAATCACATGAAACTGAATAAAATTTGGATGGCCGCGGTGGTTGTTGGAACTGTAGGCGCTACGGCGTGCAAGAAGGAAGGGTTCATTTCGTACAATACCAATCCCGGCACCATCTACAACCTGAAACCGGATGAACAATTCGCTAATGCCGTGGTGGCAACTTTCGAGGCGGATTTCGAATATTATTACGATTACTACCGCATTATGATGCCCTGGATGCAATATCATACCGCGCAAAACGGGAATGGTAAAACTTTCATGGCGGAAGTGGGCAACTTCAACCAGCGCCGTGGATATTTCTACGGCCGCGTAGGGAACGTGCTCACCGATGTGCAACAGATCATCGACGCCATGCCTGCAGGGGAAAAAGAGAAATTCCAGCATGAAAGAGCCATCGCCACGATCCTGAAAGTATACTATGCGGTATACACGACGGATATCAACGGTAGCATGCCTTACACACAAGCTTTCGAGGCACGTTACGGCGGTACGATGACGCCCGCTTATGATAATCAGCAGAATTTATACAATACTTTCGACGCTGAGCTCAAAGCCTCCATCAACACGCTCAAAACAGCAACCGGCCAGGCTTCGTACGGTAATGCCGATATGTTCTACAAAGGTGAGCCCGCCAACTGGATCAAGGCTGCAAACGCCCTCCGCGTCCGCATCGCTATGCGCCTGTTGAAACGCGATGCCACCAAAGCCAAAGCCATCGCCACCGAAGCGCTGGCAAATGCGGCCGAGAACTTCGCCGGGAATGCAGACAACCTTGATTTCGTAACGACCGGTGAACATACGGGTTCCCAGAACAACTGGGATCCGACCGCGGCTATTTTCCGCGCGCCGAAATCATTGCTGGATTTCCTCTATGCCACAAACGACCCGAGGCTGCGGATGTTCTTCCAAAAGAACTCTTACACCCAGGAGAACTTCGACCTGGCCAAAGCACAGGAAAAACTGCCGCCTACCGCCGTGTTCAATCCCCGGCAATATGTAGGCAGCTTCGCATCTCCTGATGCCGCCGCCAACCCGGCCAATGCGAAATATTATACCACCCGCACGATCCGCAAGAACGGTGCTGACCTGGTACTGGATACGCTGAGCCGTGTGCAATACCGCCTCTTCTGTCCGTATTCCAATGGCGGAAACGGGCTGGTTACTTTCCCCTTGCTCACCTATGCCGAATTGTGTTTCTACCGTGCGGAACTGGCAGCCCGCAGCATTGTTGGCGCACCGGGAGAAGCGGAAGGATGGTATGAGAAAGGTGTAAAAGCGTCTATGGCATACTATAGCCAGATGGCAAAGGATGCCGCGATCGTCGAATACAGCGAAGCCACAGAAGCCGAGATCAATACCGCTTATGAAGCGCCCAAAGTGAAATGGAACGCGGCAACCGGCCTCGAGCAAATTGCCGTGCAATCCTACATCCACTTCTTCAAGCAGGCGAACGAAGGCTGGAGCGTTTACAAACGTACCGGATTCCCTAATCCGACATCCACCATCTTCCCCTGGGAGCGTGTAATGGCGGACGGTGTTGAACAGATCATGCCCCGCAGGGCGATCTTCAACATCCCCGTATCTACAGATCGTAACTACACCAATGCAAAAGCCGCCTTTGATGAAATGGCGAAGGACGCTGACTTCGGTCAGGGCCCGACCGACATCTACGGCCGTGTATGGTGGGACAAAAAATAGTGGAGAATTTGCAGAAAAACTCCGGCTCCTGGTAGCCGGGGTTTTTCTTTTTCTTAAATTGAGATAACATGAAATCCGTTTCCTTCTTTCTGATCCTTGTGCTGTCGGCCACGGTCGCCCGTGCCGCCGATACATTGCGCCTGCCCGCACTGCGCCTCCGCGACGCACAGGGCGCGTTGCAGCGTTTGCAGCCGGGAACCGGAGGAACGGTAGTTGTCTTGCTGGCGCCGGATTGCCCGCTTTGCAAGAATTACGCCCCCGCGCTCCGTGAACTGCAGCAGCAGTTGCCGGATGTAAAGATTTACGGCATTGTGCCCGGGAAAGCTTATACGGCGGCCATGGTGCAGGAGTACGCCCGTCAATACGCGATTCCTTTTCCACTGTTGCTCGACGGAGGGCTTGCCGCCGCCAAAGCATTGAAGGGGATCGCCACGCCGGAGGCTTTTTACTTTTCTCCCCGCGGCGCCCTGGTGTACAGGGGGCTGATCGACGACCGGATGGCCGGTTTGGGGAAGAAGCGGCGCGTTGTGACAGAACGCTATCTGGAAAGCGCGATCCTTCGCAACAAGGCGGGACTGGCCGTGACAAACAGCCGCACCGAACCGATCGGTTGCCTCATCAATGATTATTAAGATTGCCAATATGCCAAGAAGCTGCGTCAGCCTCCTTTTACTGTTGTTAATTTTTGCCCGGCCTTCCGCCGCGCAGGAAGTGACCTTCAACCAGGACATTGCCCCCATCATCCACCGCAACTGCACGCCGTGCCACCGCCCGGGCGAAGCCGCGCCGTTTCCCCTCGTCACCTATGAGGATGTGGCCCGCCGCGCCTCTTTCGTGCGGGAAGTGGTGGAAAGCGGGTATATGCCTCCCTGGAAGCCGGACGGCGCCTACCGCAGTTTTGCCCATGAAAGAAAATTAACCCCTGAAGAAATTTCCCTGATCGGGCGCTGGGCCGCGGCCAAAGCGCCGAAAGGGAAGGGCTCGGTGAAAGTGCCGGATTTCGTAAACGGCACATTGTATCACCGCAAGCCCGACCTCACATTGAAAACCGAAAAGCCTTTTCTCGTGAAAGGCGATAACGAGGAGCGGTTCATCGTATTTAAGATTCCTTTCGAACTCGCTGATTCCATGAATGTGGAAGCCATGGAGTTCGTTTCCAATAATAAAAAAGTGGTTCACCACGCCAATTTCGGCATCCATCCTGTGGAAGAGGGCGTTGATATTCATGGTACGGCGCCGTATGTCGACCTTTCGGGGGACGACCGCCGGCAATTCGACCAGTATCTTCCCTATAAAAAAAGCATGACCTACTACGGCGGATGGATCCCCGGGACCACGCTGGAATCCTATCCGGCGGGGATGGGTTGGGTGATGCCGAAGCGCGGGGTGATCCTGCTGACCGTACACTTTGCGCCCACCGGCAAAGATGAAGAGAGCATTACGGGGGTGAACCTGTTTTTTACGAAAAAACCGATTGAACGGAAGGTGAAGCTGATCAGCATCGGGAGCGGCGGGATAGGGGAGCGCGATATCGATCCGTTTTTCATGATCCAGGCGGATACGGTCAAGACGTTTACGGTGAAAGTGGCGACGCCGGCAGACCAGAGCCTTCTGTATATCTGGCCGCACATGCACTTGCTGGGCAAGCGGTTCAGGGCCTGGGCGGTGACGCCGCAGGGGGATACGGTGCGCCTGGTGGATATTCCCGACTGGGATTTCAAATGGCAGGAGATTTACCGGTTCAAACAACTGGTGAAAGTGCCCAAAGGATCGGTGCTTACAGTGGAGGGCACTTATGACAATACCAGTAAAAACCCCAATAATCCATTCAACCCGCCACGGATGATTTTTGCCGACGGCGATATGAAAACTACGCAGGAAATGATGACCCTGATCATGGTGTTTTTACCCTACCAGCCGGGCGACGAGCAATTGGCCCTCGATTAGGTGTTTAAACATATACTATTTTAATGTGCGATGGTATTATTTTTACCATCGTGAAGGTCTTGTTAACCTATTATCAAAAAAAAGTTAATTTTTCTTTTGGATGTACGGCAACTTTAACTAAGTTGCATCCGTTCGTTTCATCGAATGCAAACTTGTGCGTGAAAATGATGAGTGCCCCTGGTGTCGCAGGTTTTTTTTATTGATAACTGCTAAAACGTTTTATCAGTAAGGGAAACCGGAAATCGGACAAGCAGGGGAGAAGGGAAAAAGCACAGGTTTTTACGGAACCATCATGCTAAAACGATTTATTTTTTAACAGTGAACAGGGTATAAAAAGCTGACTAGCCAATTTTCCAGGAAGCCATCACCCTCCCATTTATTATCAGCCGCAATAATTCGTATGTAGAACGGCCTCCACGCCGTATGGAATTGTATTGCCATGAATGAACGCAATGTCGTGTGCGCATACACGTTATGACTCCCGCGTCGCGTCGTTCCTGCCGGTAAGGGATATCTATGTCTATAATTTTTTCATGTTTTCTCATTCACGTATCACAAATTAAAATCTAAGGAAGCTATGCGAAGAATTCTTCTGCTTGCCACGTTGCTGTTATGCTGCTTCGCCCCTCAAGCCTGGGCGCAGCAAAAGAAAGCAGTATCCGGCTCCGTAAAAGATGCCGCCGGTACACCACTCCCCGGTGTAACCATCCTGGAAAAAGGTACCTCCAACGGTACCGTAACCACGGGCGACGGGTCCTTCAAAATCAGCGTCGATCCCTCCGCCACGCTGGTATTCACATTCATGGGCTACTCCCAACAGGAAGTGCCCGCATCCGCCGCATCTTTCAACATCGTGCTGAAAGACGACCAGCGGTCGCTTAACGAAGTCGTGGTAACCGCCATGGGCTTCAAACGCGAACAGCGTAAGCTCGGTTACGCCGTAACCGAACTTAAAGGCGCCGAAATCGCGAAAACCAATTCCATTAACCCGGTTGCCGCCCTCCAGGGTAAAGTTGCCGGTGTGGACATCTCCGGCGCCGCCGGCGGCCCCCAGGCCGCCAACCGCATCGTGCTCCGCGGTGCGAAATCGCTCAACGGCAAAGACCAGCCGATCTTCGTCATCGATGGAACCATCTTCGAGAACGAAACTTCCGACAATGCAGTAAACTTCGGTAACGTACTGAAGAACTTCAACCCGGACGATTTCGAAACCGTAACCGTGCTGAAAGGCGCCGCCGCCACAGCGCTCTACGGCTCCCGCGCCATCAACGGCGCCGTGCTCATCACCACCAAGAAAGGTACCACCCGCAAAGGTATCGGCGTGGATGTCAGCCAAACCTACCAGGTGGAAAGCGTTTACAGAACGCCCATCGAGCTCCAGAACAAATACGGCGCCGGCCTTAACCCGTATTTCCGCGACGAAGCAGGTGTGCAGGTGATCGACTGGCAAAGAGGTTTCAGCTTCGGCCCTCAAATGCTCGGCCAGAACGCAAGGCTCCCCAATGGTGAAGTCGTGCCCTTCAGCGCACAACCCGACAACTGGAAAAGCGTTTACCAGACCGGTAAATACTCCAATACCAACGTAGCCGTGGAAGGCGGAAACGAAAACGCGAGCTTCCGCTTTTCGTATTCCCACCTGGATAACAACAGCGTAATGCCCAACAATGGCTTCAAACGTGATGTGTTCTCCCTGAAATCTTCCGCCGTTATCTCCAAATACCTCTCCGTTGAAGGCGGCGCATCCTATTCTGCGTCCACTTCCCTCAACCCGACACGGCAGGGCGGCGATTACACGTACGAGAACATCGGCCGTAAATTCATTTACATCTTCCCCCGTAACTACGACGTGGATTACTGGCGCTCCCGCTACAGGGTGCCTACCGAAAGCGGTCAGGACCTTGGGCAGGTACTCGGCCAGAATCCCGGCCTGGACTACTGGTGGACGCTGAACGAGGACAGCTGGAAGCGCAAAGAAAGCCTCTTCATGGGTAACCTCGCCTTCAACGTGACCGCTACCGACTGGATGAAATTCGTCATCCGCGGTAACTTCAGCAACGATCAGCTGGCAGACGACCGCCGCCAGCTCGGCTGGGGCCCCAACTTCGGCGGATCCCGCGGGATGTTTGCCACCGCTGGCCAAAGCAGGACGCAGTACACCCTCACCGGTATCGCCATGCTGTCTCCCAAAATCCGCAATACCGACTGGACCGCCAATGTCAATATCGGTGCGGAAATGTGGAATTCCGGGCTCGGTCACAAATGGGACATGAGCACCCGCGACGGCCTTCGTACCCCCGGTCTTTATGACATGAAAAACAGCGTAGGTACATTGAACTCCAATTACCTGGCACTGGGCCGCAAGCGCATCAACTCCCTGTTTGCCGCAGCCAGCTTCTCTTACAAGAACGCTTATTTTGTGGATGTGACCGCCCGTAACGACTGGTCCAGCGCACTGACCTATCCTGATGGTTCCGGCGACAACTCCTACCTGTACCCCTCCGTGAGCGCAGCCTGGGAATTCACCGAAACATTCAAGCAAAGCATGCCTTCCTGGATTACTTATGGTAAACTCCGCGCGAGCTATGCTTATGTGGGCGGCGACCTCGATCCTTTCCTGAACAATTCCGGGTATGTAACCGGTTCGATCTGGAACGGCGCCGGCCAGGCGAATATGCCGATCAATAATATCTTCCAGCCCGACCTGCTGCCGAACCAGAAGCTGAAGCCTTCCATGGCGGGCAATTTCGAATTCGGCGCCGACGTACGTTTCCTGAACAACCGTTTAGGTCTTGACGTTGCCGTGTACCAGGCTGATATTAAAGACCAGATCATCCAGCTGGATGTGCCGTTTGAATCCGGTGTAAGGCGTAAAATCATCAATGCCGGCCACTTCCGCAACAGGGGTATTGAGGTTGCGATCAATGCGCGCCCGATCGAAGGCAAGAACTTCGGATGGGACCTGAACCTCAACGGCAGCCGCAACATCAACACTATCATCGAACTGGATCCTGCCATCAATACTTATGAGCTGAGCAGCGACCAGGACGTTCGCGCGATCGCGCAGGTAGGCAAAGCATACGGTGAGCTGGTAACGGATTACGCATATGTACGTGATCCTAAAACCGGGTTGCCGGTGATCAACCAGAACGGTACTTCCTTCAAACGCGGATATGCTTCCGTGGGTAATATCACGCCCGACTTCAACCTCGGCCTGAACAACAACTTTACCTACAAGAACTGGACCCTCGGGTTCCTGATCCAGGCGCGTATCGGCGGTGATATCTTCTCCGCTTCCCATCAATATGGTACCGGAACCGGCCTGTTGAAAAGCACGCTCCCCGGCCGCGACGCCGCAAGCGGTGGCCTGGCCTGGACCGATGCCGACGGGCGCCAGCGTAACGATGGTATGATCCCCAACGGTGTATTCGAAGCAGGAACCAAAAGCCCCGGTGGCGAGGACATTGGTGGTATGACCTACCGTCAGGCTTATGAACAGGGTTTCATGCAGCCGATGAACCCCTACAGCTACTATTCCATGCTGGGTGACTGGGGTATCGGTATCCGCGAGACTTCCGTGTTTGATGCTACTTATGTTGCGCTCCGCGAAGTATCGCTCGGTTACAACATGCCTTCTTCCATCACCAGCAAACTGAAACTGAACAAGCTGCGCGTGATGCTGGTTGGCCGTAACCTCGGCTACCTGTTCAATAACCTGCCGGACAACATCAATCCGGAAGGCATCCGTAACAACTTGACTTCTGCCTTCTCCGAGTATGGCGGTACACCGTTTGTACGCAACATGGCCTTCACCGTTCAGGTTGGTTTCTAACATCAAAAAAGAAAGATTATCATGAAAGCAATGCATAAATTCGGAATAGGCGCGCTGGCACTGGCAACATTCGCTACCGCCTGCACCCGCGACTTTGCCGAGCTGAACACAAATCCGGAAATCAGCAAGGAAATGAAACCGGAGCAGCTCATCACCTTAACGCAGAAAACAATGGTAGACCGCGATTTCGAGTGGTTCTACGACAATTATTCTTATATCATGCCCTGGATGCAGTATACCGTAGCTTACCCTACCGGTAACGCCGCATCTATTTTTAACCTGGTTTCCAATATCAATGGTTTTTACTCGGCGTTTTATGCCGATTTTGGCCGCAATCTTGCTGATATCGAGCGCCAGGTGAATGCCATGGGTGCTGAAGAAAGAGCGCGGTACGCACACATCTCCGCCATTGCCACCGTACATAAAGTATGGGGTGCGTGGCGCACGATGGATGTGAATGGCAGCATTCCGTATTCGGAAGCGCTGAAGGCGCGTACGGAAGAATTTTTTACGCCGAAATACGATACGCAGGCCGAACTGTTTACGCAGTTTGACGCCGAGTTGAAAGGCGCCATCGCTGCCCTTTCCACTTCTGCGACTGGCCAGGCATCTTTCGGTACTTCCGACGTATTCTACGCCGGTGATGCGGCGAAGTGGGCAAAGGCGGCCAACGTACTGCGCCTCAAAATAGCGATGCGCCTCATGAAGCGCGACCAGGAAAAAACGCGCCAGATTGCAGCCGAAGTGCTGGCAAGCCCCGCGGGTCTCTTTACCGGTATCGCTGATGAATGGAAATTCATTTCCGGCCAGCAGAACTTTGCCCGTGGCGGCAACTGGAATGCCCAGGGCTTCGCTAACCGCGGCGGCAAGGCGATCATAGATTATCTGTATGACAACGCCGATCCCCGCCTGGCACTCTTCTTCAAGAAAAATGCATTCACCCAGGAAACGTTCAACCGCCTGAAGGCGGGCGGTGCTTTCCCGGCGTCCGCAACGTGGAGCCCGCGTCAATATGTGGGTTTGCCGTCTTCCCCGGATGCGTCCAAGAATGCAGCTTATGCAAGGCTGTTTGGTGTTAAAAATTACCAGATCACAGAAAACGGCGCGCCTGCAACGCTTAGCGTCGATACCCTTTCTTCTTACCAGAACCGCCTGTTCGACCTCAGTTCCGATGGCGACGGCCCCGGCCGTTACATTCAGCCGATCGCGTCTTACGCGGAAATGTGTTTCCTGATCTCTGAGCTGGCCGTGCGTGGTTTATCTGCTGAGAATGCGCAGGAATGGTATGTAAAAGGAGTGAAAGCTTCCATCCGTGCTTACGAACAAATGGGCCGGGAAGCGAACATCGTCGATTTCGCCGCCATCAACGAAGCGGACATAGACGCTTACCTGGCGAAACCGAACGTAGCGTTTACCGGTACTACGGAAGTGCTGCTCGAAAAGATCGGCATCCAGCAATACCTGAACCACTTCAAGCAACCCTGGGAAGCCTGGGGCAGCTGGAAGCGCCTCGGTTACCCGAAAGTAGGCGGCATCCTGAACCGTGAAGAGTTCCGTGTAGACGGCAACCTCCGCGAAACCCCGCGCCGCTGGGCCCTCCCGGTTCCGCAGCAACTCAACCGCCCGAACTGGAACGCAGCCATACAGGAGATGATCTCCGGCGGCGAATACGGTACCTCGGCAGAAGAGATCACCGGCCGTGTTTGGTGGGATAAAAAATAGCCACAGTTAAGAGTGATCCATAAAAAAACCTCCGGTCGTTTGACCGGAGGTTTTTTTATGGGTAGAAATGAAATTGTTATTGCAGCATGTCTTTGATCTCGCTCAGTTTCATCAATGCCTGCACGGGTGTGAGGCGGTTGATGTCCATGTCGTTGAGCTTTTCGCGGATGGCCTTGAACGTGTCGCTATGGGTGTCGAAAATGCTGAGCTGCATCTTCTGCACCGGCGCGGCGATCTGCTCCATGGGCGCTTCGATATGCTGGCTTTCCAGCTGGGAGAGGATTTCGTTGGCGCGCTTGATAAGCTGCGGCGGCATCCCCGCGATCCTGGCCACGTGAATACCAAAGCTGTGGCGGCTGCCGCCGGGCGCCAGTTTGCGGAGGAATATGATTTTGTTGCCTACTTCCTTGTTGGTGATATGGAAGTTCTTCACGCGGGAATGCGTGTTCTCGAGCTCGTTCAGTTCGTGATAGTGCGTGGCGAAGAGGGTTTTAGGGCGGTGCTCCGTCATATCGTGCAGGTATTCCACGATGCTCCAGGCGATGGAGATACCGTCGTACGTGCTGGTGCCCCGGCCGATTTCGTCGAGGATGATGAGGCTGCGCGGGGAGATATTGTTGATGATGCTCGCCGTTTCGTTCATTTCCACCATAAACGTCGATTCGCCGCCGCTGAGGTTGTCGCTGGCGCCCACACGGGTGAAGATCTTGTCGGTAAGCCCGATTTCCGCCGCCGTGGCCGGCACGAAGCTGCCCATATGCGCCATGAGCGTGATGAGCGCCGTTTGCCGCAGCAACGCCGATTTACCCGACATGTTGGGCCCTGTGAGGATGATTACCTGCTGCTGCTCGTGATCCAGCAGGATATCGTTGTTGACATAACTTTCCCCCGGCGGCAATCCCTGTTCGATTACGGGATGGCGGCCTTCGGTGATGTTGATATGATAACTGTCGTTCACCACCGGCCGGCGATACTTGTACTGCACGGCGTTGTGCGCGTAGCAAAGGAGGCAGTCGAGGCGGGCCAGGGCCTGCGCATTGCGCTGCACCGGCAGGATGTACTCCTGCAGCGCCAGGATCAGCGCGTCGTATAATTGAATCTCCAGCGCCATGATCTTATCTTCGGCGCCTACGATCTTTTCTTCGTATTCCTTCAGTTCCGGCGTGATGTAGCGCTCCGCATTGGCGAGCGTTTGCTTGCGGATCCAGGTGTCGGGCACCTTGTTCTTGTGCGTGTTGGTCACTTCCAGGTAGTACCCGAAAACGTTGTTGAACGCCACTTTCAGCGAAGGGATCCCCGTTGCTTCCGATTCCTGCTGCTGGATGCGGAGCAGGTATTCCTTGCCGCTGGAGGCGATGGCACGGAGATCGTCCAGCGTTTTGTCGACGCCTTCCCGCATCACGCCGCCTTTGTTGGCCAGCACGGGCGGATTGTCGGAGATTTCGGCCAGGATCCTGTCCAGGATAGGCCTGCAGGGATCGAGCTGTTCCTGGAGCTGGCGCAGCAGCGGGTCCTGGATGTCGTTTAGTAATGCGGACACGTCTTCCACTTCCTTCAGCGCCCTGGCCAGCTGCATCACTTCGCGGGGATTGATCTTGCGGAGCGGGATTTTGGAGACCAGCCTTTCCAGGTCGCCCACATTGCGGAGGTGCTGTTGCAGCTTATGCGTCAATTCGGTTTCGCGGATGAGGGTTTCCACGGCGTCGAGCCTTTCGTTGATCTTCTGGATATCGCGGAGCGGGAACACGATCCAGCGCTTCAGGAGCCGCGGGCCCATGGGCGTGAGCGTGTGATCGAGGGTGCCGATAAGGGATTTGCCCTGTTCTACCGTGCTTTGCAGCAGTTCCAGGTTGCGGATGGTGAAACGGTCCATCCACAGGAAATCATCCTGGTCGATGCGCTGCAGGCTGGTGATATGCTGCAGGTTGGGATGCTCCGTATCCTTGAGATAATGCATGGTGGCGCCTGCGGCGATGATCGCTTCGTTCATTTCTTCCACCCCGAAACCTTTCAGGTTATGCGTCTCGAAATGCTT
>NZ_CALNBI010000331.1 GCF_937874145.1 uncultured Chitinophaga sp. | reverse complement strand
CTGATGCGCAAGGTGATCGGGAGCCCGCATCCTGACTGGATATTGAGTTTCGGGAGCTCGCTGGCTTACAAGAAACTGAGCTTTAATTTCCTGTTTGACGGTGCATTAGGTCAGGACGTCTTCAACGCCGACCGCCGGACCCGCCAGGGCGTGGGGATCGGGGATATATCCGAGAAGGAGATCAAGGGTGAATTGCCGCGCGGGTACATTTTCGCCGTGTATAACACGGAAGAATACCGGGTGGAAGACGCTTCTTACATTAAGCTGCGGGAAGTATCGCTGAGTTATGAATTGCCGTCATTGGCACGCTGGATGAAATCGATGACCGTATCGCTGACGGGGCGTAACCTGGTGAGCTTCGACAGTTACGACGGGTATGATCCTGAGACGAATGCCGGCGGTAACAGTGCAGTGTTGCGCGGGATTGACTTCGGCAACGTGCCTATTCCGAGAACTTATCAATTATCGCTCCGCGCCAGTTTCTAAACCCAAAAGCATTGTAACATGAAAACGCATTATATAAAACGAATCGCAGTTGCCTTTTTGCTTGGGTGCACTTTGCTTCCCGGTGCATCCTGCAACAAAGAATATATCAATCCCAGCGCGGGATCGGTTCCCAGTGTGGAAACGAACCCCGATGCACTGATGACGCTTTGCGCCGGCTTGCAGCGCCGGTATTCGATCGGCCGGCAGAGCCCATTTTATTGTGGCACCGTTGGCGGCGGGTATAGCGTATATGCCTTGTATACGATCAACATCGGTAATACGAGTGAAAAGGAGGTGGAAACCGGGAAAGGCGCCATTACGCTGAACAATTCCTTTGTTACGCAGATGTGGACGCAGTGTTTGCTGCTGCGCACCGAGGCGGAAACGGTTTTGTCGCACCTGGATGTGGCCACTGACCCGGGGGACCGTATGGGGTTGAAGGCGTACGCCAGTATTTTTTACGCGATGGGTATGGGGATGCTGGTGCAGTATTACGAGCAGATCCCGTTGGTGAATGGGGTGAACGCGACTTTCAGTCCAAGGGCCGAGGCTTTGAAGAAGGTGATCCAGGTGCTGGAGAGCGCCGACACCGATCTGGCGACCACCGCCATCAGCGCGAAGTTCCTGGGCAAAGTGCCTCCCGGCATCGACGCGAAAAATACCATCAAAGCCCTGCTGGCGCGCTTCTACAACATGCAAAGCATGATTACCGGCACCTACAACACGGCGGATGGCACCAAAGCTATCACGTACGCCCAGGCCGCCAGCCAGACGGTGAAATCGGAGTTCCGTTTCTCCACGGCCACACCCAACCCTGTCGGCGACCTGGCGGCTACGCGGAACGTTTACGGCGCGATCGACTCTTCATTAGGGTTGCGCAACGGATTGGCCCCGGTTCCCGCGAACAGTGATCCCCGTGTGGAATTTTACATCAGCCAGACGACGGCCACCACTTATCCGCTGAAGGCTTTCGCGTTGAACAACGTGGCGTCTTACCCGGTGTATCTGCCGGGGGAGATGATGCTCATCATCGCGGAGAATTACGCGCGGCAGGGGCAGTTCCCCAATGCGATCGTAGCATTAAACGCTGTGCGGACTAAAAAAGCGGTGGATGATATTTACGGTGTCGGGGCGAACCAGTCGCCGTATGCCGGGGCTGTGACGCAACCCGCGATCCTGACCGACATTTACAAGCAGCGCAGGCTGGAGATGTTCATCAGCGGCCAGGAGCTGGAGGACAGCCGCCGGTTTGGCCGTCCGGGCCCGAATCAGCCTGGGGAGGAAAGGAACCGGAATTTCTATCCGTATCCGTTAAGCGAAAGGGATAATAATCCGAGTACGCCGCAGGATCCGGCGATATAAGTGGATTCAAATATAAGAGAGGAGCCGGCTGCGATTTGTGCGTGGCCGGCTTCGCTTTTTAATAGACTTGTCGATCCTGGCTGCTTATCTTTATTGAATAGGCATCAACAAATCATTCCATATGCAGGTACTGGATTCAACCCAATATATTGAGAAGCTGGAAAAGCACTACACCAAATATTTTGGACAGGCTGGCAAGAAAATGCAGATGGATCGGGGGCCGGTAGAGAAATTACATCGAGGCTTCTATGTCCTGGAGGTTCCTCCCAATAAGCGACACGGTGCGTTCATGTATTGTACGGTTGGCATGTCTGCCGACCGGTTGGATGATAATCTGATTGAACTATTTGTGTTTTCTCCGAAGCCCGATGGGAAGGTGGTGGAGTTGCTAACGTATTGTGCATCCTATCACCGTTCAGGGCTTCCGTTGAACATTCATCACACCGTTAACATTGGCCAACCCTGGCTGGATGATTCCGTATGCGACCACGCTTTCATTTCCCTACCCTATCTCGATCAGGATATCGAACTTTTCCAACTCGACGGCCACGAAATCCATTGTTATTGGTTGATTCCCATCACGAAGGATGAGCGGGATTATAAAATGGAACATGGCTGCGAGGCGTTGGAGGTGCTGTTTGAGGAGAAGGGGCTTGATTATATGAACCCCGGCCGGAAGTGCCTGGTGGGCGGTGAGTGAAAAACTACGTCTCTGGCAGGGATAAAAGTGCGAGCTGCCGGTAAAATTGGGGAAGGGAGTACCTTCCGTCTGCCGGACGGTCTCGGGCCGGCTGCGAAGGAAGTGTTTGCCGCCGCGTTTGTAAGCGATGATGTTACCGAGTTTACCGGTAAAACGGATGATGGAATCGAGGGTTGCCATGTCAGTGGATTTTGTTGTCTTTCAATGTAAGAAAGTTGGATTTGACAGGGCAGCCAGTCGATTGCAAAAGTTCTAAACCTGGCGCGGGTGGTATTGCGGGTTATGCAAAGGCGACTACGGGTAGGTTGAATAGTTACGAACCTGGACTACGGTTTGGGTTGGAAGATTTCGAAATTTCTATAGCCGGGCGATCCGTTCGCGGAACATGCGTTCCCTGATCTTGAGGAGGCCGGGGTGGGTTTTTGCTACGTCGAGGGGTCGCCGGTTGTGGAGAGGGACCTGGGGTGTGGTGAGCCAGGTGTTGAATTCGGCGACGGAGGCGAATATGTCGAGCCCATCGCAGTAGAGTTCCAGGATGGAGGCGATCCTGTCGCTGGTGTTGGGTGAGAAGAGATCGTTCCCTTTTTTGAGGTACAGGCAGCGGGTGGTGACGGCCAGCAGTTCGGCGAGCGTGTCGTAATCGATGCCCATGGTGTTTTTGAGGCTCACCAGTTGGTTTTTGGTGAACCCGGCCTGGGTCAGGTGTTCCCGTTCGCGGAAGGAGAGTTCGCGGTAGCGGGCGAGGATGTCTTCACCGCATGACAGGGCGACCAATGTTGGTTTGCGCCGCCAGGTTTTCCGGCGCCGGGTGTGGACGGTGATTTGTTCCATGGCGGTTATTTGGCGATTTTCCGGCGGAGATCGTTGGCAAGTTCCCA
>NZ_CALNBI010000330.1 GCF_937874145.1 uncultured Chitinophaga sp. | reverse complement strand
CGCAGTAAAATTTGTACGCGGCGCTGAGGGTGCGCTTCTCCATCAGGTGGAAAATCTTCTGCACGTCCACGAAACGACGGTCTTTCACATCGAAATCCAGGCCCACGCGCAGGAATTCCTCCACCAGCATGGGAATATCGAACCGGTTGGAATTGTACCCCGCGATGTCGCAGTGTTCCATGAACTGGCGGAATTCATTGGCCGCCTGCTTCCAGGTAGGCGCGTCCGCCACATCTTCGTCCCTGATCCCGTGAATGGCCGTGCTGGCCGGAGGGATGGGCATCTGGGGGTTGATCCGCTTTACCTTGCGCTGCACGGAGCGGTCCGGCATCACCTTGATGACAGCGATTTCAATAATTCGGTCGGTGGCAACGTTCGTGCCGGTAGTCTCCAGGTCGATCACGGCGAGGGGACGGGTAAGTTGTAAAGCAGACATTATTATGATTGAGGTTTCTGAACCGGTAAATATTTTTTCAGTCCCGCCAGGTCGAGCCCTTCATAATCGCCGGAGCTCATGAGCAGGAGATTGGTATGGGAGTAGGAACGGCCGTCGAGCCATTTCTCAAGCCCGGCGCGGCTGGTGAAGATTTTCAGATCCTTCCGGCCGAAGCCTTCCCGGATCACTTCGGGCTCAAGATACGGCATCCGTTTGATCTCCAGGGCATGACCGCTGTAGAAAACCGCCGCTTCGTCTGCCGGATCCAGCGCGCCAGCGTATTCTTTCATGAATCCCGCACTCAAACTGCTGTAAGTATGCAATTCCAGCACACCGATGAGTTTGCGCTCCGGGTACTGGTCTTTCAGCGCCTGGATGGTGGCCTTCACCTTGGAGGGCGCATGCGCAAAGTCACGGTAAATGGCCGTTTCCTCGTTTTTGGTCACCAGTTCCAGCCTTTTGGCCGCGCCTTTGAAGGAGGCGATGGCCGCGAGGAAGTCGATGTCGCCCACGCCGAGGGCCCGGCAAACCAGCAGGGCGGCGTGGATATTCAGCAAGTTATGCCCGCCGAACACCAGCAGGTCGGTGGATGCATTCCCGAACCGTACGCGGGTGATGCCGTTGCGGATTACGTGTTCCGGCATGCCGTAGGGCTCCAGCACCAGGTGCTTGCCTTCCTTCTCCACCAGCTGGCGGAGGGTGTCGTCGGTTTCATTATAAATCAGCCTTCCGCCCGGCTCCATGGTCCGGATGAAGATGGCGAACTGTTCCAGGTAGTTGTCGAACGTGGGGAACACGTTGATATGGTCCCAGGCGATGCCGCTCAGAACGGCGATCTGGGGGTGGAGGAAATGGAATTTCGGCCGTTTCTCGATGACGGAAGCCGGATATTCATCGGCTTCGCACACAATGAGGGGGGCATTTGTGACGTTAACGGACTGCGCAAAACCTTCCAGCCGGGCGCCCACCAGGTAGTCGAACTGCATCTGGCACTGCTGTAAAACGTGCATTACCATGGAGGTAATCGTCGTTTTCCCATGGCTGCCGCCGATGGCCACGCGGGTTTTGTTGCGGCTTTCCTGGTAAATGTACTCAGGGAAGGAGTAGATAGGAAGCTTCAGCTCCTGGGCGCGCAGCAGTTCGGGATTGTCGGCCCGGGCATGCATGCCGAGGATCACGGCGTCGAGACCGGCCGTTACCCGCAATGGGTCCCATCCCAGGGAATCGGGCAATATGCCCGCCAGGCGGAGGTTGGTGCGGGAAGGCTCGAAAATCTCATCGTCACTGCCCGTAACGCTGTACCCCTTGTGCTTCAGCGCGATCGCCAGCTGGTGCATCACACTGCCGCCTATCGCTATAAAATGTACATTTGCCATATCTTCAAGGTTCATTGCGGCCCGTCAGTCATCCATTCCATGCCGCCGGTAACACATAGGATTGTTTTTTTTAATATAAAGTATATATTTGCAAAATAACGTTACAAAATACAGATCACAAAGTTCTACAATCCAGGCCTATGAAATTTCGTTCAATTACTAAAACGCAGACTATGAGTTCAGCACGCCGTATGTTCGGTATAATTTGTGCGGTGGCAGTAGTAGCCGCCTTGTTTTCTTCCTGCGCTTCCCAGAAGCTGGGTTGCCCGATGAAGATCACCAAAGTGCAGCACGAGCAAAACAAAAATTGTTAGTCATTATCTTTGTGGGCTATGTGGACAACATTGGAAAGTGAAGAACAGCTGGACCAGATCCAGCACCGGTCGTTCGACCACCCCGTGGTCATTTTCAAGCACAGCACGCGCTGCCCTACCAGCGGTATGGTCAAATCGCGGCTGGAACGATCGGTAGCGCCCGAAGGATGGGAGTTTTTTTACCTCGACCTGATCCGTTACCGCCCGGTTTCCAACCGGATCGCGGAATTGTTTGGCGTGGAGCATGAATCTCCGCAGGTATTGCTCATCCGCAACGGGGAATGTGTGTACGACGAAAGCCATATGTCCATCCGCATGGAAGAACTGACCGAGATGAGCTAAGAAAATATTCACCGATGGCACGGTCCTGTTGAAAAGTGTAATTGCTTTTTAACAGGACCGTGTTTTTTGTAGATTTGCCGTATGAAGCATCGTATAGTTGTGGCGGTTACCGGGGCCAGCGGGTCCATTTACGCCCGCCAGCTCCTCCAAAAGCTGGCCGGGATGAAGGAGCAGATCGACCAGGTGGCCATTGTGATGACGGAGAATGCCAAAACGGTCTGGGAAACGGAGCTGGACGAGAAGGGATACGAGCAGCTGCCGTTCCCGTTCTTTTCGCAGGGCGATTTCCACGCTCCCTTTGCCAGCGGCAGCGGGCGCTTCGATACCATGATTATTTGTCCCTGTTCGATGGGTACCCTGGGCCGGATCGCCGGCGGGATCTCCAACGACCTGATCACCCGGGCGGCGGACGTGGTGCTGAAAGAGCGCCGGAAACTGATCTGCGTGCTGCGCGATACCCCTTACAACCTGGTCCACATCCGGAATATGCAGGCGGTCACGGAAGCGGGAGGGATCATTTGCCCGGCCACGCCTTCGTTTTACTCCCGGCCGCAGACGATCGAGGAAGTGGCGGCCACGGTGGTGGACCGCGTCATCGACCTGGCGGGGCTGGACCATGACACCTTCCGTTGGGGAGAATAACCAAACAGCAATCTATCACATGAAAATAGCCATCATCAACGGCCCCAACCTCAACCTGTTGGGCAAGCGCGAACCGGAGGTCTACGGTAAGATCTCTTTCGACCAGTATTTCGAAACCCTGAAAGCCGCATTCCCGGATGTGGAACTGACGTACTTCCAGAGCAATGTGGAAGGCGTGCTGATTGACAAGCTGCATGAATTCGGTTTTACATACGACGGCATCATCCTGAACGGCGGTGCGTATACCCATTATTCCTACGCCCTCCGCGACGCGATCGCGGGGATCAATACGCCTGTGGTGGAGGTCCATATCAGCAATGTGTACGCCAGGGAAGAATTCCGGCATAAGTCCATCACCGGCGGAAAGGCGGTGGGGGTGATCACCGGTTTGGGGATGAAAGGGTACGACCTGGCCGTCCGTTTTTTTCTGGAGCGTTGAAAATAGTTGATTTTCTGCATGATAAGGGCTCCCCGGCAAGCCAGGGAGCCTTTTCTGTTGCATTCCATCATTCCCATTGTTATCTTTAACGGCATTGAGCAACGGTACAGAACATATTATCGAAACGGGCGGGACGTACGCTCACCTGTCCGACCCGGCCCTGTGGAATAAAGTGAAAGAAGGCGACCGTGGTGCGCTGGATTATATTTACCGGCAGCACTTCCGCCCGCTTTTCGGCTATGGCATGAAGGTACATGCAGACGAGACACTCGTGCAGGACGCCATCCACGACGTATTCGTGAGCATCTGGCAGGGCAGGAGCGGGCTTTCTTCCACGGATTCCATCCGGTTCTACCTGCTTTCCAGCCTCAAGCGGCGTATCCTCCGCCACCTCGGCAGGCAGCTCGTGCTGAGCGACGACGATACCTTTTACGATGCGCCCGCATCTTCCCCCGAAGACGATCTTATCGGCCGGCAAAACGATCTCCAGCGCAGGGCGCGCCTGGCGGGCGTCATGTCCCAACTGCCGCCCCGGCAGCAGGAAGTGCTGTACCTCCGTTATTACCACGGCCTCGATACCCGCGAAACCGCGGATATCATGTCCCTTTCCGTCAACTCCGCCTACGTATTGCTCTCGAAAGCGCTGAAATATTTAAAAGACAACAGCGACAAAATCGTTTTTGCAATCACTTTCCTCGGGAACGGAATTATATACTGAAAAAAAATATTTAAGAATTAACAGGGAAAGGCGCTAAGATTTCCTTTACCTCCTGCTTTACCTGTATAAGTAATCATCATGGCCGACCAGACTTTCACGTTGGAATACTTCTTATCGCAGCCCGGATTCCGGGAGTGGGTCCTTGCAAAGGACGCCCGCTCTACGGAGGAATGGGAGGCATGGACGCACCGGCACCCGGAGCACGCGGCTACCGTACAGGCCGCGGCAGACTGGTTGCTGATGACCGACGAGCGGGAAGCCGTTCCGGCAGCTTCCATGCAGGAAGCGACCTGGGCGAAAGTAATGGCCACCATCGATGCTGCGCCCGCCCGCAATAGCCGCCGCACCCTGGTGCGCTGGCTGCCATGGGCCGCCGCCGCAGCGATCATTGGCATCGTGGCGATCGTTTGGATGCAGGGAAGGGAAGCGGGAAAAGAATTTGTTACCATGGCTACCGGCTACGGCGATGTGAAAAACATCACCCTGCCCGACGGCTCGGAAATCTGCCTCAATGTAAATTCCACGGTAAAATATGCCGCCATCTGGCATGCCGATTCTACCCGGGAAGTGTGGCTGGGCGGAGAAGCCTTCTTCGAAGTGAAGCATCTCGCCGCCAACCAGAAGTTCATTGTACATACGGATGATGTAGACATCCAGGTGGTGGGGACCGCCTTCAACGTCAACACCCGCCGCGTGCAAACGCAGGTGGTGCTCCAGAACGGGAAGGTGAACCTGAAACTCAACCGGAAAGACACGGCGCTGATCGCCATGAAGCCGGGGGATATGGTCACCTGGTCTGCCGAGCGCCGGGAGCTCTCCAATAACCAGGTAGACCCCGTGCAATACGCCGCCTGGCAACAGCAGCGCCTCATCTTCCATGACGCCACGCTGGCCGAAGTGCTGCTGGCTTTGCAGGAGAACACCGGCGTGAAAGTTCAGCTGGAAGATACCGCCATGCTGAAAGAAACATTCACCGGAACAATACCGACCGATCATATCGACGTGTTTTTCAAAACATTGTCGCGGTCTTTTGATATCACGATCACGGAAAACGGAAAGGACAGTTACGTGATCCGAAGGAAAGGGGGACAGTAGAAAGTAGAAATTTATCAGCATACATATTTATTTAAAGCCGGGTAACCGGACTACGCCCGCGGCATGCAGCGGCGCGATAGGGAAAATTATTGCCTGATGGATGAGCAACGAAACAGACATCGTGACTAACAACCAACCTAAATCTACATTGCTATGGGACAATTCAACGCCGGCCGATGCCTGACGCTGGCGATGTGCCTTACAGTGGGCGCCGCACAAGCTGCTTCGGCAAACAACTTGCCGCAAAGGGAAACGGCCCTCTCGTACCAGGAACCGGGAGGCCGCAAGATGCCGCTTAAACGCGTGCTTGCCAACATGGAGAAAGAGCTCCGCGTCCGGATCAACTACATGGGCAATACCGTGGGCAACCTCCAGGTAGACCCTCCGCCTCCGCACGCCGGCGAAGCTGTCATCACCTACATCAACCGCTACCTCGCCGCCTTCGGGCTCGAAGCGGAACATGCTTCCGGCAACGATTACATCATTTACAAAAAGGAAAAGTCCGCACCGGCGCCCGCAGCGCCCGCTCCGGCCCGGCCCGCGCAACCCGCAGCGAAAACCTCCGGCATGCAGGACCTTTCCGCCATCCCGCAGCAACAGGCTTCAGTGCACGGTACAGTTACCGATGAACAGGGCCTCGCATTGCCCGGGGTAACCGTGCTCGTCAAAGGCACCACCAACGGTACCAAAACCAACGACAACGGCCGCTACCAGATCAACAACGTTCCCCCCAGCGCCACGCTCGTCTTCTCCTTCATCGGCTACAAGGCCCAGGAAGTGAAACCCGGCAAGCGCACGCAGCTGGACGTGAAACTGCTCACCGATGTGCAGTCCATGAAAGACGTTGTGATCACCGGCTACCAGCGTATCAAGCGCGACAACTACACCGGCTCTGCCGTAACGATCACGGGTGAAGAGCTCAAGCGCTTCAACCCGCAGAATATCCTGTCCAGTATCCAGGCCTATGACCCGTCTTTCCGCCTAGCGGAGAACAACCTGGCCGGCTCCAACCCCAACGCGCTGCCCAATATCAGCATCCGGGGAACAACCGCATTGCCGGCCAATACCGACAACGTGCTGAGCCGCAACCAGCTGGCGTCCGTTACCAACCTGCCGCTCTTCATCCTCGACGGCTATCCCACCAATATCCAGGCGATCTTCGACCTCGATATGAACCGTGTGGAAACCATCACCCTGCTGAAAGATGCGGCGGCCACGGCGATCTATGGTTCCCGCGCTTCCAACGGCGTTGTGGTGATTTACACCAAAGCGCCGAAAGAAGGCAAGCTCGAACTGCACTACAACTACGAACTGAACGTGGTGGCGCCTGATCTGACGGCTTACAACGTCCTCAATGCAAAAGATAAACTGGAATACGAAAGGCTCGCGGGGCTATATACCGATAACGAGGTGGATGCGCCCGACGAGCTGGAAAAACAGTATTACCGGAAACGGCAGAACGTACTGGCGGGGGTGAACACCTACTGGCTGTCGCAGCCCGTGCAAACGGAGCTGGGCCATCGCCATTCCGTGTCGCTGCAGGGCGGTACCCGCGCCGTGAAATATGGTGTGGATGCCCGCTACCAGAGCAACGGCGGTGTGATGAAAGGTTCGGGCCGCGACCGTTACAGCCTTTCCAACACTCTCAGCTACAACCTGGGCGAGAACAACAAATTCCTGGCCCGCAACATGTTTACGATCACGCAGGTGAACCAGAAGAACAGCAATTTCGGGAGCTTCTCGAACTATGTAAGGATGAACCCTTACTACCCGAAAACCGACAGCCTGGGCCGCCTCATCCGTGAAGTGGACATGTGGAATTCCCGTGGGGGAGTTGGCAACGGTGTTATCAACTCCGCCGTGCTCAACCCGATGTACGAATCCACCATCGGCAACTTCGACAAGAGCGAATATCTCGAGTTCACCGACATCCTCGCGCTGGAATACAACTTCAACCCGCAATGGCGCGTGCGCTCCGAAGTGAGCTTCATCCGACGCGGCAACTCCGTGGATAAATTCACTTCGCCCTTCAGCAACGCATATTATGATTATGAAGGGGACGATCTGAAAAACAGGGGCGAATACCTCTTCGCAACCGACAAGGAAACGCAGTGGGATGGTAACATCACCCTGAACTACAACACCCAGATCGGCGGCAACTACCTGACCGCTACCGGCGGCTTCAATATGCAGTCGGTCGATTATTGGAGAAAAGAAACCATCGGCGAAGGGTTCGTGAACGACCGTTTCAACGACATCAATTTCGCGCGCCGGTATAAGAACAATACCCGTCCCGAAGGAGAATCGCGCCAGCAGCGCCTGGCGGGTGGCTTTGCTACCGTGAACTACGCTTACAAGAACCGTTACCTGCTCGACGCTACCTTCCGGGTAGACGGATCCAGCAAGTTCGGGGCGGATTCCCGCATGGCGCCTTTCTGGTCCATGGGTATGGGCTGGAACCTCCACCAGGAGGCCTTCCTGCAAGGCCATCCGTTCATCAACCAGCTGAAACTGCGTGCTACAACAGGCCTTACGGGAGACGTATCTTTCCCTTCTTACCTGTCCAACACGACTTATGAATATTACGGCGGCGACTGGTACTCTACCGGTGTAGGCGCCATCTTCAAAGAGTACGGCAACCGCAGCCTGAAATGGCAGCGCACGCAGAACTACGACCTCGGGCTGGAAGCATCGCTCTGGAACGACCGCATCTACCTGGCGCCGCGTTACTACTACAAACACACCCGCGACCTGCTGGCCGACGTGAACGTTCCCCTCAGCACCGGTTTCCCCAAATACAAGGAAAACCTTGGCGAGATGGTGAACAAGGGCTATGAGCTGTTCCTCCGCATGAACGCCTTCCGCAGCCGCAAATGGTCCGTGAACTTCAACGTGAACCTGGTGCACAACTCCAACGAGATCACCAAAATCTCCAACGCGCTGAAGAGCTTCAACGACGAGATCGACAAGCAACAGACCGAAAAGCCCGAACTGCGATCGGTACCGCTGCTGCGCTTCCAGGAAGGGCAGTCGATGAGCACGATCTACGCCGTTCGCTCCCTCGGTATCGATCCTGAAACCGGCAAGGAGATCTTCCTGAAACGCGACGGCACCCGCACCTTTGACTACAACGTAAAAGATATCATGCCCGTTGGCGACGAAACACCCGTGCTCGAAGGTAACTTCGGCACCAGCATCGTATACGGCGGGTTCATGGTGGAAGTTCGCTTCTGGACAAGGCTCGGCGGCGATATCTACAACCAGACGCTGGTAGACCGCGTGGAGAATGCGGACCCGAGATACAACGTAGACAGCCGCGTGCTTTCCGAGCGCTGGATCAAGCCCGGTGATGTGGCCTTCTTCAAGAACATCGCCGACCAGGGCAGCACCCAGACCTCCTCCCGCTTCGTGCAGGAAGAGAACAGGCTGGAGCTGAAATCCGTGTTCCTGTCGTACGACTTCCCGCCCAGCTTCTACAAAAGACTGCGGATGCATTACCTGCGCCTGTCGGCCAACATGAACGACCTGGCTTACTGGTCTACCGTTAAGGCCGAGCGCGGTATCGATTATCCGTTTGCCCGGAGCATCACCTTCACTCTTTCAACCAGATTCTAAAACTTGCGCCCAATGAGAATAAATATCATACTGATCTGTGGCATGCTGGCGCTTGCATCCTGCACCAAATGGCTCGACGTATCGCCGAAATCGGAAGTTTCGATGGACCTGCTGTTTACTTCCCGCGAAGGGTTCCAGGATGCGGTGAACGGGCTT
>NZ_CALNBI010000329.1 GCF_937874145.1 uncultured Chitinophaga sp. | reverse complement strand
CTGAAAAACGGCGCTGTAGCGCCTCTCACGCAGGTGAACAACGATATTTACGGCGGCCTGAAGATGAGCAAGGTATCCGAACGCTGGATCAAAACCACCGACGGCAAAGACATGCTGGCCTGGGTGATTTACCCTCCCGACTTCGACCCGAATAAAAAATACCCCACGCTTTTATACTGCCAGGGCGGGCCGCAAAGCGCGCTGAGCCAGTTTTATTCCTTCCGCTGGAATTTCCAGCTGATGGCTGCGCAGGGATATATCGTGATCGCGCCGAACCGCCGCGGGATGCCCGGCCATGGCGTGAAATGGAATGCCGATATCAGTAAGGACTGGGGCGGACAGCCCATCCGCGATTATCTTTCCGCCATCGACGACCTGGCCAAGGAGCCCTATGTAGACAAATCCCGCCTCGGTGCGGTGGGCGCCAGCTACGGCGGATATTCCGTGTTCATGCTGGCGGGCGTTCACGGGAAAAGGTTCAAGTCCTTCATCGCGCACGACGGCCTTTTCGACCTGCGCAGCTGGTACGGCACCACCGAGGAGCTGTGGTTCGCAAACTGGGACATCGGCGCGTATTGGGACAACGCCAACGCCAAATCCTACGAGCAGTTCAACCCTTCCAACCTCGTCAACAAGTGGGATACGCCGATCATGATCGTGCAGGGCGGCATCGACTTCCGCGTGGGGATCGAGCAGGGGCTGCAGGCCTTCCAGGCGGCGCAGCTGAAAGGCATCAAAAGCAAGCTCGTATATTTCCCGGAAGAAAATCACTGGGTGCTGGGTGCGCAGAACGCGATTACCTGGCAGCGTGAGTTTTTCGGCTGGCTGAAGGAAACATTGTAAGAACTTTTATATTGACAGCGGCCCCCGTGGCCGCTGTTTTCATTTTATCGCAAAAAACCATTCCATGTTCAACTCCCTTCTGTACGAAGTCCACCAAAACATCGCTACGATTACATTAAACCGTCCGGACGTGTACAACGCCTTTAACGACGAGCTCAGTTACGAATTACAGGAAGCCCTGAAGCAGGCGGACAAAGACGCTGCCGTGCGCGCCGTGGTGCTAACGGGCGCGGGCAAAGCCTTTTGCAGCGGCCAGGATCTCAAAGCGGCCATGGGAGCCGACGGCAAGCCCCGCAACCTGGGCGATTCCCTGCATAAACGCTACAATCCCATTATCCGGGCGCTGCGCAACCTGCCCAAGCCGGTGATCTGCAGGCTGAACGGGGTGGCCGCCGGGGCGGGATGCTCGCTGGCGCTGGCCTGCGACGTGATCATTGCGTCCGAACAGGCTTCTCTGATCGAGATTTTCATCAACATCGCGCTGGTGCTGGATTCCGGGTCGTCTTACTTTTTGCCGAGGGCCGTGGGATATCACCGCGCCTTCGAGCTGGCGACCAAAGCCACGAAACTGTCGGCCGCCGAAGCAAAGGAAATGGGGCTGCTGAACAAGGTGGTGCCCTCCGGCGAACTGGATGCGGCCGTGGCGGCGGAGGCGGAATTTTACGCCAACGCGCCCACCAAAGCCATCGCGCTCATGAAAAAAATGCTGACCAAAGGCATGACCGAAAACCTGGACGCCGTGCTGGAATACGAGGCTTACTGCCAGGAAATCGCCGGGAATACGGCGGATAACAAGGAAGGGGTGACGGCTTTCCTGGAGAAGCGGAAGCCGGTGTTTACGGGGAAATAATCCGATTTCAGGATAATTACAGGCATAAAAAGGGCCCCTCTGCGGAGGGGCCCTTTGCGTATATTGGTCCGTCGGGAATTAGAGGCCGCTGAGGGCGATACCGATGGAGTAAGGTCTTACGTCGAGGTTGGTAACGTCTTTGAACAGGGGGTTCAGGTTCATGGTACCGAACAGGGCGAAGTTACCGTAACCGATGCGCGCCGTGCCGGCAAAGCGCCAGGGGTTGAAGAAGCGGCGGTTCTGTTCCTTGATGATATTCTTTTCTCCGCCGAGGGTGTTTTTCCCCTTCGTGTGCGCGTTCACCAGCATGCCCGCACGGATGCCGATAGCCGCCTTCAGGCCGGTATTGGCGTTCTCGGAATTCTGGCGATAGCGGAACTCGATGGGGATTTCCAGGTAATTGGTGGCGATCTTGTACTTTTTGTACTTATCTGAATCCACGAAGTTCACCGCGGTGGAATTGCCGTTGCTCATGTCCATGATCTGCTTGTCCAGGAAAATGCTGCTGGCAGTGAACCCGATACCCGGCGCGATGCTGAAATGCTCCTTGGTAATGGGAATATCGTACATGAACGCGATATTAAAGCCACGGGACAATCCTTTCGTTTTCAAATTGTCCGGCGCGGATGCCCAGCCGTCATACGAAATACCGATCACCAGGAAGTCCCTGCTCTGCCGAACCTTGCTCATCGCCGCTCCGGCCACTTTATCCTGCGCAACCGTGGTTGCGGAGAAGCCGAGAATACCCAGCGCTAAAAGTAATTTTTTCATAATATGTTTAAATGCTTGGCAAAAAGAATATCTAGCAAATTTAATAGAATGCAAATAAACCAAATGGTTAAAATATTGCAAAAAAATACATAGCTCCGCCGGAACCGCCCGTTCCATTAATTTTAGTAAATTGTAAAGATCGACGGTCTTTCTTGTTCCGATCGATATGTCGACCCCATGTACGCCCAGTTTAATGCCGCAGATTGAAACCCTTTCGCCAACGCGTAAGAAAAGAGATGCCATACATGAAAAAAATCAGTAACCCCGTCATCCTCATATTTGCGGCCGCCACCGTATCTGTGGCCTGGTTCACCTGGAGCGCCTGGATGTCGGACGCGGCTTCGATCCGGATGAATGCCAAAGTAAGGCTGACGACAGAGAAAATCCGCCTCCTGGAGCAGGTGGCCTACCAGACCCGCGCGCTGGAATCCGCCGCCAGAGGGTATGTGATCACTGGAGACACCGGGTTCCTCACGCGGGAAGACCTTTCCGAAGCCCGTATGCACACACCCGTCGAAAGCCTGGCCCTCCTCGCCTCCGGCAATCCGCAGGAATCAGCCCAGATCGATTCCCTCCGCGCCATCGTTTACGACCGCATCGTTTTCAGCCATTACCTCGTCCGCACCGCCCACGAATCCTCCGTGATGGCCGGCGCCCTCATCCAGACGCGCCACCCCGTCAAACCCGACCAGCTTACCCATCTCACCGGCCGCATGCTCGCCGCCCAATATGCCGCGCTCGACGCCCTCACCGGCCCGGGATGGGACGACCGCCTGCCCTTTATCCTCACCATCGCCGGCGGCGCCATTGCCGTGGCCGTACTCGCCGCAGGGCTTTTCGGGGTCATCCGCAACGTCAACAAAGCCGCCAAAGCCGAAACCAAACTGCGCGCCAACGAAGAAAAATACCGCCAGCTCATCGAAGACGCCGGCGTTACGCTCTTCACCTCCAACCGCGGCGGATTCTTCACCTATACCAACGCCAAAGCCCAGGAGCTCACCGGGTACACCACAGAAGAACTGTTTCACAAACCCTACCACATGCTCCTAGACCCCGCAGACCATGGAAAACTGCGGCAAAAGTACGAGGAACAAGCCTTTGAAGGCCAGCGGGAAACCATTGAGCAATTCCAGATCCGGCGGAAAAATGGAGAAAAAAGATGGGTAGAACAACATGTGGTGCTGCTCCGCAAAGACGGCATCTTCAGCGGCTACCAATGCATCGTGAAAGATATCACTGCCGATAAGCAAAAAGACGAGCAGCATGACCAGGCCCTGAAACAAATGCAGAAACTCAAGGAAAGGTTCGAGTCCGTTCTCGTCAATACCCCCGACATCATATTCATCAAAGATAACGCCGGCCGTTATGTGCTGGTCAACAACCGCTTCGAATCCACATTCGGGATCACATCAGACCAGATCCTCGGCCGCACCGACCTTGATTTCCCTGACAAACTGAGCGCCGAAAGAAGCCAGGAAACCGACCGGCAGGTGCTGATGGCTGAAAAAACAGTGGAACTTGAAGATGAAATCACCCTTGGAAACGAAACCCGCTACTTCCATATCGCCAAATTCCCCCTGCGGAACCAGGAAGGGCTCGTGTACGGGCTTTGCGGCGTGGCTACCGATATCACCCAGATCATTTCCCGCGAGCATGAAGTGATCGAAGCCAGGCGGAAAGCGGAAGTAGCGCATGGCCGGATGGAAAACTTCATGGCCAACATGAGCCACGAGCTCCGCACGCCGCTCAATGGCATCATCGGTTTCACCCATCTGCTCGAAAACCTTACCAACAGCCCGGAGCAACTGGAATATGTAAAAGACATCCATGCCTCGGCGCAGAACCTGCTCGTGCTGGTCAATTCCCTGCTGGATTTCTCCAGCATCCGCGCCGGAAAAATGCACCTGGAAAAATCAGCGTTCGAGCCGGCAGGGCTCATCCGGCAAACGCTGGACCGCTACCGGCTCCGCGCTTCGGAAAAAGGGCTGCAGCTGGAATGTGAACTGGAAAGCCTGAACGCTTCCCTCCTGGGAGATCCTACCCGCCTCCAGCAAATCCTCCACAACCTGATCGACAATGCCATCAAATTCACCCACCGCGGCGCCGTAAAACTGGCCGTCAGCGCCACAGCCCCCGACCACGAAAAACAAGTTTCCCTGCGTTTCTGCGTGTCCGACACGGGCATTGGTATCCCGGAAGAGATGCGCGCCACGGTAGAGCAGGATTTCACCCAGCTCGATGAAGGCGATATCCGCAAATACGGCGGCATCGGCCTGGGCCTCGCCCTCACGCGGGAGCTGATCGCCCTGCATAAGGGCACGCTTCACCTGCAGGACAATCCCGGCGGCGGCACGCTCGTCGAATTCTCTATTCCTTACCAGCTGGACGTACCGGAAACCATCGCCCCGGCGCCCGCCAGGGAATCATTGCAGGCGCCGGTACTGGCGGGCAAACTGATACTGGTGGCCGAAGACAACCAGCTGAACCAGAAACTGGCCATCAGAACCCTCAGCGGCGCAGGCGCTATGGTAGATCTCGCGGAAACCGGCGCCGAAGCGGTCCGCATGTATGCCCGGAAGCCCTACGACTGTATCCTCATGGACATCCAGATACCAGAAATGGACGGATTGGAGGCTACGCGCATCATCCGCGAAGCGGGCAGCGGCATTCCAATTATCGCACTCACGGCCGGCGCGCTCAAGGGCGACCGCGAAAAATGCCTGCTGGCGGGCATGAACGATTATGTCACCAAGCCCTTCATCCCCAAAGACCTGTTCCAGCGCATACTGCTGGCCATCGGCGAACGGTTCGCAGACACGGCGCCCTTTGCGCCGGATGATTGGGAAACATCCATCGTAATCCCTGTCGTGGATCTGCGGCATTTGAAAAGCGTGGCGGAGAATGACAAGGCATACCTGCTGGAAGTGCTGCAATCTTTCATGCACAACACCAGCCATGTGTTCAGCATGTTGCTGGATGCGGGCGGGAGCGGGGATTGGGAAGAAGCGGGCCGTCATGCCAAAGTGCTGTTCGCCAGCCTGCAGGTGGTGCGCGCCTACCCGGTGACGGAGAATATCTTCCGGATCATGGAAGATATCCGCGCCAATGCGCCGGCGGCGGAAATACTCGCCAACATTCACATTACATCCAAAAGGTTTAAGGAAATGATGGTGGTGATGGAAGAAGAAATCAGGAAGATTTAAGCTTTGGGGAGCCGGAACCAGAAGTAGCTGCCTTTCCCCGGCTCGCTTTCCACCCCGATGCTGCCACCCTGCGCTTCGATGAATTCCCTCGCGATGGCGAGCCCCAGGCCCGTGCCTTTGCCGCCTTCGGCTTCGGGCACACGGAAAAACCGCTCGAAAATTTTCTCGCGGAACCCCGCATCGATGCCTTTACCATGGTCGCGGACGCCGAAGCGCCACATTTTTTCTTCTTCCTGAACCGTCATTTCCACTTCACTATTGGGTGGCGAATAACGGATGGCGTTCGTCAGCAAATTGACGAGTACCCAGGCGCTTTTCTCCGCATCGGCCAGCACGGGCGCTGCGGTATCGGGGATCTCCGTCCGGATGCCCACTTCCTTCCCGGCGGCCTGCCGGGCAACGGTTTGCAACGCATATTGAAGGATGTCCGCCAGCGGAACGGCCTGCACCTGCAAAGCGATGTTCCCACTTTCCACCCGGGAAAAATCCAGCAGTTCGCTCACCATGCGGATCATTCGGCGATTATCTTCCCGGATGCCCTCCAGCAGTTCGCGCTGCCCGCTCGAAAGCGGGCCGGTACGATCGTCGTCGAGCAGCTTGAGGCTGAGATCGGTGGCGGCGAGCGGGGTTTTCAGCTCGTGGGAAATGGTGGCAATGAAATGCGTTTTGGCGAGATCCTGTTCCTTGAAAGTGGTGATGTTGCGCAGCACGATGATATGACCGATAACTTCGCTGTTGTGGATGATATCAGCAAATTCGCGGAGGAAAAAATTTTCCTTTCCTTCCGCAACGATTTTCACCGGGGCTGGATTTTTGTCGTGCAGCAGGTAGCGGAGCAGATCGTTATGCCGGGCGGCTTCATCAGCCGGCTTACCGACGAGCCCGTTCTCCGGGAGGTTCAGCAGCTGCAGGGCTTCGGCGTTGGCGAAGAGGATGATATTTTTGTTATCGAGGCCGATGGTGGCGTCTTTCAGGCTGCCGATCACCGCTTCCGCCCGTTGCTTTTCGAACAGGATGCGGGCCAGGCTGCTGTGCTCATATTCGTCGAGCTTGCGGGCCATTGTATTGAAAGCTTCCGCCAGTTCGCCGAACTCATCGCCGGAGCGGAAATGTAGTCTTTGCTCATACTTTTTATCCGCGATCTGCCGGATGCCTTCGGTGAGCTCGCGGATGGGATTCGCGATATACCCCGGGAAATTGTAGACGAAAACAATCCCGATCAGGCAGCAAAAACCGCTGACCAGTGCAATGTAAACCAGGGCTTTGTCGGCCGTTTTTCTCGTTTTTTCCTGTTTCGACACGATAGCTTTGAGGTTCACGTCCATGATCCCGGAAATATGCTCCCGGATGGCGGGCAACCGGCTCGTATCTCCCGCCGCGAAGGCTTCGTAATCCGCGCGCAGTGCTTTGGTGAATGCGGCTTCGCCTGGCTCCGTGGTGTTTTTCTCCTGCTTCTCCAAAGCCGAAACAAACTGCCGGCGCAGGGAATCGCTGCCGTTCCAGTGCTCCGCCGCGCGCAGCATGGCGCCCGCATATTCCACGGATTCGTAATTATCTTCCAGGATGGAGGCGGCGGCGCGGTTCACCTTGTCCAGGTAAAAATATCCCATCACCCCTACCAGCAACAGCATGGCAAACAGGAAAAGCACGCCGGCGGCAATCTTCGTTTTAAGCCTGAGCCTGGTCATGAGAGAATGACGATATCGGTTTGATGAGCGGATAATGTTTTCAACAATTGATTAAAGATATTGGTTCTCAGCAAAATACCGAAAAGGGTGATATGGGGCTTGCCGATACAAACGGTCGTGATGTCTTTTTCCTGCGCCATTTCCATAATCGCGGCGGCAATGTTGGCATGTTGCACCTGCAGCACTTCCGCGCCCAGTTCCGTCGCCAGTTTGAAATTGTTGATCAGGTGGCGCTGCGCGGCCAGGTCGATGCGGCCGGTGCTTTCCTCCGGTGTTTGCACATACAGCACAAACCATTCTCCATGATAATAGGCCGCGAGGCGCGCGGTTTTGCGGATCACTTTCCGCGCCACTTCGTTGTTCGACGAAATACACGCCAGGAAACGCTCATGCCGCATTTGCCGGTTTTTCGGCACTTCCGTCACCACTTTCCTTTCTACCTGCGAAGCTACTTCTTTCAGCGCGAGCTCGCGAAGCTGGAGGATTTTTTCGGACTGGAAGAAGTTCCGCAAAGCGGTTTCCACTTTGGCGCGGTCGTAGATCTTGCCTTCTTTGAGGCGCGTGATGAGCTCGTCGGCCGTGAGATCGATGTTGACGACTTCGTTCGCCATTTGCAGCATGCTGTCGGGCACCCGTTCCTGCACTTCCACGCCGGTGATGGTTTTCACCTGGGCGTTGATGCTTTCCATGTGCTGGATATTGACGGCGGAGATGACGTTGATCCCCGCGCGGAGGAGCTCCTGGACGTCCTGCCAGCGTTTTTCGTTCCGCGAGCCGGGGATGTTGGAATGGGCCAGCTCGTCGACTACCACCCAGTCCGGCGCGAGGAGGAGGATGGCGCCCAGGTCCATTTCCTCCATGAGCTTGCCTTTGTAAAAAGCCTGCCGCCGGGGGATGACGGGAAGCCCTTCCACGAGGGCCTCCGTTTCTTTCCGCCCATGCGTTTCGATAAACCCGATCTGGATATTGACCCCGCTGCGCAACAGGGCATGCGCTTCCTGGAGCATGCGGTACGACTTCCCCACACCGGCGCTCATACCGATGTAGATCTTGAATTTTCCCCTTCCCGGCTGGCCGGGATGTTGAATCTGTGAGGCCATGAAAGCAAAAGCGCGGGGCCCCGCAAGGCTCCGCGTGGATTTTTTAAAATGAAAATGCCAGCGATGTGGCGATGGAAAAGTTCTCTTTCCGGGGCAGTTCGCCCTTCGTGAAAATATCGTCTTTGCTGTTGTATAATTTCCCTTCCAGCCGGAACATCACCTGGCTCACGGGCGACACGTCGAGGTTCAGGGAGTAGCCGCTGGAGCGAAAACCGTTCGGCGTGCCCGTGGCGATGATCACGCCGGCTTTGTCATTATAGTATTCGTACCGCCCCGCCATGGCGATCTTGTCGGAAAAGGCGTACCTGGCGATAAGGATGGGCGCGAACCAGGTGTTCATGCCGCTTTTTCCTTCTTCTTTTTGCTCCACGCCCACGTCGATCCCTGCGATGAGGCTCAGCTTGGAGGTAAGCGCAAAGGTTCCGTAAAGGTCGTTGAAATAGCGCATCCGGCGAACGGAATCGGGTTTGTCGTTGCCTCCGAAGGTGCTCCAGTTGAGGGTAACTCCCGATGAGGGCTTGAAGGTGATTTGTGTACCGAAACCGGGCGTCTGGTTGGCGTCCGGCCGCTTGATCCGTTGCCAGCCGTTGAGGTACATGGCGGCGAAGAGCCATTTGTCGTTCGGCGTCCAGGTGATTTTGGCGCCGGCTTCGTAATACGGGGAGTTTTCGGCCATGAGGCTGCGCGTCAGCGTGAAATTATCCTTCCCGATCGCAGTTTCAAACCCGATGTGCGATGGCAGGATGCCCGCATCCACCCATAATCCTTTCCCGATCCGCACCCCTGCATTCGCTTCATAAATATGCCTTACCAATTCCTGCTCCGCCGCCAGGTTGTACTGGGCGTAAGTACCGGCCATAATGCCCACGTTCCCGCGAACCCTGTCGGCCACATAATTGACTTTCAGCAAAGCGAGGTTGATATTCAGCTCATTATGACGGTTGTGGTTATACAGGAACCCCGGCCGCGTGTGGTTTCCAGGCTTATCGAAATCAAATACGTAATACGCTTCGGCATAACCGGAGACCGTCAGTTTCGGTTTCGCTTTTTCCGGCGCTTCCTGCGCCATGGTGGCCATCGCGCCGGTCAGGGCGATGGCGGTAAGGATGTGCTTTTTCATTTTTTGATTGTACTGTCTTTTGTAGTGTTGATGTGTACCGCACGCGCGGGCCGGGTTACTCCCGGTCGCGCGGCTGGTACATCTTTTCTTCGGGTTTCATAGGTTGGGTTGAAACTAACGCTGGTGTATTTCGTCTAAAGCCAGGTTAAGTTGAAGGACGTGCACGGTAGCCGGTCCAAACATGCCCGCCAATGGTCCTTGCGTATGTTCCTTCACCAGTTCGCGGAGGCGCTGCTCCTGAATCCCGCGCAACTTTGCGATGCGCGAAACCTGCACCAGCGCGCCTTCGGGGGAAAGATGCGGATCCAGCCCGCTGCCGGAGGCCGTTACCAGCTCCGCCGGAATGCCGGACCGCTGTACATCCGGGTTGTGGACCAGGAAAGTATCGATCCGGTCTTTCACGACCTGCAGGTAATCCGGGTTGGACGGCCCTTTGTTCGAACCGCCGGATCCTGCGGCATTGTACGCCACCGCGCTGGGCCGTGTCTGGAAATAATCGTCGCCGGTGAATTGCTGGCCTACGTTTGCATATCCTATTATCCGGCCGTCTTTTTTGACTGTCACCCCGTCGCCCCGGCCCGGCGCCATTTTCGCCAGTCCGGCGATGAGGAGGGGATAGAAGCCGGCGGTAAGGAGCACCAGTACGAGGGTCAGTTTCAGCGCCGGGAAAAAATATCGTTTCATGTGATGATCAGTTTAAAAGAATAATGCGACTACCATATCGATGAGCTTGATGCCGATGAAAGGCACCACCACGCCGCCAAGCCCGTAAATAAAGAGGTTCCTCCGCAGCAGGGCGCTTGCGCCGATGGGTTTATACGCCACCCCGCGCAAAGCCAGCGGGATCAGCAGGGGAATTATGATGGCGTTGAAGATCACCGCGCTGAGGATCGCCGTTTCCGGGCTGTGAAGCTGCATGATATTGATCCCCTGTAACGCAGGCACCGACAGGATAAACAACGCCGGCACGATGGCGAAATACTTGGCCACGTCGTTCGCGATGGAGAAGGTGGTCAGCGAACCGCGGGTCATCAGCAGTTGCTTCCCGATTTCCACGATCTCGATGAGCTTCGTGGGATCGTTGTCGAGATCCACCATGTTGCCGGCTTCTTTGGCCGCCTGCGTGCCGCTGTTCATGGCCACGCCCACGTCCGCCTGGGCCAGTGCTGGCGCATCGTTCGTACCGTCGCCCATCATCGCCACCAGCCGGCCTTCCTGTTGTTCCCTGCGGATGTACGACATCTTGTCTTCGGGCTTCGCTTCGGCGATGAAATCGTCTACGCCGGCTTTGTCGGCGATGTATCTGGCGGTAAGCGGGTTGTCGCCTGTCACCATCACCGTTTTCACCCCCATCCGGCGCAGCCGTTCGAAACGCTCGCTAATGCCGGGTTTGATGATATCCTGCAGTTCGATCACACCGGTTATTCTTTCGTTGACGGCCACTACCAGTGGCGTGCCCCCATTCCCGGAGATCTTTTTCACCATCTCGGCCGTATCGGCGGGAAATTCGTTACCGGCCTTTGCGCCCAGGTTGCGGATGGCGTCGTACGCGCCTTTTCGGATCCGTGTTCCGTCGCTCATATTGATGCCGCTGCTGCGGGTTTCGGCGGTAAAGGGCACCAGTTGCGACCCGTTCATACTGAGTTGCGCAGCCACTTCGCGCCCGGCCAGCTCCACGATGGATTTGCCTTCTGGCGTTTCGTCGGCCAGGGAGCCCAGCACGCTGTACTTGATAAACTCGCCGCGGTCGCAGCCGTTGGCGGGATGGAAGTGCGTGGCCCTGCGGTTGCCGATGGTGATGGTGCCCGTCTTGTCTAGCAGCAGCACATCCACGTCCCCAGCGGTTTCCACCGCTTTCCCGGATTTGGTGATCACATTGGCGCGGAGGGCGCGGTCCATCCCTGCGATACCGATGGCAGAAAGCAATCCGCCGATGGTGGTGGGTATGAGGCAAACGAACAGGGAGATGAAGGCCGCGATGGTAATAGGTGTTTGCGCGTAGTCGGCGAAGGGTTTCAGCGTTACGCAGACGATGATGAACACGAGCGTGAAGCTGGCCAGCAGGATGGTGAGCGCGATTTCGTTGGGAGTTTTCTGCCGCGAGGCGCCCTCCACCAGTGCAATCATCTTATCCAGGAACGATTCCCCCACGCCAGCGCTCACCCGCACCACGATGCGGTCGCTCAGCACTTTGGTGCCGCCTACTACGGAGCTTTTGTCGCCGCCGGCTTCCCGGATCACGGAAGCGCTTTCGCCGGTGATGGCCGACTCATCGATGCTCGCCAGGCCTTGTACGATCTCGCCGTCGGCCGGGATCACGTCGCCGGCTTCACACACGAACAGGTCGCCTTTTTGCAGCCGGGAGCTGGGTACGACTTTAATTTCGTCGGTGAAGATCTCGCCGACGGTCAGGACTTTCTTTGCCGGGGTGTCTTCCCGGGTTCTGCGGAGGCTTTCGGCCTGGGCTTTGCCCCGCGCTTCGGCGATGGACTCCGCGAAATTGCCGAACAGCACCGTCAACAGTAATACGATGAACACGGTGAGGTTATATCCAAACGAGCCCTGGGAGGCGTCGTGACTGATGCCGGCGTAAACCGTTACGATCAGCATGACGATCGTTCCGAGCTGCACTGTGAACATCACGGGATTCCGGACGAGGAAGCGCGGGTTCAGTTTCACGAAGGATTGCGCAAGCGCTTCCTTGACCAGGGCCACCGGAAACAGTGTATTGTCTTTTGTTTTCATTTTCTTTTGCGTTTGCATGCGTTAGTACAGGGAGAAATATTCTGCGATGGGGCCCAGCGCCAGCGCGGGGAAGAAGGCCAGTGCGGCGATGATGGCGATCACGGCGAAAGTCATGATGCCGAAAGTGGCCGTGTCTGTCCGCAGGGTGCCGGCGGATTCGGGGACGTACTTCTTCGAAGCCAAAATCCCCGCGATCGCCACCGGACAGATGATCGGCAGGAAGCGCGAAAGAAGGAGCACAAAACCGGTCGTCACGTTCCAGAAAAGATTATTATCGGTCAGCCCTTCGAAGCCGGAACCATTGTTTGCCGCGGCGGAGGTGTATTCGTACATCATCTCCGAAAAGCCGTGGTGCCCCGGGTTATTGAGCCATGCGCCGGGCTGCGTGGCCCATCCCGCACCCCATCCATGCGCAACGGCGTACGACGACAGCGCCGTGCCCGAAAGGATCAGCAGCGGATGCAGCAACGCCACGATCGCCGCGATCTTCATTTCGCGCGCTTCCACCTTGTGGCCCATGAACTCCGGCGTGCGCCCTACCATGAGGCCCGAGATGAAAACGGCGATGATGATGAAAACGAAGTAATTGAGTATCCCCACGCCACAGCCTCCGTAAAAGCAGTTGGTCATCATCGCGATCAGTTCCATCATGCCGGTCAGCGGCATGGTGCTGTCATGAAAACCGTTCACCGACCCGGTGGAAACGATGGTGGTGATGGTGCTCCAATAAGCTGTAGCCATCGGCCCGAAACGGACTTCCTTGCCTTCCATCGCGCCGGAAACCTGCGCGATGCCCATCTGCGATATCGCGGGATTGCCGCCGGTTTCGGATAAAATCGTGGGTATCATGATGGCGAGCATCCCGGCGGTCATCACACCGAAAATGACATAAGCGAATTTCTTCCGTTGGATGAAGAAGCCCAGCGCAAACACCATGGCGATGGGAATGATCATCTGCGCGACGGCCTCGGTCATATTGGTGAGGTAATCCGGGTTTTCGAGCGGGTGGATGCTGTTGGCGCCGAACCATCCGCCGCCGTTGGTGCCCACGTGCTTGATGGCGATCATGCCGGCCGCGGGCCCGCGCGACACCTGAACGGTATCGCCCTGCACCGTCACGATGGTGTCTTTCCCGGCGAAGCTGGCGGGCGTTCCGCGAAATGCCAGTATCCCTGCGATCACGATGCAAATGGGAAGGAGTATGCGGGTGGTGGTTTTCAGGAGGTGGTCCCAAAAGTTACCCAGCTGCGTGGTGGTTTTCTGGCGCAGGGCTTTAAAAACAGCCACCAGCGCCGCGATCCCCGTGGCTGCGCTGACAAACTGAAGGAAAGTGATCACGAATAACTGCGTCAGGTACGTCACGCCGGATTCACCGGAATAGTGTTGCAGGTCGCAGTTGACGAGGAAACTGATCACGGTGTTGAAAGCCAGGTCGGGCGTTTGCGCCGCGTTGTGATCCGGATTGAGGGGAAGCCTGTCCTGGAAAATCAGCATGAAAAAACCATATACGAACCATAGTATATTGATGGTCAGTAAGGCTTTGAGGTGCTGCTTCCAGTTCATGTCTTCCTTCGGGTCGATACCGCAGAACCGGTAAATCCCCCGTTCCAATGGCGCCATGAAATCCAGCAGGGTCCGCTGTCCCGCGAAAACCTTCGCGATGTAACGGCCGAGCGGTATGGCGACCAGGAGCGTAATGGCATAAGTGGCGATAATGCCCAATAATTCGGTGTTCATTGTCAGGATTAATTGATAACTCAGAATTTTTCAGGCTTCAGCAACACGTAAATCATGTAACCGAAAACCAGCAGGGATAAAATGAAAAGTGCGTTCATCATGGCTTTGCGTTTTAAATCTTGTCGAAGAAATCTACCGATGCGAAAAACAGCCAGAAACACAAAAGCCCGGCGAGCAGTAATACGAGTGTCAGCATTGTGAATTGTTTAAAATGAATTGACGGCGGACGTTTTGCAGCGAAACCGGCAATAGTGATTTCACCGGAGCGCCCGAGGCTTCGTTGCGAAGGCCGGGGATCTGTTGCGCCAGCAGGAGATGGATTTTAGCATCCGGTAACATGATGTGTGATTTTGAGCGGTGTATGCCAGCGAAATGCCAACAAGACCCAATTCATCATAAACACATCATTATCAACAAAATAAGAAGCCGGCATACCTTTTCAGGCGTGCCGGCACCATGCAAAAACGGAAGGGTTGTTTGCAAAAACCGAAAATTTCGTCAGCGGAGATTGTACTCTTTGATCTTGTTATATAAAGTCGTGAGCCCGATCTGCAGCATTTCGGCCGCGCGGGTTTTGTTCCCGTTCACCGCCAGCAGCACCCTGGCGATATGTTTCCTTTCCATATCGGCGAGGCTGAGCGGGGCGGGACCGTCGTTTCCAAAATGGGAGAACTCGAGCGGGAGCAGGTCGGTGTCGAGCTCGGGCCCGTCGGCCAGGATCACCGCCCGTTCGATGACGTTCCGCAGTTCGCGGATATTGCCGCGCCAGTGGTGGTTTTCCAGCGCCTGGCGGAAGCCGCCCGTCATGCCCGTGATGCGTTTGTTATTTTTGGGGCCAAGTTGGGACAGGAAATATTGGGCGAGCAGGGGCACGTCTTCCCGGCGGTCGTTGAGCGAGGGCAGGTGAATCTGGAACGCGGAAAGGCGGTAATATAAATCCGCCCGGAAAGTTCCTATTTCGGATTCCTTCTCCAGGTCGCGGTTGGTGGCCGCGATAATCCGGATATCCACTTTCATCGGTTTGGAATCCCCGACTTTATAAAATTCGCGGGTCTCCAGCACGCGGAGCAGCCTGGCCTGCAGGTCGGGCGCCATTTCGCCGATCTCGTCGAGGAAGATGGTGCCGCTGTTGGCTTCTTCCAGGAAACCTTTTTTGTCTTTGACGGCCCCGGTAAACGCACCGGCTTTATGGCCGAAGAGCTCGCTTTCCAGGATTTCCTTCCCGAAAGCGCTGCAGTTCACCGCCACGAACGGCTGCGAAGCGCGGGCGCTGGCGCGGTGGATGGCTTGTGCGAAAACTTCCTTCCCGGAGCCCGTTTCCCCCAGCAACAAAACCGTTGCATCCGTAGCCGCCACTTTCCGGGCGAGGTTCACGGCGTCGAGGATGCGCGGCGATTTGCCGATCACTTGCGAAAAATCGTGTTTGCCGCCCAGCTTCTCTTCCAGCGAGCGCACCCGGAACTGGAGGCGCGCCTTGTCCATGGCCTTGCTCACCAGTGGCAGGATGCGGTTGTTGTCGTCGCCTTTCGTGAGATAATCGAACGCACCGTTTTTGATCGCCTGTACCCCGTCGGCGATATTCCCGTAGGCGGTAAGTACGATAATTTCTATATCCGGATGAGATGATTTCAACTGGGCCGTCAGCTCCACGCCGTTGCCGTCCGGCAGTTTAACGTCGGAAAGGATGACATGCACTTCCGATTTGTCGAGGAGTTTCCGGGCAGACCGTACATCTTGCGCTTCAAGGATGGTATACCCTTCCAGCGTGAGGAGGCGGGCCAGAAGTTTGCGCAATTGGGCTTCATCGTCGATGATGAGGATCGTGCCTTGTTGGGTCATGGGAGCAAATGTAGCGCAAAAAAACCGGGTCGGACAAATGCCCTTCCCGGTCCGTTCCCGTTGATACTATTTCGTTTCGCCTAACCGGCGTTTTCTGTTTTTTGGTTCCGTTTAACGGAGATGGCGCCTATCACCGTACCTAATACTCCCAGTGTAAAATTCGCGAACAGGATATTCGTGACCATAAAAATCCAGAAGCCCTGCCGCGTCTGTACACTGAATTCATTGATGCGCGCTTCCTCCATCGTTACATTCAAAGTCGCCGGGTCAGTCGGCACCATGATCAGATGGAAAAGCAGGGTTACGCTCGCGACCATAATCGTGGCCAGCAAAGTCGTGATCAGGCCGGTGAGCCCAAGCTGGTACAGCGAGGCGGCGCCGCCCAGCGTGCTATTGGCGTGAATGACAGACAGCATGACACCCAAAAAGATGATGCCGTTGATAATATAGCCGGTCCATAAATCGGAGAACCATTGCGTCAGGTAAAATATCCCGGCGAGTGCGATGCACACGGCCGTGATGACGAAGCTGTATACCCAAACCAGCCTGAGTATCGAGGATTGTTCGGCTCTAGCCATAGGATTGCGGATTTGGTGAATAATCGCCGTTGCCGGCATTTACACAGTTACCAATTCAATTGGCATGCCATTGCACCGTTTTTCCGGGTATCATTTTGCACAAATCCAATCCCACAGCCGTTTTTCATTACCCTTCCGTGACTTTCAGGATGGCTTTCAGATCGTTTTTGGCAGTGAGGATATTGGCCCACAGGTCGCCCTTTTTGTCCAGTCTTTTCCCGATGTTGCCCATGTGATAATCCTCCATCCGCAGCTTTTTCGTCACTTCTTTCCATTCCAGCGGCGCCGAAACGGTGGCGCCGGGTTTGGGGCGGACAGAATAGGGAGCAGCCACCGTTTGGCCCGTCCGGTTCTGCAGGAAGTCGAGGTACACCATCTTCTTCCGCTTCGATTTCGTGCGGACGATACTGGTGGTTTCGGGCAGCCGTGCATTCACCTCCGTAGCCACGAACTCTGCAAACAGCTTGCAGGTATCGTAGGGATGTTTCGCGCCGGTTGGAATGTAGATGTGCATCCCCCTGGAGCCGGACGTCTTCACAAAAGAATCGATCCCGCGCGATTCCAGCACCTTCCGCACCTCGATAGCCGCTTCTATCACATATTCGAAGGCGATATCGTTGGGGTCGAGGTCGATGACGATGAAATCCGGGAACTCCGGTTTGCGGAGGCGCGACAACCAGGGATTGATCTCGATGCAACCAAGGTTCACCATCCAGGCGAGCGTGGCTTCGTTGTTGCAAACGAGGTAATCGATCGTTCGGTTGGAGGACTCCGACCAGATCTGCGCGGTTTTCAGCCAGGAGGGGACAGATTCCAGGTCCAGGTCTTTCTGGAAAAAATTCGGCCCGGCGATGCCGTTCGGGAAGCGGTTCAGGCTGAGGGGCCGGTCTTTCAGGTGCGGGAGAATGACTTCCGCGACCGACAGGTAATAATCCACCAGCGCGCCTTTCGTGATCTTTTCGTTCGGCCAGTAGATTTTCTGCTGGTTGGTGAGGGTAACGCTTTTCCCGTTCAGCTTGAGCACCCTTTCCTTTTCGGCCGGCGCGGCGGTTTCCTTCTTGGCGTTTCCTTTCATATCGACAGGTTTAGATTCCGGCGCGTGGCGCGGTTTTTCACGGATAACGGATTTGGCGGGCTTGTCGTCGCGCATGGCGATAAAGATCGGTTGGCGCAGGTGCCCGTCGTTCGTCCATTCGGAGAATTTCACTTCGCACACGAGCTCCGGTTTCAGCCAGGTAACGGGTGTGTTCGTTTTGATTTTTTCTTTGAAGGGTGATGTGCTGGTAACCAGCGGCTGCAGTTTGGCGTGAAGGTCTTTGAGCCCGGTTTCGTTGAACCCTCCGCCACAGTGACCGATATAACGCATCCCGCCGTTTTCGTAGACGCCCAGGATGAGCGCGCCGATATCCTTGCGGCTGCCGCGCGGCGCCGTGAATCCGCAGATCACGGCCTCCTGGCGGTTGAGCACTTTCACTTTAAGCCAATTGAGGGAGCGGGCCCCTTCGCCATAGGTGCTTTCGCCGTTCTTGGCGATCACGCCTTCCCAGCCAGCCTTCCGCGCTTTCTCAAATTGCTGTATCCCTTTCCCTTCCACATGTGCGGAAAATTTAACGGCGGGATCATCCAGCTGGTCGACGATCTGCTTCAGCAACGTTTTCCTTTCCAGCAGGGTAAGGTCTTCCAGCGAATGGCCATCGAGGTACAGCAGGTCGAAAACTACGTAGGTGAGGTTCCCTTTCCGGGTGGTTTTGAAGTTCTGCAACGCCTGAAAATCGGATTTGCCCCCTTTTCCGGGGATGATGACTTCTCCGTCCAGCACAACGTTGTGGGGAATCTTCTCCACAGCAGCCACGATCGGGGCGTATATTTCATTGAAAGACAACTTATTGCGCGAATACAACTCCGCTTTTCCATGTTCCACGTGCGCAATGGCGCGATATCCGTCCCATTTCGTTTCGAAGATCCAGCCGGGGCGGTCGAAGGGCGCGTCAACCAATGTGGCGAGCATCGGTTTGTAGAATTCCTTCATCGGCTCACCTTCCTGCGCTTTTTTTTTACCGGTGGATGCGGCGGCTTTTTCCGGCGAAGCGGCCTTTTTTGCTGCGGCCTTTTTTGGAGAAGCGGCCTTCTTTACGGTGGCCTTTTTTGAAGAAGACGTTTTTCCCCTGGAAGCAACCTTTTTTGGAGAAGCGGCCTTCTTCGCAGCAGCTTTTTTCTTCGGCGCAGCCGCCTTTTGGGCTGCGACTTTCGCCTCAGGCTTCGTATTATGCGGGCCTTTCAGCTTATTGATGACGCTTTTGGGCGTATAGTCTTCACTGTCATACTCGTCGTGCACGGCGTATTTGTCGTTGTGCTTGATGAGCAGCCAGGCATTCTCGTCACGGCCGTTCCGCATCTTCACCAGCGCGAATTCTCCTTTCAACTTCTTACCATGCAGCACCACCTTCAAACTGCCTGATTTCCACTCGCGCAGCGCCTCCTTATCGAACGGCTTGCCGTTGGATTCCAGCAGCTCATAAGTTCCCTTGTCCCAGATGTACACATAGCCGGCGCCGTAGTTCCCCGGCGGGATCTCGCCCTGGAAGTCTTTATAATCGTAAGGATGGTCCTCCACTTCCATGGCCAGCCTTTTATCCGAAGGGTTGAGCGACGGGCCTTTCGGCACCGCCCAGCTTTTCAGGACGCCGTCCATTTCCAGCCGGAAGTCGTAATGCAGCCGCGTGGCGTGATGCCGTTGTATCACGAATATGTGCTGGTCGTCTTTCGCAGCTTTTCCGGCCGCGGGCTCGCTCGTCTGTTTGAAATCCCTTTTCTGCTTGTATTTCGCTAAACTCATGATACGCGCTTTTTAGATCCGAGGCTGGCTTTCAGCTGTTCGAAAAGATCGGTCCCTTTCGTGCTGGTAACTTTCATCTTCTTCACCACGGCCCGTTTGCCGGAGGCCTTGGCTTTGATGATGCGCATCAGTTCCTCGTGGTAAGTATCCTTATAAGCGGATATGTCGAACGTTTCGGTGTAACTTTCCACCAGTTTCACGGCCATATCCAGTTCCTTTTTGGGAATGGTTGTTTTGTCCGGCAGCTTCAATTCATCCGGTTCCCTCACTTCCTCCCCGAAACGAAGCCGGTGCAGCATGAGATAATCGCCGTTGGCGCGCACCACGGCCAGGTGCTCCTGCGTCCGCAAAACGAAAAGCGCCACGCCCACTTTTCGCGTCTTTTCCAACGTTTTCAACAACAATTGGTAAGCCTTTCCGCCACCCTTATCGGGTTCGATGAAATAAGCCGTCTCGAAATACACGGCATCGATCTCATCCGTTCCGGCAAATGACGATATTTCGATGATCTTGCTCTTCTTTGGGCTCGCATCTTCGTAATCATGCTCATCGAGCACAATATATTTGTCGTTGTAATTGTACGCTTTGACGATATTTTCCCACGCTACTTCTTTCCCCGTTTTCTCGTTTACACGCTGAAAACGGATCCTGGAGTGGTCCTTTTTGTCCAGCATATCCAGGTCGAGACGGCTTTCCTGGACGGCGCTGTATAATTTAACGGGGATGTTGACAAGGCCGAAGCCTATGCTGCCAGACCATATTGCTCTCATAACGGAATGGGTTTAGTCCTACTGTACAACAATCATTATACCATGGGGGTTGCATAAAAAAACCGTCCCGGGAACGGGACGGCCTTGTTTCTTCATATGCATAACTATCGGGGGAATTTGCTTTGTAAGATTTGATCGCTAATTCTACTCTGCCAACAATCAGGCCATTTTTTGCAGCAGTGGCATGTGTTTTGGATTTTGAACAGTAACTAAAAACGACTTTTATGGAAAACCTGAGAACAGATAAACCCGGCGAAATGAATACCCTCTCGCAAGTCATGGCTAAACTCCATTCGAAAGGATACGACAATGAATTTAAGATGAGCGATCACGGCAGGATGCAGCCTGTAGAAGGCGATGAAATCTACAATCCGGACGATCTGCTGATCATTAAAACGTACCGTTTCGAGGGCGAGTCAGACCCGTCCGACAACTCGGTATTATACCTCCTGGAAGACAAAAAAGGCAAGAAAGGCTATGTCCTGGATGCTTATGGCGCTTATTCCTCGCACGACGAGGCGGGTTTCGATGAATTCCTAAAGAAGATACCGGTCGAGGATCGTGAAGAACAGATGATCTTCGGCGGACTGTGATGCATGAAATGCACATGAAAAGAAACGGCGGCGCCTCTCAAGGGCGCCGCCGTTTTGGTGTATGATGATCTTTGAGGATTTTCAACAGTAGTTTTTCGTCCACATTTTGCCCTTTATATTTCCCCATTCCGCCGCTTTCGTATAATTCCGTTAACGCGGGGTGGACGTAGTATTTTTTACACACCGCGCGGGTATTCCCCAGTTTCCGGGCCACCTGGTCCAGTACTTCCACGATTTTCCGTTTGCAATCTGCTTGAGAAGCAGCGGCTTCGCAGTCATACAGCAGATGCAGTGCTTCGAGCGTTCCTGCCCAGGTGCGGAGGTCTTTACAGGTAAAATCCTCGCCGGTGATGTTTTTCAGGTAATCGTTGAGCGCGCCGGAATCGAGGCTTTTCACTTCATTGTTTTCATAATACTGGAAAAGTTCCTGTCCTGGAATGTCGCGCACTTTGCGCAGGAGCCTCGACAGTGCCGCGTGGCGCAATTCGATCTTGTGTTCCACGCCTTTTTTCCCTTTGAAGCGGAACAGCGCGGCGTTGCCGTTGAACTGCACGTGTTTGTTGCGCAAAGTGGTAAGGCCGTAGGAATGATATTTCTTTTCATATTCCGCGTTGCCCACCCGCATGAGAGTTTCTTCCATTACCCGCATGGCGATGGCGCACACACGCGGCAGGTCGAGCTCGCGGCGGCGAAGGTCTTTCGTTACCTGGCGGCGGATTTTCGGCAGCACTTTTCCGAAAGCGAGCAGGCGGTAGAACTTGGTTTCGTTGCGCACTTCCGCCCAGCGGGTATGGTAGCGGTACTGCCGGCGCCCCAGTGCATCGGTGCCCGTAGCCTGCAAATGACCGTTGGCATAAGGGCAGATCCATACGTCCTCCCAGGCCGGCGGCAGCACGAGCCCCCTGATGCGGTGGAGCGTTTCTTCATCCGAAATCCGCTTTCCCTGCGCGTCGGTATAATAAAAACCGCCGCGCATGCGATGCCTCGCAATGCCCGGCGATGCGGGGTTTACATATCGTAAGCGGGCGGCCTGCGCCACGGCGGGCGCGTCAGCCGTTAACAATTTCTCCACCATTGGGGTGCAGGATTTGACCAGTGATATAATTCGCTTCCGCGGAAGCCAGGAATACATAACAGCCCGCCACTTCAGCAGGTTCGCCGGCGCGCTTCAACGGCACGTCGGACCCGAAGTTGGCCACATGGTCCGGCGGGAACGTTGCGGGGATGAGGGGCGTCCAGATGGGGCCGGGGGCTACACCGTTCACGCGAATGCCTTTTTCCGCCAGCATCGACGACAGCGAGCGCGTAAACGACACGATGGCGCCTTTCGTGGCGGAATAGTCGATCAGGTGGCTGCTGCCGCGGTACGCGGTAACCGATGTGGTGTTGATGATGCTGCCGCCGCGGGGAATGTGGGGCAGGGCGAAACGGGTGAGGTAGAAATGGGGGAATATGTTGACGGAGAACGTCCGCAACAGTTGTTCTGCCGTAATATCTTCGAATTTTTTCTGCGGAAACTGCACCGCGGCGTTGTTAACGAGGATATCGATCCTTCCGAATTTCTTCACCGCCTGTTTTACGATCTTCTCACAATGGCGTTCCCGGCTGATATCACCCGGGATGAGCAGCACTTCTCGCCCCCGTTCCAGCACGCCCTGCGCGGTGGCTTCGGCGTCTTCGGTTTCGTCGAGGTAAGCGATCACTACGTGCGCGCCCTGCTCTGCGAAAGCGAGGGCCACGGCGCGGCCGATGCCGCTGTCGCCCCCGGTGATCACCGCCACTTTATCCTGGAGCCTGCCGCCCGCGGGGACCTGGGGCTCCGCGTCGGGGAGCGGGGTCATCTTGTGCTCGAGGCCCGGCTGGCGGCGCTGCCGCTGCGGCGGACGGAGCGTTTTCTTCTTGTTCGACTTTTGCATACCGGATGTTTTTACACGATCGATCGGGGTTACACAATTAAAAGGGCCGTTTTCATGTTTCTTTCAAACATGAAAGCGGCCCATCATCCGTTGGCGTATTAATCTTCGGCCAACGCTTCCTCGTTCACCTTCGTCTCTGCGATTTGGGTGAGGAGGGAATCTGTTTCCTTTTCTTCGTCCAGCGTTTGTTCGAGTATGTTGGCGGCTTCGGTGTGCCCCATCCTCGTAGCGAGGGTCCTGAGGCTGCCATAAGACGCAATTTCGTAGTGTTCTACTTTCTGCGCGGCGATGATGAGGCCGGCATCGAGCACGGAGCCGGGATCTTCTTCGCTGATCAGTTCCTGCGCTTCGGAAACGAGGCCTTCCATGGCTTCGCATTTCTTGCCAACGGCGCGGGCGCCCATCAGGTCGAATATTTCTTCAAGACGGCTCACATGTCCTTTCGTGGCTTCCAGGTGTTCGGCGAAGGCATCTACCAGTTCGGCCGTGGTGGCGGCTTTCTGCATTTTGGGAAGTGCTTTCACGAGGTGCTTCTCGGCCCAGTAAATATCTTTCAGTTCATCCATGAACAGCTGGTGGAAAGGAGAAGCTTCCATTTCACTGCTGCGGGCAGCGGGTTTGCGGGTTGCGGTGGCTTTTTTTGCTGCACCATTGCTGCGGCTGCCATTCGATTTTGCAGCCCCGTTCCGGGAGGCGGTCGTCTTGGTGTTTTTTGTTGCCATAATGTTTGAGGTTTTTTCTGGTTTATTTGTTAGGAAACGGGAAGCGGTCGCGCTTGTCGATGATGCTTTCATCCTCAATGCGTTGCTGTCCGACGATATCGGGGGATTTCTCCTGTACGTCGTTGTTTTCTTCGCTTTCCGGAATATCGGGTTTATGTTCGCGGGGGCCTTTCTCGGGGCCGTCCTGCCGGGGACCTTTTTCGGGTTTATCCTGGCGGGGGCCTTGTTCAGGCTCGGATTGCGGGTCGCTGGGTTTGCGGTCGATCTCGCGCTTGGGGATCTCCTGCGGGATGTCCGGGTTTTGCTTATCCGGTTCTTCTCCCAGGCCCGGTTTGGGTTGTCCGCCGCCCTGTCCGCGGTTCTCATCGGGGGGCTGCACGCCCGGCGGGGCCGGGTTCGGGCGGGTGTTCTTGTCGTTCTCGTTTTTCATGCCGGATGATTTTAAGGTTTAACACGTTCTTTCTTTTCTATGTCCAAACAGCATTCCAACACGGAGGCACATGTTTTGCAGATAGAGGAGCAACAACAATATTAGCAGCCACAGGAATGCGTTAGGAATACAAGCGCAACCATTTGAATGCGGGGGTTTTCGTAATTTGGGGAAGGATCGGCGGGATTTCATGCATCTTTATGCCGGTTTCTTGTAGAAGGGAGTTTTCAGTCTGTAGAAAATCTTGCACATCCAAAACCGGCATCCGTAAACAGTTTGAAGGAAATGCATATCAGCATACATAAAAAAATCAGGGTGGGATTTTTCATCGCGTTTACCGCCATCATCGGCGCCAGCGTGGTGTCGTACCTCATCGCCAAAAACCTCATGCACAACGCCTCGCGCCTCCAGCATGCCGTGGAAGTCTCCAAACGCCTGGAGCTCATTTCCCGCCACCTGAAAGACGCCGAAGCCGCCATCCGGGGCTACAACATCACTCATCAACAGGAATTCCTCCACCCCAGCATGTCCGAGCGAAGCGTCAAAATTGAGAAAGAATACCGCAAGCTGCGCCAAATTATCGACGATCCCCCGCAGCAAAGAAACCTCGACACACTCAAGCAACTCCTCGATATCAAATACGGCCAACTCCTTGCCGGCGCCCGCCAGTCCAGCGGCAGCATCTCCGTTAAAGAAGGCGAATTGTCCATGGACCAGATCGACCGCAAGATGCAGGATATGATCGCCATCGAAGAAGCGCAGCTCTCCGAAAAATCCCGGGCTTTTACCTTCTTCTCCAACCTCTGGATCCCGGCGGTGTTCATCATTTCCCTCATCGCCATTATCATCGGCATCTATTCCTACGTCACGCTCAACCGCGAATTCCGCCTCCAGCTGCATATCGAATCCAGGATGCGCAGCTACCAGCGTGAGCTGCAGGAAAATATCAACCTGCTCAACAAATCCAATCAGGAACTGGAACAGTTTGCGTACGTAGCTTCCCACGACCTCCAGGAGCCCCTCCGTAAAATATCCACCTTCTCCGACCGGCTGCTGCTCAAGTACCGCGACGAGATCCCGCCCGAAGCGGGGCAGCTGGTAGACCGCATGGTTTCTGCCGTGGGCCGCATGCGCGTCCTCATCAACGACCTCCTGACTTTTTCCCGCGCCGGCCGCATCACGCCCGACACGATCGCTGAAATAGACCTCAACGAGCTCCTCCGCGACGTCCTCGGCGACCTCGACGCGCCGCTGCAGGAAAAGAAAGGCGCCGTCCAGACCGATCCGCTGCCCATGATCGAAGGTTCCGACACGGGCCTGCACCAGCTATTCCAGAACATCCTTTCCAACAGCATTAAATTCGCCAAGCCGGAGTGCCCGCTGCTCATCCGCATCACCGGCGAAACCCTCACCGGCCGCGGCGCGGGCGTGCCCAGCGAGAAAAAAGCCGCGGAAAAATACCTGCGCATCCGGGTGCAGGACAATGGCATCGGGTTCGACCCGTCCTATGCCGACCGCATCTTCCTCATCTTCCAGCGCCTTCATGGCGTCAGCGAATATAAAGGCACCGGCATCGGGCTGGCCATCTGCAAAAAAATCGTGGAAGCCCACCAGGGCTACATCTCCGCAGAAGGCGCTCCCGGCGAAGGGGCCGCATTTATTATCACCCTTCCGCTGAAACAATTGCGGGAAGACTGATTTTTGAGCATGTTTCTTGCTCTGAAACAGGAATACCATTGACAGATTATGAAAGAAAAACGCAAACGCATCCTCATGGTGGACGATGACGAAGATGATTTCTTCCTTGTCAACACCGTTTTACAGGATGTGGCCCCCGATCAGTATGAGATAACCTGGGCATCCACCTACGATAAAGCCCTGGAAGCCATCGGGAAGCGGGAACACGAATTATACCTCGTGGATTACCGCCTGGGTATGCACACCGGCATCGATATTCTCCGCCATTTCCAGGAAATAGGGTACGAAGCGCCCGTGATCATGCTCACCGGCAAAGGCGATTACGCCATTGATAACGAAGCGATGATCGCCGGCGCCACGGATTACCTCGTTAAAGGCGATATCACCGGCCCCGAACTGGAACGCGCCATCCGTTACGGCATCACCGAGTTCAAGCACCTGCGGGCCATCGCGGAAAACGAACGCAAATACTTCGGCATCTTCGAAAAAAGCCACGATATCATCATCCTGGCCGACTGCGAAATGAATATCATCGATGCCAACCCCAACGCCCGCAAGAAACTCGCCCACTCCCGGGAAGAACTGCTGGAGATGAACATGAGAGACCTGTTCTTCCTCGATTCGGAATGCAAGCGCTTCATGGAAGAGATTTGTACCGATGATGCCATCGTACAGCAGGAATTCACTTTCCGCGAAAAATCCGGCCGCAAGATTTCCGTGCTCGTCAATGCCAACAAGCTCGACGAGCAGCTGGGCACTTTCCTTTGCGTGGCGGAAGATATTACCGACAAGAAGCGGGAAGAACTGGAAAAAAGGCAACAGGAAAAGTTCGTGATTTCGGGCCGCATCGCCCGCGTGATCGCGCATGAGGTCCGCAACCCGCTCACCAATATCATCCTGGCCGTAGGGCAGTTCAGGGGGGAAGAATCCACCAACCTGGAAGACACCAGCCTCTATCTCGATATCATCGAACGCAACTGCACGCGCATCAACCAGCTGGTGACCGAGCTACTGCAATCCACCCGCATGATGGAGCTGCATTTGCTGGAACATGATCTTAATAACTTGATTGACAGCGCGCTTTCGCTGGCGATGGACCGCCTGAAACTCAACGGGATCAAACTGGTGGAGGATTTTACGCCACAACCGGCCGTGATTACGGCCGACGTGGAAAAAATGAACATCGCCCTGCTCAACATCCTCATCAACGCCATCGAAGCCATGACGCCCGGCAAAGGCGTGCTCACGATCCATACTTCAGTTGAAGGGAAAACGGCCATGATCCGGATCACGGACAATGGCATGGGCATCCCCGAAGAAAACAAAGCCCGCCTGTTCGATCCGTTCTTTACTTCAAAAACGAAAGGTACCGGGCTGGGGCTCACATCCACCCAAAACATTATTATTAATCACAAAGGCCACATCCAGGTAGAGAGCATCCTGGGCGAAGGGACCACCTTCATTATCACATTACCAGCGAATTAGGCTTACCAGGCTACATCACGGATAAGCTTGCCATTCTTGTCATATTCTTTATAGGTGTTGATATATCCTATCAGCCATCGCGCCTTGTAAATGCGCGCGCCTGGTATTTTCAGGATGGTTTTGCCCTGGAGGTCCGTAACCTCGTCGGTCCACCATTGCTCCTTCGGCACGGTGACCGTGGAGGGCAGGTCTTTATTGGCGCCTTCGGAGTAGCTTTTAATGTTGCGGCTGATCTTGCCCGGAACGGGGTGGAAAGATCCGTCTGTAGCGTGGAACTCCAGCAAAGTATCCACCGTGGTAAGATAAAAAACCTTCTCGCGGGCGCCGTATATCATATCATGCGCGCCTATACCCGGGATGGTATATGATTCCACGGCAACAAGGTCCGGTAAGTTTTTTTTCCGCTTGCCCTGGCGGACTTCGTAAGCTTTGATTTGGTTTGCACCCGCCACATAGAAATACCCATCGTAAAAATTCACGGCATGGCCATCGGGAAAATCTATCTTTCTCCGGGGGCGGTTGGGCTCGTAGCGTTTCGTTGAATTGAGGTCGTACCGGAATAGGGTGGTGTAATTACCGGTGCTGGAAGCTACCACCAGGATGTTTCCCGGCCCGATATCGAGAGAGTGGGGATTCCCGCCCACGGAGTCGTACCAGAGCGTTTTCTCGTCGCTTATCCGGATAATGGCCGCGCCGCCACCGGATGCGCAGGTTAAGAGATATTTTCCATTGCGCGAAAACTTCACTTCGCTGGGGTTCCGGAACCATTTACGGTGTTGTTCCGGGATATCCGATGCGCACCATTCCTTGATAATATCGCCGGATGGCGCCTGGACGATCATAACGCGGTGGATAGATTGGTCTGTGACCAGCATAGGGTAATTGGTAGCCTGCAATTGGAAAGCTAACAGTAACAGGAGCTCGTTCATACCCTTTAAAATACGACAAAAAGCAGGAATACATGATAATTAATCTTACCATTTATTCCTGCTTTTTGTATGTGGGGCTGATGGATAAAAATATTATGCAGCCCTGCCTCTGATGATATTGATCAGGATAGCGATGATGGCCAGCACGAGTAATGCGTGGATCAGGCCGCCGGCGGAATACACGAAAAACCCCAGGAGCCAGCCGATGATCAGGATCACGGCAATGAGATACAGTAAGGAATTCATATCAATGATTGTTTGGTTCAGGATAAATAATGTAAAAAGCATGCCAGTGCCAAATCAACCGTATGTAAACATTTACCGGAAAAATATACCACAACGAATGTGGATGCACTTCCCCCATGAGGGGTGAACCTTCAGCAGGGCCGCACTGTTCCCCGCATGAACCGTTATGGCAGTGTTTTTGGGCGATTTGGTATGAAACCATATCATTTACATCACCTCAAAATAGTACATCATGGAACACCTGCAAAAAACGGCAGCAGTCGTAGAAGACCTGGTTAAAATCAACAACGACCGGATTGAAGGATACAACAAAGCCCGCCTGCAAACCGACGATCTCGACCTGAAGGAACTTTTTGACGATATGGTGGCCGACAGCAAGCGCTTCACCACCGAGCTCAATAAATACCTCCGCAGCCTGGGCGAAGACCGCGAACGCGATTCCACCTTCGCCGGCAAGCTGTACCGCACCTGGATGGACGTGAAAGTATCCTTCGGGGGCGCCGACCGCCGGTCCATCCTGGCCACCTGCGAATACGGTGAAGACGCCGCGCAGAAATCCTACAATTCAGCGCTGGAACACGACTTCCTCCCGCCAGAAGTTCGCCAGATGATCTCCGAGCAACGCATGCGGCTGAAAAGCTCGCACGACAAAATCCGTTACCTGCGCGATCTCGAAACGGTTAATAAAGGATAACGTACTATCCACCATATTCATAAAAACAGAAAGTTCCGGCTGGTTCATTGCCGGAACTTTCTTTATGAGCAGGATGATCAAAAACGGTTACAAACAGGATGAATAATACTTACAATGGATCAATCTATGACAATGCGTTTTTTGAAGATTTAAAAAGCTGTCCCGCATCAGATGATGCAGGACAGCTGGCAAGCTTTACGGTTTTAATGATGCTTTAACTGCATGTTAAAACCACGAGTTGCCAATAACTAAAACAACAGCTATGATAAAAGTATAATCCGTAGTCAAAGTTTACAGATCATCGATCAGCTTTTTCACTTCTTCTTTCGATTTGCCAAGCTTCTGCTGAAGCCTTCCCAGCAATTCGTCTTCCTTTCCTTCCACATAAGTCAGATCGTCGTCGGTCAGATCACCGTACTGCTGTTTCAACTTGCCCTTGATTTCGTTCCAGGCGCCTTTCAACTGTAAAGAATTCATACGATAGCGTTTTTTGGGTGAAGTAAATGACTCTGCAGGAAAAAGATCAATTACTATACCACCCATGCCATCCGGCCCGGGAAGGGAATTCTGCGGCAAAAGGCTGGCCATTTTGTGGAAATAAGGCGTAAATTTCGTGGAGGAAAGTCCACAAATATGTCTGTTGAAACAATTAAAAATAACCGGCAGACTGTTTGCAGGATTACTGTTAAATGACAGTAACATCCGGAGGAACTAGTGGCAGACGTTTTCCCGGTACATAAATTAGACGCCATGGGAGATTTGATTTTAATTATTGACGACGAACCGGATATTTGTCAACTTTTACAGTTAAGCCTGACGAAGCATGGGTACAAGGTAAAATATGTGCACGCTTTGAAAGATGGATTACAGTTCTTACGTCAGCAAAAACCCGACGTTTTGTTCCTGGACATCCATCTCCCTGACGGGTCGGGTCTCGATATTCTTCCGCAGATAAAAGCGGATTATCCTGATTTGCCTGTGATATCCATCAGTGCTTATGACAATGGGATGGAAAAACAGAAAGCCCTGACGAACGGTGCGGTTCATTTTCTGCCTAAGCCATTTAACATAGGGGAGTTAACCGAGATCCTGTTTGATATGAAGAAAACCGGTGTAAAACCGAGTATGCATAATTAGTTGTAAATTTAATATCCGTCCAACATATTCAAGTATGAAGCGTATCCTCATTGTTGATGATGAAATAAACATTTGTACCCTGCTCAGCAGATTCCTGGGCAAGCATGGCTTTAAGACAGAAAGTACGATGACCGGCGCCCAGGCGCTGAAGATGCTGAAAGAAACTCCTTTCGACCTGATCCTTTGCGATTACCGCCTGAAAGATACTGACGGCGCGCAGTTGCTGAACGATATCCGGGCCCTCAGCCCGCAGACCGTCGTGATTATCATCACGGGCTACAGCGATGTCCGCATTGCGGTAGACATGGTGAAAAACGGCGCTTACGACTACATTTCCAAGCCATTGTACCCCGACGAGATCCTGGCCCTGGTGAACAAGGCGCTGGAGAACCCCGGTTCCCCCGCTCCCCAGCCTGCTCAGGCAGCCCCGGCGGCTCCCGCGGCCGACGCCCCCCACCGCCCGCAACCCTCGGGAGGCACCCAGAACGGCGGACAGTACGTCTACGGCGAAAGCGAGCCCTCCCGCCAGCTGATCCGCGAGCTCACCCTCGTGGCGCCCACCGACTATAGCGTCATCATCTTCGGCGAAACCGGCACCGGCAAGGAATCCGTAGCCCACCTCATCCACGACCACAGCAGCCGCAAAAGCCAGCCCTTCATCGCCATCGACTGCGGGGCACTTTCCCGCGAGCTGGCCGCCAGCGAACTGTTCGGTCACGAAAAAGGCTCTTTCACCGGCGCCATCGGCACCAAAATCGGCGCGTTCGAACAGGCGCACGGCGGCACCATCTTCCTCGACGAGATCGCCAACCTCCCTTACGACGTGCAGGTAGCCCTGCTCCGCGTGATCCAGGAAAAACAAATCCGCCGCGTGGGCAGCATGAAGGAAATAGCGGTGGACGTCCGCCTGATCGTGGCTTCCAACGAAAACCTCTTCGAAGCCGTGCAGAAAGGCAAGTTCCGGGAAGACCTTTTCCACCGTTTCAACGAATTCACCATCCATATCCCGCCGCTGCGCGAGCGCGGCGACGAAGACCTCCGTTCCTTCGTGGACGCTTTCCTCTCCCAGGCCGGCAAAGAGCTTAACAAGCCCGAAGCCGCGCTCAGCGAAGAAGTTTGGGAGTGTTTCCGGAATTACGACTGGCCGGGCAATATCCGCGAGCTGAAAAACGTGATCCGCCGCGCCAGCCTGCTCACACCCGCCGGAAAGGAAATCTCCATGGCCGCATTACCGCTGGAAATGAAAGCAGGCAAAATGATGCGCCAGCCCGCTGCCGCCGTGCCTGAAACCGCGCCGGCCGATCAGCAGGACGAGCCCAACCTTCCCCTCCTCGACGATAACGATCTTAAATCGGTTGCCCTCAAGGCGGAATACAACAAAATCATCAATGTGCTGAAGGAAGTGAAGTATAACAAGACGAAAGCCGCGCAGTTACTCAATATTGACAGGAAAACCCTTTACAATAAACTCCGTCTGCTGAATATTAATTACTAATCATTTGGTTATGAACGAGAAGGGAGAAAAGAAAGTCCCATTTTTCGAGCGGTTCGCCGGCAAAGTCGTATCTGCAACCGGCAGCCCCAGGGCCTTCATCGTCGCTTTCTTCGTCATCCTGGTATGGGCCGTAACCGGCCCGCTGTTCGCATTTTCCGATACCTGGCAACTGGTCATCAACACCGGTACCACCATCATCACGTTCCTGATGGTGTTTATCATCCAGAAATCGCAGAACAAGGATTCAAAATCCATCCAGCTGAAGCTTAACGAGCTCATCGCCTGCACCAAAACGGCCAGCAACCGCCTGATCGACATCGAAGAATTGTCGGAAGAAGAGCTCAACACCCTTCACAGCTTCTATTCGAAACTCGCGGAAGACACCAAGCTCCATCTCGACATCAAGAAATCGCATTCCATCGAAGAAGCGATGGAAAACACGCAGGATAAACTGAAAAAGCGGTAATTACCCGTTCAGTTCCTGCAGCAGGTCGCTGAGGTTGAGGCGGTGGGTGTACATGGTGAAGTCGCCGTTTTCGTCTTTGGGCCACTGCTCGCGCGGGCGGTCCCAGTACAGTTCCAGTCCATTCAGATCGGGGTCGTTCAGGTACAGGGCTTCGGATACGCCATGGTCCGCGAAACCGGTAAAGGCGACGCCGGCGCTGGTGAGCCTTTTATAAATTTCCGCCAGATCTTTCCGGGTAGGGTACAGGATCGCCACATGATAGAGGCCCGCGGCATTTTCCGGCGCGGGCGGCATGCCTTTGCTGTGCCAGGTGTTCAGGCCGATATGGTGATGGTAGCCGCCGGCGGAAATGAATGCCGCCTGATCGCCGAATTTCGTCATCAGTTCAAACCCCAGTAATCCGCAATAAAAATCGAGGGAACGCTGAAGGTCGGAAACCTTCAGGTGCACATGGCCGATCGTAGTGGCCGCAGGTACGGTATAGCTCATGAAAGTTGGTTCGTTTTGTTGCAAAGATAAACGGATCCCTCCTGCAAACGGCGTGTGTTTGTCCGCTGAAATACCGCCTGCGCTCAGGATCCGCTTGTAAATTATAAGATGACCAAAGGGCTGATAATGCCGATCGATGCCCGGTAATTATCGGTGTTCACGCTTCCGAAATTAGATTTCGCATAATCGGTGTACACATACTTCCTGCCGATAAATGTTCCGAACACCTTGAGATTCAAATTCTTAAATGGATATACCTCTACCCCGGGAATGTATCCCCAGGCCGTCCGCATCTTTACCGTGCTGGCGTTATCCGGGAGGCTCGTGCCTTTGGGGCTCCAGTACGCATCGTCCATCATCCCCACCACGAACAGGTTTACTTTGGAAGACAAATGCCAGTCCATCCGCACCCAATGGCTCATATACCTGGCGCGGTAAGCGTGTTTGATGCCGGCATTGTCGGTGATGCTGGAAATGATCCCTTTGCGGTCCAGCGCTTCGCGACTCCATTTGAAGTCGTATTGTATCTGGAACTTTTTGGTGGAGAACTGGTTCCCCAGCGCCAGGTAGTTCATGTATTCGTCTTCGGCTTCGCGGAACAGGGAATAGGACCAGAGCGTACTGAATTTTCCGAAATTACCCCGCCAGTTCAGCACGCTCGCAAAGGGAAATCTCGCAGACTTCACGCCCGGCAGCGCCAGGGTGTCGTATAGTTCGTTGAAGCTTGCCGTACGGCTGTTCAGCAATTGGAAAGTGAATTGGTTCTGGCGGTCGGGCAGCATATAGGAAACGCCCGCACCCACCAGGAAATTGTCAGCATATTCGACGATGTCGGAATATTCATAAATCTCGATGGGGTTGGCGTCGAACTCGTACCCGCCCCAGTCGGCGCACATTTTCCCCGCGTAGATGCTCCAGCTCTCGTTGGGATCGAACCGGAGGAAAGCGAGGTCGGTACTGCGGCTGATGTTGTCGATCGACTGCGGCACCACGCCGCGGGTATACCGGTCGCGGAATCGGAAGTATACCTTGTCATGCACTTTCCCGCGGATTTCCAGCCGGAACTGGTTCATCACGAACCGGGAGCGCTGGTATGTTCCTTCTTCGAATTCGTTCTGGAACGACATCTGCATGTTCGCGATCACATCCACATTAGACAATAACGACTGCTTGCTGACGGGAATGAGCGGCTCGCTCATCACGGTGGTATCGTCCATTTGCCTTTCCTGCACCTGCGCCAGGAGCGCGGCAGGAGCCATCAGCAGGAGCCATAGGAGGGTACGGCTTTTTGTCATACTCGGAAATTTTAGGGTGCTACCAGAATAGGTGGGCAAACAGGAACCCCGAGGCCACGGTCACCGAAACGGCAACGAGCCCCGGTATCATGAAACTATGGTTGATGAGATATTTACCAATATAAGTACTGCCGGTACGGTCGAAGTTGATGGCGGCCAGCAGCGTGGGATACCCCGGGAGCACGAAGTCACCGTTGGTAGCGGGGAACATGGCCACGAGGTTCTGCGGCGCGATGCCCAGCAGCACACCCAGCGGCATGAGCGCCTTGGTGGTGGCGGCCTGGCTGAAAAGCAGCATGCTCAGGACGAACAACGCGATGGCGAACGTCCAGGGTGCGGCCCTGACCATATCTCCCAAAGCGCCTTCGATCACGACATGGTTCGCCTCCATGAAAGTGGCGCTCATCCACACTACCCCGAAGATGGAGACAACGGCCTGCGCGCCTGCGGTGAACAGGCTGGCCTTGGCCACATCGGAAGTGGCGGTTTTGGTGAAGAGCAGCATCAGCGCCGCGGCGCCCAGCATCACCAGTTCGATGACCGCGGCCATCTTGATAGTGCCGTTGGCGTTCACGGAAAGATTGGCCACGCCCGGATCGAACCTGGGCAACAGGTTCGGGAAAGCCCCCACGAGCACGATCAGCAACACGGCAACCGCAAAAATGATCACGGAGGTTTTGGCGCCCGGCTTCAATGGCGCATTCTCTGAAGCGGATTGCGCATCGATTTCCCTCGCGAACTCAGGATCTTTCATCTTCTCCAGGAAAACGGGATCTTTCTCCAGCTCCTTTCCTTTCTTCCATACCACCGCCACGCCGGCCAGGATACCGACCAGGCACGCGGGGATACAGACTTTCAGGATCTGCACCAGTTCGATCTGCCCTGCCAGGATGGTAATCATAGCAGCGGTGGCCGCTGAAATGGGGCTGGCGGTAATGCCCAGGTGCGAGGCTACCACCGAAATGCTCAGGGGCCTCTCCGGCCGGATGCGCTTCTTGGTCGCCACCTCTGCGATAATCGGCAGGAGCGAATACGTGATGTGCGCCGTTCCGGCGAAGAGCGTGAAGCTGAAAGTCACCAGCGGCCCCAGCAGCGTAATCATCGACGGTTTGCTGCGGAGGATTTTTTCGGCGATGCGCACGAGGTAATCCATCCCGCCTGCAGCCTGCATGGTGGCGGCGGTGGAAACGACGGCCAAAATGATCAGCATCACGTCGATGGGCGGCTCGGCGGGCCGCATGCGGAATACAAAAAGGTACAGGGCAAGGGCCATCATGCCCATCACGCCCAGGCCAATGCCTTTCATGCGGGCGCCGATGAGGATGGCCACAAGGAGGATAGCAAATTGAATCCAGATCATGTTTTCGTTTTACGTTGAATGTTATAAAGGGGAAGATTAATACTCGAAAAACATTTGCTGGATTTGTTTCGGATCTTTCGTTTTCAATAACGCCAATTGCAACAGGATACGGGCTTTCTGCGGATTGAGGTCGTCGGCCGCAATCGTTCCCAACGCCGAATCATCGGTTTCAGCGTTCAACAACACGCGGCCGCTGCCGGTGCGGTTGGAGCGCACGACCATGATTCCCTGGCGGGTGATTTGTTTCACTTTCGCTTCCACGGTGGGGTAGAGGTTGCCGTTACCCACTCCCGCGATCACGATGCCCGCCACACGATCCTTCACCAGCGCGTCTACCAGCACAGGGTTGGTATTCGCATACCCGTACAAGATATCTACTTTTGGCAAAGAATTCACACCTGTTACATCGAACACGGTTTCGTGGGTATGCTTGCGGATGATGCGGTGATAGTATTCCACTTTGCCATCCATCACCACGCCCAGCGGACCGGTGTTCGGCGCCTGGAAGGTGGACACGTTGGTGGTATTGGTTTTAGTCACGTCGCGGGCGGAATAGATATAATCGTTCATCGCCACGAGCACGCCACGGTCTGCCGACGTCTTATTCGCTGCCACTACGATGCCGTTGTAGAGATTGAGGGGCCCGTCGGCCGAGAGCGCAGTTGCGGAACGCATCGCGCCTACCAGCACAACGGGTTTGGTGGTTTTGACGGTCAGCTGGAGGAAGTAACCGGTTTCGCCTTCCGTGTCGGTGCCGTGGGTGATCACGATCCCGTCCACATCGCTGCGCTTCGCCAGCTCGTTGATGCGGTGCGCCAGCTTCAGCCACACACTGTCGTGCATGGCCTGGCTGCCTACGCTGGCGATTTGCTCGCCGCGCAGGTTGG
>NZ_CALNBI010000328.1 GCF_937874145.1 uncultured Chitinophaga sp. | reverse complement strand
CCGCTACGCAAACATCCGTGGTGCCGGTGATGGTTCCCGCGGTCGGGAGCGCATTAACCGTTACCGAAGCAGTCTGGTCAGCGGAGCAACCAGCCGCGTTTGTATAAGAATATGTAATAGTAACCGTACCTGCGGCAACACCTGTCACCACACCCGCCGCGTCTACTGTCGCGATGGCAATGTCGGAAGATGTCCAGGTGCCTCCTGCTGTGGTGCTCGCCAAGTTAGTGGTAGCACCCACGCATACGTCGGTAGTACCCGTGATCGGCGCTACTACAGGCAGCGCGTCTACCGTAATTGTAATCGCCTGCTCAGCCGTGCATCCTGCGCCGCTGGTCACCGTATAAGTAATAGTCGTCGTTCCTGCGGAGATGCCTGTCACTACTCCCGCCGCATCCACTGTAGCGATGCCGGCATTTAAAGTGGCCCAGGTGCCGCCTGCGGTTGCGTTGGACAATGCAGTGGCAGCCCCCACGCAAACGTCCGCAGTTCCCGTAATCGGATCTACAACAGGCAGGGCATCCACCGTTACGGAAGCCGACTGCATCGCAACGCAACCAGCCCCATTTGTAACGGTATAGATAATATTAACCGTACCCGCGGAAATGCCTGTCACCACTCCCGCCGCGTCTACCGTCGCGATGGCGTTATCGGAAGAAGACCAGGCCCCTCCCGCCGTCGCGCTCGCCAGCGTCGTGGAAGCATCTACGCAGACATTCAATGTACCCGTAACCGGATCCACAACCGGCACATCGTTCACCGTAATGGTGGCATTTACCGACTGCTCACAGCCTAATGCATTCACCACCGTATAAGTAATGGTAGCCGTGCCTGCAGATACGCCCGTCACTACACCCGATGCATCTACCGTCGCAACGGCGATGTCGGATGAAGTCCAGGCACCGCCTGCCGTAGCACTCGCCAAAGCAGTAGTTGATCCTACACATACGTCGGTTGTACCTGTAACAGGACTTACAACCGGCAACGCGTTTACCGTAACGGTCGTGGTTACCGACTGTTCGCAACCCGATGCATTGGTTACTGTATAAGTTATAACCGCAGTCCCGGCAGCAATACCCTGCACCTCTCCGGCCGCATTGATGGAAGCCACCATCGTGCTGGAAGTAGACCAGGTACCGCCCGGCGTAATGCTGGCCAATTGCGTGGAAGCTCCCTCGCACAGGTCTGTAGTTCCGGTGATCGGCGCAACAACCGGCAGCGCATTCACCGTTACCGAAACCGTCCGCACCGTCACGCATCCCGAGCCATTGGTCACCGTGTAGGAAATGATGGCCGTACCGGCGGATACACCGGTTACCTCTCCATCCGTATCAATCGTAGCCACCGCCGGATCACCGGAACTCCACACACCGCCGGTAGTCGTGCTCGACAATGATGTAGTCCCTCCCACACAAACGCTCATCACACCCAGGATCGGGTTTACAACCGGAAGGGCATTCACCGTCAGCGACACCGACCGGGCCGACACGCAACCCATCGCGCTGGTCACGGTATAAATAATATTCGTTGTACCAGGAGCCACAGCCGTCACTTCTCCCGCCGCGTCAATCGTTGCCACGGCAGTGTTGGAAGACGACCAGGTGCCCCCTGCTGTAAGATTCGTAAAAGTAGTATTGGTCCCCAGGCAGATAGCCGCAGCGCCCACGATCGGGTCTACTGCCGGCACCGGATCAACATTCACCTCAGCCGTCTGGATAGCCGTGCAACCTGCTGCGTTGGTAACCGTATAAGTGATAGTGGCCGCTCCCAGGGATACGCCCGTCACTACACCCGCCGCGTCTACTGTCGCCACGGAGATGTCGGAAGACGACCAGGTACCGCCTGTCGTAGCGCTCGCCAAAGTAGTGGAAGAACCGGCACACACGTCGGTAGTACCGGTGATCGGTGCTACAACGGGCAAGGCGTCAACCGTTACAGCAGCGGTCTGATCAGCGGTGCAACCCGCTGCGTTGGTATATGAATAAGTAATATTAACAGTACCAGCGGATACGCCTGTCACAACACCCGCCGCGTCTACTGTCGCGATGGCGTTGTCGGAAGACGACCAGGAACCGCCCGCCGTGGCGCTTGCCAAGGCAGTGTTGGCACCCACGCACACATCCATAGTGCCCGTGATCGGATCCACCGTCGGCAATGCGTGTACCGTAACTGTAACCGCCTGTGCGGAAATACAGCCGGATGCCTCGGTGATAGTATAAGAAATAGTAGTTGTACCTGCGGAAACAGCCGTCACTTCACCGCTTGCGTCAATCGTAGCTACAGCGGGATCGGACGACGACCAGGCACCACCCGGCGTTGCATTCGCCAAAGTAGTTGTACCGCCGATGCAGACATCGGGGGTGCCTGTTATAGGCGCAACAGCCGTCGGCGATTGAACCGCCAGGTTGAAAGTCACCATGGCGTTACAGCTGGCGCTGTTGGTCACCGTGTAAGAAATAGTCGTGCTGCCGATGGTTAAGCCCGACACCTCCCCCTGTGCATTGACCGTGGCCACTGCCGGATTGCTGGAAGCCCAAACGCCGCCTGTGGTCAGGCTGGAAAGTGTAGTAGTCCCTCCCGTACAAACCGTGCTGCTGCCGGTGATCGGCGCCACGATGAGCGGGGTATTTACCGTAAACGGCGTGGTACGCACGGTCGAACAACCGTTGCCGTCGGTCACGGTGTATGAAATGGTCGTTGTGCCGGGCGAGTTGCCCAACACCATCCCAAAGGGATCCACCAAAGCAATACCATCATTGGCGGACGACCAAACGCCGCCGGGCGTCGTATTATACAATTGGGTAAAGTCGCCGTCGCAAATGGTATTGACACCGGTGATGGCTGCCACAACCGGGGTCATGTAAACGGTTACGGTTGTGGATTGCGATGCAGCGCACCCCGTTGCGTTGGTCACGGTATAAGTAATGGTGGCGGTGCCTGCTGCAACGCCCGTCACATTACCGGCAGCATCGATCGTGGCTACGGCGTCATTGCCGGAAGCCCACACGCCACCCGGCGTAGCATTTGTCAGTGTCGTATTTCCACCCATGCAAAGGCTTGTGGTGCCATTGATGCCACTCACTGTCGGCGGTGCGCTGACCGTAACCGTAGCGGTTTCCGTTGTTACGCATCCTCCTGCATGGTTCACAGCATATGAAATGATGGTAGTTCCGGCCGCAAGCCCCGTCACTACACCAGATGCGTCAATTGTCGCTACGGCGGTGTTGGATGAGGACCAGCTACCTCCGGGCGTGGAATTCGCCAAGGTAGTATTGCCCCCGATACATACCGCCATTGTGCCTGTAATGGGTGTGGCTACCGGCGGTGCGTTCACGGTGATGGTCACCGTTTCGCTGGCCGTACATCCTTCCGGATTCATTACGGTATAAGTAATATCGGTAGTGCCTGCACCCATGCCCGTCACAACGCCCGAAGCGTCGACAGCGGCAATTGCGATATTGGTGGACGTCCAAACACCGCCTGCAATTGTATGCGACAGCGCAGTGGTACCGCCTTCACAAACGGTAGTGGTACCGGTAATGGGCGTCATCACCGGGAGGGCGTTGACGGTTATATTAATTGTCTGGCTGGATTTGCATCCTGCCGCGCTGGTTACCTCATATGTAATAGTGGCCGTGCCCGCGGATATGCCGGTCACAATACCGGTTGCGCTCACAGTGGCAACAGCTGCATCGCTGGTAGTCCAGGTGCCGCCGGCCAGCGTATTCGCCAGAGGCGTAGTCAGTCCCACGCATACATCCGGTGTACCGGTGATGACGGGCACTACGGGCAGCGGGTTCACCGTCATGTCATGTGTAATCACACCTTCGCAACCCGCGCCGGAAGTAACCGTATAGGAAATAGTCACATTTCCGGCAGCAACGCCGGTTACCACTCCCGCAGCATCCACGGTAGCTACCGCAGCGTCGCTGGTGGACCAAACGCCGCCGGCTGTAGCATTTGTCAAAGTCTTTGTTTCACCCACGCACACTGCCGCGTCTCCCACGATAGGATCCACGGGCACTACTGCCTGGGTGATCTTGATAGTATCTTTTACGTTACATCCGTCGGGGAAGGTTACGCTCACGCGGTAAGTGCCGGGCGTGGTGACCGACAACGTTTCGCCGTTGCTGCCATCGCTCCAGGTATACACGGATCCCGGCGCGCCGAAGAAGCCGGTAGTATTTAATGTATAGGGGAAAGCGCTGGCACAGATCTCCACATCTTCGCCCAGTCCGAGTATCGGCGCTGCGGCGTCTTTGGGGTCGATCGTCCAGCCGGTATTGCCACCGAGATCATCAGAGTGCTCTTTTGCACGGAATGTAGCGCCACCCGTTGCATTGGAGCGTTCCAGGCGCACGTAATCAAAGATCACGTCCCCGCTGGTTTTCACCATAGTAGCAGGTGTAGTATTGGTACTCCGGATCTCCGTGAGGCGGCAGGGCGTACCGCTGCCGAACCATTCACCGGTAACGGTATTGGTAGAACCTCCATTTAAACGATAAACGTTACCAGGGAAGAACACGAGCGTTCCCATCGTATTATTTGTCCCGTAAATAGCCCCGCTGCCTTTATATTCTACATAATTAAGGGTGTTGTTGCTGCCGTTAATACCCACGGCCGATGCGTTATGGGGATTGGTAAAGATGAGAGAATCCGCAGTTACGTTCGTCAGCTGGCAGTTCCCCGACGCCGTTCCCGTAATAGTAATAAGATTATAGCTACCGCTATGCAGGATGGCCGATCCCGTAATCCGGGAGTTGGCGGCATTGACGGTCCTGTTGACAAAACCGCCGTAATACTGGAAGTTGATGGCGGTAATGTTGGCATTAGAAATATCGAGCTGGATGCTATTATCGATACCGAAGTTACTGATGCTGGTTACATTCACCGTTTTGCCCGCGATGTTGAAACCTCCCCTTGTAAGACGGAAGTTCGTGTTGGCGTTCACAAAATCATTCAACAAAGTAACTCCACCGCCGGCAGTTTTAATGACGTCGATATCAAAGTTCCCCCTGGTGCTTGCGGTGATCGTCGCATTACCCGGGCCCACCATCCGGAGCTGTCCGTTGATGAAAGCATTAGGGTTCAGAATCAGGTTCCCCCAGCATTCGGCGACCCAGGTATTGCTCTTGCTCAGGATCGGCTCGTTCGTTGCGCCGGTCCAGTCCATATTCCGGAAGTAAGCATTCCCCACGGAAATGGTGACAGTTTTGGCGGCGGCGGTAAATCCGGAATTCGCATCAAAGAAAACATCATTACTGGCCGTCGGTATACAAGCTCCGCCCGGTCCGCCGCTCGTATTGCTCCAGTGGCTGGCGTCGTTCCAATCACCGGAACCTCCCACCCAATACCTGGCGCCGGAGGTAGATGGCGAAATCACCCATCCGGTATTACCGCCCGCGTCCGCCCCGTTGAAAGCAATCGGCAAGGTTAGGGTACCTCCGCCGCCAGCGGCGGCGATGTTCTCCATATATACGTTCTCAATCTCCACCGTTGCATTCGCGCCAAAGTTCAGCGTACTGATATCGGCATTGCCGCTCCTGATCTCGCCCAGGCCGCTACAGGAGGGATGAACCGACCTGAAGTACTTGTTGATGTTGGTGGAAGCTGCCAGGTAAAATGAAAAGTTACGATTGGGTGCCGTGATCAGCGAGTCAATATTGTTACTATTGGCACGTACCTGGCCTTTCCCTTTGAATTCCAACCGGCGGATGGTATTGTTGTTCAATATCCGCGCACCGGAAGTAACAGATGGATTGCTAAATGTCAGCCAGCCAAAACTCGTATGGGCGATATCCATTGGCACCTCTGCCGTACCAGTTACTTCCACGTCCGGATAGGTTGCCGTCCTGGTAGTAATCGTACCGGTTTTAATATACGAGTTGTTGGAATTTACCACATGATACAGGCCGCTCACCGTCCAATCGTTCACCTGGATAACGGCATTCCCGATATCAATGATCCGGCCGTTCGAACCGCCGGAAGAAAATGAATTGATGCTAATCTTACGGTTGGTCCAGTCTAGCCCGCCGCGCTGCACTGCGATCGCCCCTGCCGGATTGTTCCAGTCATCTAAAAAAGTCACTTTGGCCTGGAAACCAGGCCGGTACTTACGGACGGTGAAACCGAGGTTTCCGCTGCCTGCGCCATTGGTGGTTACCGTTGCATCCGCTTCCCCGGGCATCAACAGGATCGCATTCATGGTAACGGCAGGATCCAGCACCACCGAACCGTAAACTTGCAGGGTGTACGCCGTACTTTCATTAAAAATGGGGTTGCCGGCCACGCCGGACCAGGTCATGTTCCGGCAATACGTATTCGCCGAAGTGGTGACAATATTATTACCTGCAGAGAAGCCACTGCCGCCATCAAATACGACGTTGTCATTGATGAAAGGCAGGCATGCTCCTCCCGGCCCCCCACTGGTTGCGCTCCAATGCGTGTTATCATTCCAGTCGCCGGCGCCTCCTACCCAATACAGGGTGGTCCCCGGTCCGGTGGGCTCTGTGATCGTCCAACCCGTATTCCCTTCCCCATCGATACCGTTTACGGTAATCGGCGTCATGGTGCCACTTGCAGTGGTTTTGGTCAATAGTACGTTATCGATCTGTATGTCCGCCCCTGTAGCGAAGTTAAAAGTAGCGAGCGGGTTGCCGGTAATCTCGGTAAACCCGTCGCAGGGCGCGCCGCCGGCCCTGAACAGTTTATTGATATTCAGGGTACCGTCTATGTTGATATTCCTATTCGGTGCGGTCAGCAAGGTATCAAAGGTGTGCGTTCCCCTGTCGATGACGCTCATCAACCCCTGTACTTCCGCATATTGAACCTGGTTGCCCGTCCCACCGAAATGCCCACCCATCTTCATCAGCAGGTACTTCACCACGTTATTCGCATTTCTGACATTACCGTAACCATGAAATATCAGTGTATCGATGGTATTATTATTGGCAACTCTCGACGCAGACGAAACGGAAGCAGTGACGAACTCCAGTTTATTGAACGTGGTGTTCGCTATGGCATGCTCGGATGCGCTTGTAGTCCGGACCTGCACCTGATGATAAGTACCCGCATCCGACCAAAAACGGTTCGTCCTGATAATGCTCCCCGAAGCCGTCAACACCAGTCCTGTTCCTAGTCCGCTATATGTATATGAAAGGTCCAGCGTAGCATTGGCAATATTCATACTACGTGCACCGGGCTGATCAGACCCTAAAGAATACATGGAAATCTTCCTGTTGGAAACATCCAATCCCCCCGTAAATAATATAATCGAGTTACGGTTATACCCATTGTTCATCGCCACGTAATCGTCCGCGAAGGTCACTACCGCTCCGCCGGTTTTCCGGATGTTGTAGGTCATGTTCACATTTGCCGGGCCATTCGCCATTACCGTCGTATTCGCACCACCCACCAGGTCAAGCGCGACACCGTCGTAGGCCACATTCGGCTGGATAGATACGTTTCCCGAAACGGAAATGATAAACGTAGTATTCGTCCTGTTGATCCTCGGATTACCCGTTAATCCCGGCAGCCAGGTGAAGTTGTTACAGAACACGTTCGCGTCCACCGTAACAGCCCAGTTGCCCGCTTGCCCGCCCGGAGGGCCGAAGATCACGTTATCCGCACTGGAAGGAACGATACTGGGAATAGCACCCGTGGGGCTGCCCAAACGCCAGTTGTTCAGGTTACTCCATGTACCCGATCCGGCCACCCAATAATAATCGGCGGCCATGCTGGATAAGGATAGCAACAATAAGACGAAAAAGGATATTAACTTTCTCATGAGGATTGGTAAATGCATATGATTAACAGTAAGGCGCTCCCGGGGCTCCGGGCACGTCAGTCAATGAGGTCTGGTATGTACAGGGGAAAGTAAAAGTCAATGCATAGGAATATGATCTTTTAGGTTTAGGAACGGTTAAAAACGATGCTCCACAGGTTACTTTTTCACGACATGCAAAAATACCGGCCACAAATTTGTCTGTGTGTCAATCGTTTTCTATTTTTATATTGTCAGTAATTCTAACCATAGAAATATTTCTACGAATCCTGGAACCTTATGCCTTCGATAATTATTGCGGAAGACCATAGCGTACTGAGAATGGGAGTCAAAATCATCATCAGTAGCATCTATCCTGAAGCCTATATCCGCGAAGCGGATTCCTTCTACCAGGTATTGGAAATGTTGCGGGAAGAAGCCTGCGAGCTCCTTCTACTGGATATCCAGCTGCCAGGCGGCGGCCACCCGCGCATGATCGCGGAAGTCAGGGAGATCCGGCCGGCCACGCCTATCCTGATATTTTCCAATTTCGACGAGGAAACGCATGCCATGAGCTATCTCAAAGCCGGCGCCTGCGGCTATCTCCAGAAAACCGCTCCCCCCGAAACGGTGCAGGATGCCATCCGGACCGTCCTCGGCGGCGCACCCTGGATCAGCATGCCCGTGCAATCCAGGCTGCTGGGCCATTTCCCGAAAAGCAGGGCCACCGAGTCCTCCACCCTCTCACCCCGCGAATTTGAAGTGATGCAGCTCATGATCCGGGGCGCGTCGAACCCGGAAATCAAGGCGGCCCTCAATATCCAGTCGTCTACCCTCAGTACGTTTAAAGCAAAAATTTTTGGGAAGATGGGGGTTAACAATATTATCGAACTGGCCGAAAAGGTCAATGCACTCCCCGTTCGCCCGGAAACCAGATCGTAAACCGGCTCCCCTGGCCCGCCGCGGCAGTCACCGCCACATGCAGCCCCATCGCCTGCGCCAGCTCCTTTACGATCATCAGCCCGATGCCGCCACCAGCTATCGGTGAATCCATCGCATCGCCGGTATTGAACCATTGCATCAGGTCGGCCCGCATCCCCGGCCCGGAATCGGAGATCACCAGCACCGCGCCCCCTCCTTCCTCCGCCGCCTCCAGCACTATACGCCCGTTGCGCGTCACCTTCACGGCATTGTCGGTCAGGTTGTACAGCATCACCGATACCAGCAGCTCATCCCCGGGATGTTATTGACCAGCGCCGTCCCCTTCTCCCGCGCGATATCCGCGAAGATCTGCATTACCGCATCCGCCGTTTCCACCGGCGCAAACACCGTTTCCGACACCTCCCTGTCGCCGATCTGGCTCTTCAGGTACTTCAACAGGTTGGCCACCATGTGGTACAGGTAATGCGTGTGATCGTTCATGATCCGCGCCATCTCCGTAAACGACGCCGCATCATTTCCCTTCGATTCAAATATCTTCCGTGACAACAACTGCTGGTATTTCAGCGGGGTGAGGATATTGTGGCTCACCGACTGGATGATCTTATCCTGCAAAGCCGACTTCACCTGCAGCTCCCGCGTTTTGGAAGCCACCAGTTTTTCCAGCATTTCATTCTTCCGGTTCACGTACATCGTCCGCAACCGGGTAACCAGCAAGGTGATGCCGATACCCAACAACAACAGCACGCCATAAAACACACGGGATTCGTACCAGGGCTTTTTGACATGCAGTTCCACGATCTTATCGGAATAATTTCCAAAACCAAACCCATCCAGCTTGCGCACCAGCAGGGAATAATCCCCCGGCGGCAAGGTGGAGAACATCACGCGGCCATCATCCGGCAGCGGGTTCCAGATGGTATCGGCGTCGTTGGCGCGGATGAGGGCGAAGTTCAGCTGCAGGTTCTTGCGGTTCCCCATGTGGGGTGTGCTGAACTCCAGCTGGAGCGAATTGAACGCTTCCGGAAGGTCCGCGAGGTCAGCAGGCGCCAGGGATTTCTTATCCAGCCATACCCGGTCGAGCGAAATGGGCAGCGCCGGCAACACGGGGCGAACGGAATCGGGATGGAAGAAGACCAGGCCATTCAGGGAAGGCAGGGCCACATATCCATTCCCCAGTTCGGCCGCGCAAGGCTGGCAGCCGCCGTTGAATTCGTTCGTAGCAAACCCGTCGCGGCGGTCATAGTAATGATAGTACGGCACTACGCTGGAATCCCCTGCATAGGCCAGCAGGTCCGTCCGCTGCACCTGGAAGAGCCCTTTGTTGGTAGGAATCCAGAAATAACCGTTCCGGTCGTAGTACATGCAGTGCGCGTTGACGATATAGCGGTCGTTGTCGTAAGGGAATGCCGTCAGCCGGCCGTTTTTATACAGGAAGAACCCGTGGTCGTATGTCGTGATCCAGACTTCCCGCGGCTGCACCACCCTGGCGCTCCGGATGTATTTCCCGTTCAGCCCCTGCACCGTATCTATCCGGCGGGTGATCATGTCGCAAAGGAAAAAGGCGCCATCGGTCCCGATGTACATGGTATTACCATCCTCTGCAAAACAGGTAGCATCTTCCCGGATGGGCAGCAACGGTTTGGGGTCCGCGGGATGCTGGCTGTCCGTTGTCCAGATACCTGCTTTATGCATCCCGATCCACAGCTGGTTGCGGGTATCGGTATACAGCATCGTGATTTTTTCCGGGAGATCGTAACGTTCCAATGGCTGGTACGGCGATAATCGCGCGTGGTACAGCATGGAATGCCCCTTGGACCAGAAGCCGCCGTTGCCGTCGGGCGCGAGGCTGTAGGAATCTGCCATGTTATCATACTGTTGGATGGCCGCCTGTTTCCGGGGATAGCTGAGTATATGCCCGTTGGCCATCACCTGGTCGTTTCCGATGGGCATCAGGCTGTAGTGGCTGTTGTAACCCTGCGGCGAATGCCTGCTGGCAAAGTTTTTCGGTGAAAGCACATACAATCCCAGCGTGCTGCTGCCGAGAAACAGCCTGCCGGTAGTGGTGTCATAATATCCGCTGCAAATGCTGGCGGCATCCATATCGAATCCCGCGAAGAGTTTGCGGGTGGTGATGTTGTCGCCACTGCGGGAAGCGAGGTAGAAAGTTTTACCGATATAGAGGATGAGGTGTTTGGGGCTCAGCCGGTTCCAGAACAGTTTTACTTTCGCGGGGTTGCGCCGGAATGCGGGGTTCTGCCGGATATCTCCTTCGAGGGGAGCCGTATGGAGGCGGGGCCCGAAACGCACGGTGCGCCCGTCTTCCCCAAGAAAAAACAGCATATCTCCCAGCAGAAAAAAATGCCAGCTGCCCTTATTTTGGAAAGCATGGCTGAATTCGGGAACCTGGTTCCGGGAAGCAGTTAATACACCGCTTTCGTAGACAATGGTACGGTTATCCGGCAGATACCACCGGAGCCCGGTCAATTGCGCGCCCCAGCTCTGCGGCCGGTTCGTCACCCGGATATGATAGGTATTACCGCTGTCTTTTTCACTATTCGGCATCTTCCACTTCACGTAATCCATCGTTGCCAGGCGCACCGCCGTATCCCGCCGTACTTCCCCCTTTTCGATCCGCACCACTTCATTATCGTAGTTCATGGCCGAAAAACGGCCGTCGAGATCATGGTAGATATAATAAAACCGGTTGTTGCGCAACGCAGGATTTTCCGCATTCCGAAGCCGGAAATGAAGCCCGTCGTACCGGACCAGCCCGCCTTCCGTAGCCAGCCAGATATACCCTTCCGGGTCCGAACCGATGGCGTTCACGCTGTTCTGGGGCAGCCCGCTGCTGTTGTCGTAATGCTGTAACAGATATGATGAGGTATCCTGACTGATCTGGGCAGCCAGGGGCAGGCAATGGAATAGCAGTACCAATATGGTGATCTGTGTTCTCAGGTCTTTGGGTGGTTTCCGTTTTAGCAGGGCAAATCTAGCAAACGGTTTCCCGAAATCCTAACTTCGGGCAATTCTTGTGCGGGAAGACAAGTTTGTGACAACTCCGTGTATTCGTAGCAGAGATGCAGCGGCATGAAAAAAGGTCGCCAGGAATGACAACCTTTTTTTTCTAACCATATCCTTTGAAAAACCAAAATCCTATATATACAACCTCCCTGCCTGCCGGAACGGGCAAGTGGCCGGATAGTTCAAAATTGCGGGTGGATAGCAACTGAAAGCGGTAGCGGACGGGCAGATTTCCGCGGGTGAATGGTGCTGGCACCGGTTGCTTTCAAACGGGCACGAAGATACGCTGTCAGGAAAACCCGGCCTGTAGTAATACTTCTACTTTACCGGAAAGAGACTAAACGCACAAACAGTCATTTTCAAAATGACTAGCTTTGCCGGCATATAACCTTTCTATGAAATCAGTCCTCGTATCGGAAGACCATGCCATCGTGCGTTTTGGCATCACCGCCATTATCAGGGATATCCTCGATCCCGTGAAGGTGGTGGAAGCCGCCGATTTCGACGAAACCATCCGGCAGCTGTCGGAACAAACCTTCGACCTGCTCATTCTCGACATTAATATCCCCGGCGGCAACAACCTGCAAATGATCAGCGCCGTGCGCCTCCGGCAACCCGGCATCCGCATCCTCATATTTTCGGGGTACGACGAGCAGATGTTCGGCATCAATTACATCCAGGCGGGGGCCGACGGCTACCTGGAAAAACATGCGCCGGAAGAAGAAATCCGCCGGGCGATCCTCACCATGTCCGAAAACGGCAAATACCTCACCCCCGGCATCCGAACCCGGCTGCTGGACCATCACAGCCATCATGGCCATCCCTCCTCCCCCGAATCCGCCAATCCCCTGATGGCGCTTTCCGGCCGCGAAAAGGAAGTAATGCTCCTGCTGGCAAAGGGCATGAGCGTCATGAACATCGCCAGGGCCCTCAACATCCAGGTCACCACCGTCAGCACGTACAAAAGCCGGATATTCGAAAAACTGAATATCAACAGCGTCATCGGTCTCGCCGAAATGCTGCGCCTCTACTCCAATTAAGACAAAAAGGGCCCCTGCCGATGCAGGAGCCCCCGTTCAACGGATCTTCACCGTATGTAAACACTACGCAAAATCTTTCCTTATTTCTTGACGATCGAATACATGTAATTGCCCGCCCGGCTCAGGTCAAGCGTTACTACGTAACTGCCCGCCTCCGCCACGGGAATATCCTTCCCGCCCCGGTTCAGGAACGGGTCCGACAGTTTATTATCGCCGAAATTGATATCATATGCGTGATTGGCCCTGAACTTCAACGCCCCGGCGGTGAGGTTGAGGGTGGCGGTCCAGGCGTTCTTTGCCGCATCGAAAGTCATGTCCACATCCGTGTCCCAGCCGCCAGCGGCATTCCCGATGAGCGACCAGGTGGTGTTGGTGGCGGTCCAGGCGCTGCCGCCGAGGTCTACCTGCAGGAAATAATATCCCGCGCCGGAAACGGCCAGGTTATCGCCGGAAGTGGATACCGCGCCGCCGTTGCCCGCGCTGGTGCCGCCATAGTTCTTCCCGTCCCAGGAAGGCAGGGTCGTGAGTTTGAAAGATGTGGCAGCCCCGGGGAAATGCACGAATCCTTCATAGACCTCATCCGATTTCAGGGAAGCGAGCTTCGCCGCGGTGGCGGGCGCCCAGCCCTGGTAATCGCCCGGCACCCAGAGCGAGGGGTAATCGATGAGGTCCATGTAGGACGTCACCACCAGGCCCGTTACGTTGGAAAAAGCGGCGGGGTAATCGCGGCTGATGTAGGCGTTGATGCGCACTTCCATTTCCTGCGGGATGCCGTTATCCAGCTCCAGCCCGTTGGCGATGGTATTGAGCTCGCCGACGGTGAGGGTTTTCATGAGCGTATCCGCCGCCACGGCTTTCACCACGGCGAAACCCGTTCCCTTCTTCGCGAATTCGACGCTGTATTTCACCACGCCGCTGAACCCGAAGGTGCTGGCGTTCCACCTGAAAGTGACGGCCGGCTCGCCGGCATTCGGCTTTGACAGCACCAGCGTGGTGGCGCTGGCCTGCATGGTGGTGGGCGTACCATCGCCCGCCACGGTCCTTACTTCATCCTTCTTGCACGACGCGGCGGATAGCCCCAGGGTGCAGATGAGCAGGTAAATGCGATATCTTTTGATCATGGCTGTAATGTTTTGCGGTCAGTAACCATTGTTCTGCACCAGTGAAGGGTTAGCGGTAAGATCGGTGGATGGGATGGGATAGATGTTCCTGAAGGTTTCGGCGCCTTTGCCGTCTTTCACCCCGCCTTTCCAGGGCCAGACGTAAGCGGACGCCGTGAAGCGCCCGAAGCGGATGAGGTCCGTTCTCCGGAAAGCCTCCCAATACAATTCCCGTCCTCTTTCCGCCAGGATGTAATCCAGGTTGTACGTAGCGATATTCCCCGAAGCATCACCATAGGCGCGCGTGCGGAGCAGGTTGAGGTACCCCAGCGCCGTGGCTTCGCTCCCGCCGCCACCGCGCTTCACCGCCTCGGCGTAGATGAGATATTGCTCCGCCAGCCGGAAGAGCGGGAAATCCACCGAGCAGAAAGCCCCTCCTGGCGCCTCGGGCGTTTCGCCCGTGGAGGTCTTGTTCCGGAACTTCACCACCCGCAACCCTTCCGAAAACTCCGCCACGTCATTGATCTCGGGCTTGTCGCCAAAGAACATGGCCCGCTTGTCTGTGGCCCCGCTGGCGTCTTCGAACAACTCCGGTAGCGCGCGGGTAGCGCGGTTGCCGCCCCATCCGCCGCCAGGCACGCCAAAGTCGGCCGGCTTCATATCGCCGTTGATGGCCGCGTTGATGATGAACGTGGTGCCGCCGTTATTCTGCGTATTCACGCCATCGTATGCAATCGGCAAAATCACTTCCGTATTCCCGATGTGGTTATCCGCCATGAAAAGCTCCCGGTACACGGGCTTCAGCGCATATCCGCTCCCGATCACCTTTGCCGCATATTCAGCAGCCATGCCGTACTTCGCGTTCCCCTCGCCCAAATACACCGCGGCGTTCAGGTACAGCCTGGCCAGGAGGGCCTGCACCGCGCCCCGGTCCACGCGGGCATATTCGTTCGTCCGGGCCGCCTTCACCAGCGGCTCCACCGCCAGCAGCTCCGATTCCACGAACGCGAAGAGCGTGGCGCGGTCCGTTTGCTCCGGCACAAACTTTCCCACCGCGTCTTCCTCCGTTACAAATGGCGGGTTGGCGAACAGGTCCATCAGCACCCAATACTGGTAAGCCCGCAGGAAGCGCGCCTCTGCTTTAAAGAGCCGGATCTCTTCCGCCTCCTTCCCCGAAAACCCGCGCTCCGCCAGCTTCGCTTCCGTCGATTCCCGCAGGAACTCATTCACGATCGAAACATGGAACATGCACCGGTTATACAACGCGGTGAGTAAAGCATTGCTGCTCGTCCAGTTCAGGTTATGGAAATCCGGGATGCCGGGGTCGTTCCACACGCACATAGCCTCTTCCGTCGGCAATTCCTGCGCGTTCCAGTACAGCCGCAGGAAATCTGCCTGCCCGGGGTCGATTCCCGCCAGGTCCGAAGCGTTGATGCCGTTGTTGCCCGCCAAAGCCATGCTGGCATATACTTTCGCCGCCACCTGCCGGTACCCCTCGATGGTGCTGTACGTCACCGCGGCCGTATTCGAATTGGTGGGCATGCGGTCCAGGTCTTTATGACAGGCCGCCATCCCCATTGCGCCAATCAGCGCTATCGTCTGCAATATGCTTGATTTCATTTTGTCGCAATTTTGAGATCAGAAGTCCAGGTTTACGCCCAGCACAAAGGTGCGCGCCCTGGGATACAGGTTGTAGTCGATCCCGCCGTTTACTTCGGGGTCCAGCCCCTTGTATTTCGTGAGCACGAACACATTTTGACAAGCCGCGTTGATGCGGAGCCTCACCTGGCTGCCGAATAATGCGCCCGCATTGTACCCCAACGTCAGGTTATCCATCCGGAGGAATGAGGCGTTCTGCACGTAGTAATCGGATTGGTACTGGTTGTTGTAGAATCCTGTTTTGTAGATGTCGGTGGTGCTGTTATTCAGCAGCCCCAGCGGGTTGATGATGCTCCGCCGCACGCCGAAGTTGGACGCCACGTTGTTATACATGTAATTCCCCAGGCTGGCGCGCAGCGCCGTTCCCGCATCCCATCTCCCAAAGGCCACGCGCGTGCTGAATCCCAGGAACACCACCGGCGCGGGCGATTTATACCGGTACATGTCCCGCTGGTTGATGATCCCGTTTTTATCCAGGTCTTCATACACCCCTTCCAGCGGCCGCCCGCTCTTGTCGTACACCTGTTTGTACACGAAATATGAAAAGGTGTTGTACCCCACCGAATGGATCTGGATGGTCTGCCCCGTACCGCCCGTGATCCCGCCCGTGAGGTTGCCCAGGAAGCTCGGATTGTTGATGGCCGTAAGGTTGGTGATCTTGTTCTTGTTGTAAGTGATATTGAAATTCACGTCCCAGGTCAGCCGGTCGTTTTGTACGGGAATTGCCGCCAGGCTCAGCTCCACGCCTTTGTTCTCGATGTTGCCCACGTTGGTGAGCAGTTGGTTGCTGAAGTTGGAACCGATGGGAATGGGTACCGTGTTGAGCAGGTTCTTCGTTTTCTTGAAATACACGTCCAGGCTGCCGGACAACCGCCCGTTGAACCATCCGAAGTCCACGCCGCCGTTCAACGTCGCCGTTTGCTCCCACTTGATATCCTTGTCATAAGCCGCGGGCGATTGCAGATAGTAGTATTTGTCGCCCAGCTGGTACATGCTCGCATTGGTGCTGGTGCCGTAAATCGACATCCAGGAATAATTGGCGATGCCGTCCTGGTTGCCGGTAACGCCGTAGCTGAGGCGGAGCTTCAGGTCGCTGAGGGTTTCGCTGTTGCGCAGAAACGCTTCGCGGTTGAGGCGCCAGGTGATGGCCGCGGAAGGGAATACGCCCCAGCGGTTCTCGGGCGCGAAGCGGGACGAGCCGTCGGTCCGCAACGAGCCCGCAAACACAACCCGGTCGTCGAACGTATAGATCAGCCTGCCGTAGTACGATATCAGCGTGTTCTGCGGCTTATCGAATGGAAAAAGCGGCACGCTCCCTGAGATCGTATCCCCTTTCGCATTAAAGTTGGCGTAATTGTAATTGGTGGTGGCGTTGTCGTAATACCCGTAGCCCGCCATGGCGTTTACAGTGGACTTGATCCCGGGAATCTCCTTCAGGTAGCTGAGATAAAACTCGCCCACCTTGTTGTTGATCTCCTGCAGGAACCGGTTATTTTGTCCGCCCGCCGCGAACTGTTGCCCTGCATCCGCCGGCACGAAAGTGGTTCCGTTGCCGCGGGAGATATCGTAGCCGAGGTTCAGGTTGGCGCGCAGATCGGGAAGGAAGTGGAATTTGTAGTCCAGTTCCAGGTTGCCATAGCTCCGTTTCACCGTGGCATTGTTATCCTGCATACGGACGAGCGACACGGGATTGCGGGGCGCGTTGGGATTGAGGGTGATCTCGCCGGTGTTGTCTGTCGTATACCATTCGTAATAGCCGGCAAACGGACTGGCCGTATCGCGCACCGGCTGCGAGGGGTCGAACTGCACGGCGTTGATGATCGCCTGCTGGTTGGCGTAATGCGCCTTGGTGATGGCGCCCTTCACGCTCACGTTGATTTTCAGGTGCCGGTTGAACAGTTGCGGGGAAAGGTTGACGGAAAGATGGGAACGCTGCAATCTGTCAGTGATCAACATTCCATTTTGGTGCAGCAGGTTGGCGGACACCCGGTAAGGCATACCGCCGAGGCTGCCGCTTACGCTGAGGTTGTTATCCGACGTGAGTCCGGACTGGTATATCTCCTCCTGCCAATCCGTCGCCGCATCACCCATCAGCCCGCGTTGCGCGGCGGTGCCAAAGGAATCCACGTACTGCCGGAATTGCGCGGCCGACAACACCTCCACTTCCTTCGCGCGCTGCGCCACGCCCAGGCTGGTATTGAAATTGAATTTCGGTTTTCCCGCCACGCCTTTCTTCGTCGTAATCAGCAACACCCCGTTCGACGCACGGGAACCGTAGATCGCGGTAGCCGAGGCGTCCTTCAGCACGGTAAAGCTTTCAATATCGCCGGGATTCACCAGCGACAACGGATTCGGGGCGCCGTTGATACCCTGCCCGCTGAAAGGCACGCCGTCGATCACGATCAGCGGATCATTGCTGGCGTTGAGCGAAGAGCCGCCCCGGATGCGGATGGTGCTGCCCACGCCCGGTTGTCCGCTGTTCGATACGATCGAAACACCGGCCACTTTGCCCGCAATCAGTTGTTCGGGCGTTTGTATGCTTCCTTTATTGAAATCTTTCGCGGTAACGGTCGTAATGCTGCCTGTGAGCTCCTTCTTCTTTTGGGTGCCGTACCCGATTACAACGGCTTCCTGCAGTTCGCGGTTATCGTCGGCCAGGGTTACGCTGATTTCGGTTAGCGCGCCTACCGCCACTTCGCGGGGCTGCTTGCCGAGGAAGGTAAAGACAAGGACGGATGCCGGCGTAACGCCGGAGATGATGAATTGCCCGCGCGTATCCGTTTGCGTGCCGCGGGACGTCCCTTTGACCTGGACGCTCACGCCGGGAAGGGGCTCGCCGCTCAATGCATCGGTGACCCGCCCGCCCACCTGTACCTGGGCCAGGGCCGGGAGCGCCAGCAGCGCCGGCAACAGGCATTGCCATAGCCGGTTGTAAAACTTTTTCATAACGAGTAGTGGATTTTGGTGATAAAAATTGCTATGCTGTCTGGGAATAGGCGATGTAACTATTACTTCAATTCGAGTACCCACATTTCCTGTCCGGGTACAACGATCGGTTCGCGCAGGGAATACTCCCGCCCGTTGACCACGTTGCGGGCCGCGGTAAAGCCGCCGGTGCGTTCCGAGAGGTAACCGATATCGATTTTACGGGCCGCTTTCGTGGTGTTCATGGCGCACATGACCGTTTGGTGCTCCGTATACCGGAAATAGATATACAATCCGTCCTGCGGCGTGTACTGCATGAATTTCCCGGTTTGCAGGGCGGGAGATTTTTTGCGGTAAGCGCCCAGCTTTTTGACGAGGTCCTGCATCGATTTTTCATCCGCCGTCAACCCTTCCCCGGTAAATGCATTTTTAGCATCGCCGGGCCAGCCGCCGGGGAAATCGAGGCGCACGAGCCCGTCGGGCTTCGTATCCCCCGCCATGAGCACTTCCGAACCGTAATACATTTGCGGGATGCCGCGGGATGTGAGCAGCCAGGTATACGCCATCTTCTGCCGCGCCAGGTTCCCGTCCATCCGCGTGAAGAACCGGGGCAGGTCGTGATTATCGAGCAGGATGACGTTTTTTTCCGGCTGGCGGTACAGGAAGTCGTGCGCCATCGCATTGTAGAGATGCACGATGCCGGTGTACCATCCCGGCTCCTGCGCCAGCGCCGGGAATATCCCGTTGAAGAGCGCCGTGAAATCCAGCACTGCGGGGAGGTTGCTTTTAAACGCCGTGGCGATATGGTTTTCCGTGAAGAAGGCCTGGTTGGGGCTATGCTGCACCATCACTTCCCCGAAGAGGCTGATGGAAGGATATTCCCGCAGCAGGGCGGCGTTGCAGGCATTGGCGAATGCCAGGTCGTTGTACATGTAGGTATCCAAACGGATGGCATCCACCCCGAATTCCTCCACATACCAGATCGCGTTCTGCGTAATGAAATTCGCGACATAAGGATTGCGCTGGTTCCAGTCGGGCATCTCTTTCACGAACCATCCGTCGGTCATGCGTTTTTTGTCGTTGGCGGAAGCATACGGATCGAAGAGCGCCTGCTCCCGGGCGCTGGTGCCGGTGTAGGCAGGCCATTGGTTCAGCCAGTCTTTCTCCGGCAGGTCGTTCACGATCACATGGTACGTGCCGGTGTGATTATACACCGCATCCTGCACCAGTTTCATCCCCCGCGCCTGCAGCGAATCGCGCAGCCGCCTGTACCCCTCGTTACCGCCGTAGCGTGCATCGATCCGGTAATGGTCCGTAATGGCATAGCCGTGCTCGGTGCGGTCGGGCATATCGTTTTCCATGACGGGCGTCATCCACAGCGCCGTGGCGCCCAATTCCTGCAAATAATCCAGATGGCGGATGACCCCGGCGAAGTCCCCTCCGTGCCGGGCGTAATAATCTTTCCGGTCGAGCGACTGGTCCCGCAAGCCGGCAACACGGTCGTTCGAGGGATCGCCGTTGGCGAAGCGGTCGGGCATCAGCAGGTAAATCAGATCCGCGCCCGAAATCCCCCTCGCGAAATCCTTCCCCGCTATCCCCTTCCGCGCCTTAACGGGCCAGGAAACAATGGTCTTCTTCCCGTTGCGCGCATGCACCAGCTGCACATTGCCCGGCTGCACGCTATTATCCAGCGAAACCTCAACCGCCAGGTAGCGCCCGTTCGAAAATGGCGTCACCTTCCGTACCGCCACCCCGGGATAACCGGTAGTTACGGCGCCTTGGCCGAAGAGGGAGTCGTTGCTGCGAAGGATCAGATGCAATTGGTTCGTTTGCATGCCCGCCCACCAATGTTCCGGGAACACCCGGACGTTTTGTGCGGAAGCAACCTGGAAGTAAGCCGCCAAAAGCAGCGCCAGTATCGTTTTTCGTGTCATAGCGTAGAATCTGGTATCAGTGATGGAACCAAGGTATGTATTCCGTTTCCGCCCGAAAAGCGGCTTATACCGACAACCCGCCGGCCATGACAGACGAAACATTGCAACCGATTTTTGTCATTCATCCCTGCCAGCCCGTCGTTTGTATAAAATGTACCCGGATTGGCATTTTTTAATTAGTTTCCGGTCAGTAAGCGCCCTTGCCATATGATAGACATACCACGTTCCAAAATGGGCAAAAAGAGTTTCTATGCGATGTACTGGTCGGCATACGTGCTGGTCTTCGGCTTCATCCAGGCCGGGCCCTACCACGACTACCGCAATGCCTTCGCCTCCGAGCTCATCAGCCTGCCCATGCGCGCGCTGTTCGTGGCCATCGTGTTGGAAGTGCTGGTCGACCGGTTCCTTTTCCGTAAAAAAGTGCGCCTCTTCCTCCTCTGCTACATCCCGCTGGTATTGCTCTTCGCCATCATCCAGCGCTGGCTCGACAATACCCTCATCCTCGAATACTTCCTCACCCACTGGCGGAAAGAGCCCCTCTTCAGCATATCCCCGTTCATCTACAGCGTCATCAAGCTGCAGTTCGTGCTCACCATTCCCTTCTCCATCAAACTGTTCTACAACTGGATGCTGGAACAACACCGGTCCACCGTGATCGCGGAAGAGAAAGCACAAGCCGAGCTGGTGATCCTGCGCAACCAGTTCCACCCGCATTTCATTTTCAACGTCCTCAATACGCTCTACGCCAAAACGCTGCTCACCTCACCGGAATCGGCGGAGATCACGTCGCGCATGTCGTCGCTCCTGCGCTATTCCATCAATGAGATCAATACCAAGCTCATCCCACTGGAAAAAGAAATCCGCTACCTGGAAGATTATATTTCATTGCAGAAAGCGCGGTTCGACGAGCACGTACAGATCAGTTTTCATATCGATGGGCAGGCGGAAGGGAAGTTCATCGAGCCCTTCCTGCTCATGGTGTTCGTGGAAAACAGCTTCAAGCACTGCATGCCCACGGAGCATGGAGACACCTGGATCACCCTGTCCATTTCGATACAGCAACATACCCTTACCGCCAGGTTCGAAAACAGCGCCGTGGACGGGTACGCCGGCCACCCGGTGGCTTCGGGCGGCGGCGTGGGGCTGGAGAATGTAAAGCGCCGGTTGCAGCTCATTTACGGGGAAGAACATACGTTGAAGATCAACCAGAGCGAAGACAGCTATTTTGTGTACCTGAAACTGAAACTCGCATCGCATGACGGAGCATATTAATTGCATCATTATTGAAGACGAAAAGCCCGCGGCGGATCTGTTGCAGATCTACATCGGCCGGGTGGAGCTGCTGCATATCGCCGGCGTGTTCACCAGCGGCACGCAGGCCATGCGGTGCCTGAGCAGCGAAAAGATCGACCTGGTCTTCGCCGACGTCAACCTGCCCGGCATCAACGGACTGGATTTCATCCGCTCCCTGTCGCCCGCGCCCAACGTGATCTTCACCACAGCGCATGCGCAATATGCTGTAGAAGGTTTTGATCTCGACGCGGTGGATTTCCTGTTGAAGCCCATTCCCTTCGAGCGGTTCCTGAAAGCCGTGAACCGGTTCATCAAGCTGGACAAGCAGCTGCTGGAATCCAATACCAGCAAGCCCGCCGCTATCAGCGAGCCACCGTTCATATTTATCCGTTGCGAAAAGAAGATGGTGAAGATCCTGCTGGATGATATTCATTTTGTGGAAGCGCAGAAGAATTACATCCTCATCAATACCGGCAAAGAAATATTCCGCGCATACCATTCGATTTCGGAGCTGGAAGAGAAGCTCCCGGAAACCAAGTTCATCCGGATACACCGGAGTTACATCGTGTCGATTCCCAAGATCGAAAAATTCAGTCACCATATGATAGAAGTCGCCCGTTCGAGCATTCCCATCGGCCGGCATTACGGCACTGCCACCCTGCAGGCGCTGAAGCAATACCAGGTGACGCTGGGCGATCTTCCCTGATCCCTGTCCCGATCATTTAACCTTCAAATATTTTCCACGACATCATGCAATCCTTTATCCTCACAGCGGGGCTTGTTGCCCTGGGGCTTTGTTCCGCAGCACAAGACAAGACGTTCGGCCCTATCCGCTGGACTTTCACTACCGAAGGGCGTTTCTTCAACACTCCCGCCATTACCGGCAACACGCTGCTGGCCGGCAACTCCGACCATAAGCTATACGCGCTGGACGCCGGGACCGGGCAACTGCGCTGGGCGTTCGAAACAGGCGGCGGCATCGCCACGGAACCCTGTGTTGCAGGGAACGTTGCCGTGATCGGCAGCTACGACGGGCATTATTACGCGGTGGACGTCCGCACCGGGCGGGAGCGCTGGCGTTTCAAAACCGGCGGGGAAAGGAAGCTCGGCGGCAAAGGGCTCTGGACCATGCAGCCGCTTACGCAGTACATGGAAGATCCGTATGATTTTTTTCTCTCATCCCCCATCGCCAACGGCCGGCATGTATACTTCGGGAGCAGCGACAGCTGCATCTATGCGGTCAACATCGCCACGGGCAAACTAGCCTGGAAGTTCCGGACGCGCGGGCCCGTCCACGGCAGCGTGGCTTTCAGTGACAACACGGTAATCGCCGGGAGTTGGGACACTTATCTCTACGCCCTCGATGCGCAAACGGGCAAACTCAAATGGAAATACAAAACCGGGACCGACACCGTGTACCACGGCGTGCTGGAAGGCATCCAATCCCGCCCGGCCATCGCGCAGGGAAAGGTGTACATCGGCGCCCGTGATGCGAAGGTGCATGCCCTCAATCTGCAGACCGGCGATACCGCCTGGGTGTATAACGGCGGTGTAGCGTGGATACCCGGCGATGCAGCGGCTACGGCCGGCCACGTCTACATCGGCACGTCGGACTCCTACCTCATGCTCTGCCTCGACGCGCGCACGGGCCGGGAGCTGCACCAGGCGAAGGGTGGCGGGTACATTTTCGGCGGCCCCGCCATCAAAGGCAACCTGCTGTGCTACGGCGACTTCACCGGCCGGCTGCAACTCCTCAACCGCAACACTTTCCAACTTACCGGGCGTTTCGATACCAAAGGCCGTACCTCCCACGCCGCCGCGCTGCTGGACAGCGCCCAGGCCATCAACTTCGGCCACCTCGCCGCAGGGGCCCCCTTCGAGCAATACAGCACCACCATCAGTGTGATGGACAAGCTCTACCGGCTCGGCCCCTTCACTTCCACCCCCATATTCCACCAAAACCTGGTGATCGCCGCCTCCGCAAACGGGCTGATTTACGGGATTGCCCTGGAGTGATACGGACAAGCCCTTAGTACGGTTACAGTACGGTATCCCTACTGTATCCCTGCTGAGCGGATACGGAGGGCATGCGGGGCCTTAGTCCTGCAGCCTGGCGATTATTCACCCCATGGCGGTAATAGTGCCAAATTCAAGGCATAAAAGGCAGCGGAATGTATATCGAATGTAGGTAAACAGGGGGTAAAGCGCATTTTCTTAAGGGTAACTGCATGGTTACTATAGGGTTACAGTATGCCACCTATATGGGGATATACATTCGATATACATTAACCCCTACTTTACCCCTCTTTAACCCCTCTTTCACGGTACAACTTCGATGTAAAAACGAAGGCGAAGCCCCCACACGGAGCCTCGCCTTGTCTCATACGTCCTGTTCCTGTCTAAACAGTCCGTAAGTATTTTAGAATATTTTCAGGCCTGTCCAGTTGATGAACAGCACCACGGGCACAAATACGATCATAAACGCCAGGGAAAGGGCGAAATATTTCGCCACGCCCCTGCTCCACCGCCTGAACGGCGCCAGGAAGAGCGCGTTGAACAGGATCGCCAGCAGCGCCACGAAGAAGTTCAGGACGATCAGGATCGTGGTGTACAGGATGGCGAACACGGCCGGCGGTGCGATGATCCCGGATAATAGTCCGTATAAAGCCCCGGCCGCGGCGGCGCAAAGGAGCACCCATCCCGCGTAGCGGAAACCTTTCCCGAACACCTGCAGGAATGGTGCGGGCACGGGAGGTTCTTTCGGTGTTTTCGGCGCTTTGGGAGACTTGTTCTTCCGCATCCGCGGCCACCAGATAATGAAACCGGTGACGTACAACGCGAGCGGGATCAGGCCGCCCAGCAACGCCAGGATGCGGGTGGGCATGCCGCCGAAGGTCCCGTAATGCAAAGGCGTCAGCCAACTGAGGTAGGAATTGCCGCTGTTCGGAAAATTCTCTTCGCTGTTCAGCAACACTTTCCCGGAATATTGATCCAGCTGCAGCATGACGCGGTTCCCCGTGCGGGAAGCGCCCTCCGTCCGCATATCGAGCCGGTACACGCCGGCGGTATCACGGGGCACGGCCATGCCGATGAGCTTCCCTTCCGGGAACAGCGCATAGCCTTTCTTTGCGGCATCCGCCTCGCTGAAACGCTGCCCGCCTTCCACCCGCTCCGACTTCGCCGCCAAGATCTTCGACATTTCCGCGGGCGATTTGCCGTTGATGAGGAAGATCAGCGCGATTACCGGCGCGCTGAATGTAATGGCGAAGCCCGTCAGCGACAGTAATATGATCACAGGGGAAGAATACAATCCCAGCACATTATGCCAGTCGTAATTCTGGCGTTTGCCACTCGTTCTGAAGTTCACTTTCATCGCCGCCCGCAGCTGCTTCCATTTTGCCGGTAACCAAAGCCGCAGCCCGCTGATGGTCAGGATCAGCATGCACAGCGCCGCGATCCCCGTGATGTATTTCCCCGCCACCGGCACCAGCAAAGTGGTGTGGATATTGAGGATGATGCGGATGAAAGCACTGTCGACCGGCCGGCCGCCCAGCACTTCCGCCGTATACGGGTTCACGAAGAATTCCTCCTTTGTATCGAAGCGGTAAAAGCGGTACGTGCCGCCCGTCGCATCGGGGCGCGTGTCCATCACGTATTCGAATTGCCTGTCCGGGTACCGTTCCCGCACCAGGGAAACGATATTTTCCAGCGGGATCTTCTGCTGCGTGGCGCTCACTTCAAACAGGCTGGGATTCAGCGCCGCATCGATCTCGTCCTGGAACACGAGCACGCTCCCCGTAAGCCCCACCACGCAGAGGATAGCCCCGGCGATGATGCCCAGGTAGAGGTGCCATTTGCCGAACCAGCGGCGTTGGTGCCGCGCCCACATCGGTTTTAATCGCGATAGTATGGAAATACCGTTACGACGATGGGGCAGTCAAATCGTTTTCAGCGCCCTCCGCAGTTCCAATACCAGCAGTACATTGACCGCCGCCACGAACAGGAGCAACCCGATCTGGGAGATCTCCCCGGGTTCCATTACGGCGGTAATGCCGGCGTGGTAGATATTGAGCAGGCACAACAGTCCCGCCCAAACGAGGCTCACGATGTAGAAAACCCTTCCGCCGACGTACAGCGTGAGCAGCAGGAGCAGCAGGCAGGGCAGGTCTACCAGCAGGCGGAACGCATGGACCATACCGGGCACTTCGCCGGTAGCGTTCTTCATGGCGATATCGATCCCGAAATGCAGCTCGGCTAAGTGGTATACGGCGTGCTGGATGAAACCCAGCGACAGGAGCGCCCAGAGGAATGCGATTCTGAAACGCAAAGTGTTTGGATGCATATAATCGTTCAATTGGAGGATTAGAATTTAACGCTCATGGTGCCGATCAGCTGGCGCGGCATCTGGGGGATCATGTTTGTCCATCCCATCCAGTAACGTTGATTGGTGACATTATTCATTTTCAGCGCGAAGCGGAAACGCGGCAGGTCGTACGACAGCGACGCGCCCACCAGCGTGTACGCCGGCAGGATGAGGGCGCCGTCGGGCTTCTGGTTCACGGCTACGGATTCTCCCGTATAGTTCACGCTCACGCCAAGGCCCAGCCCTTTGAGCGCAGTGCCGGTGAAGGTATAGTCCGTCCAGAAGTTCGCGGAGTTGTAGGGGCCGGTGCTGGCCGGGCGAAGGCCTTCCGCCGATTCGTCGGCCTTCACCATCCAGGTATCGTTGTAGCCGTAGCCGAGCATGATCATCCAGCCGTCGACCGGGTTGGCCAGCACATCCGCCTCGATGCCGCGGCTGCGCTGCTCGCCGTCCTGGATGTTGAAGCCCTGGTGGTTGATATCCCTGCGCACCACGTTCTTCACATAGATATTGTAGTAGCTGAGGCTCCCGGTGATCTTGCCTTTGCCGTCGCTGAACTTCACACCGCCCTCCCATTGGTTGGCCTGCTCGGGCTTGAAGGTTTTGCCTTCGAAATCAACACCCGTCTGGTTCACAAAGCCGTTCTGGAAGTTTCCGAAGATGGAAATACGGTCGGGCAAGGGCATCACGATCAGGCCGGCTTTGGGGGAAACGGAAGTCTGTTTGTAACCGCCCACATGCACGTTGTTCACGTTGTCGTACGAACCTTTCGCATCGAAATGATCGACGCGCACGCCGGCGGAAACGATGACGTGCTTGCCGAAATTGAACACATCGTTGGCATAGGCGCTGTACACGCTGTTATCGTTATTATAATCGAGCGCCGCGGCGGAAGGACCTGCGAACTTGTCCACCACTTTGGCGTAGCTAAGATCGCGGTAGTTGGGTACTTCGCCCTGTGTTTTCACCATATCGAACACATCGGGATAAGGCACCACGCCATACAGCGCGCCGCTGAACCGGCGGTACATGGTGGCGGAATAGAAGTTGGAATAATCCAGCCCGATCACTGCGCGGTTGCGGAAGCTGTTGCCCCAGCTGTAATCGCTGACGAAGTTCTGCTGGATCTCGGCGGTGCGCGTTTGGCCGACGGGGTTCCAAACCATGCGGGCCATGTTGTCGTGCCCGGGCGTGCCCCAGGAGGGCGTGCCCGTGGGCAGTGAAGCGATGAAAGTGCCGAGGGTATTGGGGAGCAGGTAATGGTACATCATGTAACCGCTGCTCTGCGTGTTGTTATAGCTTACCGAGGTGCGGGATTTCCAGTGAGGGGAGATCCTGTATTCCGCATCCCCGAAAATAGAATTGGAAGTAGTCGTATTGAACAGTTCATCGGAGATGAACGAGCGGTCGTAATCCACTTTCAGCTCATCGATGCGGTTGGTGCCGTAGGCGTCTTTCCAGGTTTTGGGCGCGGTGGCCATGATGGCGGCGATCGTTTCGGGCGGGAGGCCTTGCTGGCTGAGGAGGCCGGTGATCTGCTGGTTGATGGATGAGGGAGGCAGGAAGAAGATGAAGTTGCCGCCGTTGGAGTTGCCCTTGCTGCCGGTCAGCTCGGCGTCGATAGTAATGCGGAGGAGGTCGTTGGGTTTGAAGGTGAAGGACGGCGAGATGTTATAGTTCTTCTGGAACCCTGCGTCCTGCCAGCTGTTTTGCTGCTGCCAGGCCATATTCACGCGCATGGCCATGGTCTGGTCTTTATCCAGTACCGCGTTCACATCGGCCGCGGTGCGGAAGAAGCCGTAGTTGCCGAAAGCGAGGTCCGCCGTGCCGCCGGTTTTCCAGGTGGGCTGCTTGGTAACGCGGTTGATGAGGCCGCCGTAGGAAGTGATCACACCGCCGAAGAGCGTGGCGGAAGGGCCTTTCAGCACTTCGATCCGCTCCACGTTGGTCATATCCACGTTGGTGTTGACGATGTTGGCCAAACCGTTGCGGGCTTTGGTGGAAGTGGCGAAACCGCGGCTGGTGAAGAAGGAGCCGCCGTCGATCCGGTTGGTGGCATCCCAGAGCTTGGTGACGCCGGCCGCGTTCTTCATGGCGTCTTCGATCGTCATCGCGATCTGCTTGCGCAACACCACGTTGGAAATGGTATTATATACCGAAGCGTTTTCCATGTTGCGCAGGGGCAGTTTGGACACATCTTCGTTGCTCTTCTCCATAAACCGTTTCGTTTCCACGACCACTTCGCGCAGGAGCTCCGTTTTGAATTCGAGGACCATTTCAATGGTTTGCGTAGTGCCGGCCGCTACCTGCACTTCCTTGCGGCGGGCCGTTGTACCGCCGGCGGAGATAATAAGCAGGTAGTTGCCGGGCTGAATATGTTGCAGGATATAACTGCCGGATGCGTCGGTGACCGTCTTATGGGACGTGCCTTCCAGCTGCACGGAGGCGCCGGGAAGGGGTTTGCTGTCGGCCGTGGAAACCATCCCTTTGATGGTTCCGTTTTGGGCATAGGAAATCAGGGCCGTCATGGACAATAGCAATGACAGCACGAATGTTCGTTTCATGCTTGGGTTGATTTGGTTAGGAACGGTACAAAGTTGCGGGCTGCGGAACGGCTGCGGGCATCGGATCAGGAAAAGTTTTTACGCGATAAGGAAATTGCTGTTAAAACATCCTTCCGGTGCTTCTGCTCCACCCACATTTTTGCATCCGGCAGCGGCGCCCGCGTGCGGGTACACCTCGACTGGCCTGCCGGAAACGGCGGGCCTTTTTTATTCGCGGCGGCCGTATTAGCGCTAAATCAGTACATTAGCGGCGCATAACACGTTATACACGCTCAAAGATGACTACTCCCGAGATTTACCGCGAGCAATCGCCGCTTTCGGAAAAAGATTGTTTTGTTGTATTCGACCGCCGCAAATCGTCGTTTACTTTTCCTGTGCATGTGCATCCCGAGTACGAATTGAATTTCGTGGAGGGGGCGCCGGGCGCGGAGCGCATCATCGGCGATTCGGTGGAAACCATTGCCGACCGCGACCTGGTGCTGATCGCCAACCCCGAGCTGAAGCACGCCTGGAAAGATGGGGCCTGCACTTCCAGCAACATCCACGAGATCACGGTGCAGTTCCATGCATCGCTGATCGAGCAGTACCTCGACAAGAACCAGTTCCGCAGCGTGCGCCAGCTGTTTGCCCGGGCGGCCAGGGGCGTATGTTTCGGGCCTTCCACCACAGTGCTTCCATCGGGCTGAAGCGCACCGCAAAGGGAACGTTCATCTCCGGCGACGGCCAGCAGCAGCGGGTCGTGGAGATGGATATGTTCGGGAAGCTCCTCCGCCAGTGGGACCTCGCCAAACTCGGCTATACTTTCCATCATGAAGTGGCCGAAGCCGCCAACGGGAACTTCCTGGCCACGGTGAGCAAAACTTCCGCCAGGCTTGCCAACGGCAAACCGCGCGTCAATGATTTCATCATCGAGCTGGACCCTGTCAACAACGCCATTGTGCATGAATGGGACCTCACCACCATGCTCGACTCCGCCCGTTATCCCAAACTGGCCGACGGCTCCACGCCCGGTCCTTTCGCTCAATCGCCCGGCAACTGGGCGCATAACAACTCCATCACCGAACACGCCGGCAACCTGCTCATCACCATGCGCTACCAGGGCCTTGCGTCGTATACGGCGGCAGGCGCCCTCAAATGGATCATTTCCCCGCACAAGAACTGGGGCGCGAAATACCAGCGCTATTTGCTCCAACCGGTGGATGAAAACGGCAACACCGTGACGGACGAAGCTGTGGTGAATGGAGACGCCACCGCACCCGGGTTCGACTGGGCCTGGGGGCCACACACGCCCGTGAGCCTGCCCGGCGGCAACATCCTGGTATTCGACAACGGTTACGACCGGCATTTCATTCCCAATGCGCAGGCGCAGAATTACAGCCGCGCCGTGGAATACAAAGTCGACGAAGCGAAAGGCACCGTGCAGCAGGTTTGGTCGTACGGGAAAGAACGTGGCGCGGCGGGATTTTCGCAGGCGCTGTCGGGGGTGCAGTATTTGCCATCCACCGGGCATGTGCTTTTTTGTCCGGGTATGGGCGTGCCTACGGCCAGGGGCTTTGGCGGGCGCGTAGTGGAAGTGGACCCGCAAACGAAGGAAGTGATTTTCGAGATGGAGATCACGGCGCCCAGCAACACGGCATTTCACAGGGTTACCCGTTTATCCCTGTACCCGGAGAACTATTGACAACAGATTTTAGGAATACATCAATTGCAGAAGAAAGGAAAACACATGAAAGACCAGTTTCAGCAACGCTGGGAAGTACTCGTCCAGCGTCAGGAGGCCCTGCTGGCCCAACCCAATACGCCTAACGCACATCATAACGGCATCGTGCAGCGGTACCGCCACCCGGTCATCACCCGGGAGCATATCCCGCTCAACTGGCGGTACGACCAGGACCCGCAGTCCAATCCCTGGTGCCTCGAGCGCATCGGCGTCAATACGACCATGAACGCCGGCGCCATCAAATGGAACGGGAAATATCTCATGATGGTGCGGGTGGAAGGCGCCGACCGGAAGTCGTTCTTCGCCATCGCCGAAAGCCCTAACGGCATCGACCAGTTCCGCTTCTGGCCCCGGCCGGTGGAGCTGCCAGACACCGATCCCCACGAAACGAACGTCTACGATATCCGGCTGACGGCGCATGAAGACGGCTGGATCTATGGTGTGTTCTTCAGCGAGCGCCACCACCCGGATGCTGCGCCGGGAGACTTGTCCACCGCCATGGCCAGCGCGGGCATCGTGCGGACCAAAGACCTCCTCGCCTGGGAGCGCCTGCCCAACCTGCAATCCGCCAGCCAGCAGCGCAACGTGGTATTGCACCCCGAGTTCGTGAACGGGCAATATGCGTTCTATACCCGCCCGCAGGACGATTTCATCATGGCCGGGCGCGGCGGCGGCATCGGGTGGGCTTTGGTGAAAGACATCCTGCATCCCGCGATTGAAAACGAAACGATCATCAACAAACGCCATTACCATACGATCAAAGAACTGAAAAACGGCGAAGGGCCCCATCCCATCAAAACCGAAAAGGGATGGCTGCACCTGGCGCATGGCGTCCGCAACTGCGCGGCGGGGTTGCGTTACGTGCTGTACCTCTACCTCACCGACCTGCAGTCGCCGGAGCGCCTGATCGCGGAGCCGGCGGGATACCTGATGGCGCCGGAAGACATGGAGCGCACCGGGGATGTCTCCAACGTACTCTTTTCCAATGGCTGGATCTGCGACGACGACGGCACCGTGTTCATCTACTACGCTTCCAGCGATACGCGGATGCATGTGGCCGTATCTTCCGTCGACAAGCTGCTGGATTACTGCCTGCACACGCCGGAAGACGGATTGCGCTCGGCAGCCTCCGTGCAGCGGATCAACGAACTGATTGACAGGAACCTCGCGTTCGAGGGATTGTCGCATAAAACACCCGCAGCACCTAAATTCCATTAACTTTACTCCCCTTTTACCACGTTAACAGGATCACACCAAAACCATGATTGCACTGATCGATCTACTCATTATTGCTTTGTATCTCACCGCTATGGTGGTGATCGGCCTGATCGTTAAAAAACGCGCCGCCCGTAATCTCGACGGCTACTTCCTCGGCGGCAAAAAGCTGCCCTGGTATATGCTGGGCCTTTCAGACGCTTCCGGGATGTTCGACATTTCCGGGACGATGTGGATGGTTTACCTCGCGTTCGTATACGGGCTGAAGAGTGTTTGGGTACCCTGGCTGTGGCCGGTGTTCAACCAGATATTCATGATGGTGTACCTCTCCATGTGGCTGCGGCGGAGCAATGCGCGGACGGGTGCGGAATGGATCCGGACCCGGTTCGGGTTTGGCAACGGGGCGGGGCTGTCGCACGGGGTGGTGGTGTGTTACGCGGTGATTGGCGTGGTAGGGTTTCTTTGTTACGGATTTATCGGCGTGGGGAAGTTCATCGAACTATTCCTGCCCTGGGACGTTGTGTCCAGCTTCGTTCCTTTCCAGGTAGACCCGGCTTACGTACCGCACATTTACGGGATATTCTTCACCAGTATCGCTACATTTTATGTGATCATGGGCGGGATGGAAGGGATCGTTTGGGCGGATGCCCTGCAATTCACCATCATGACCATCTCCGGCATTACCATCGCCGTTACGGCCATCAACAGCGTGAGCCCGGAGATGCTGGCGGCCAGGGTGCCGGCGGGTTGGGATACGCCGTTTTTCGGTTGGGAGCTGGGGCTCGACTGGAGCCATCATCTCCCCGCCCTCATGGATAAGATTAGCGGCGACCAGTACGGGTTGTTCGCGATATTCGTGATGATGATGCTGTTCAAGGGGATCTCAGCATGGCCGGGCCTGCGCCCAGTTACGACATGCAGAAGATCCTGGCCTGCCGCAACCCGCGCGAGGCATCGCTGATGAGTGCGTCGGTGTCGGTATTCCTGCTGTTCCCGCGGTATTTGATGATCATGGGGTTCACGGTGCTGGCGGTTGTATTTTTCAGTGATGATTTCCGGCAGATGGGCAACGCCATCGATTTCGAAACCATCCTTCCCCGCGCGATCAACCAGTTTTCGTATGCCGGGTTAACGGGGCTGTTGCTGGCGAGCCTGCTGGCGGCGTTCATCTCCACCTTCGCTTCCACCGTCAACGCCGCGCCGGCTTACCTGATCAACGACGTGTACCTCCGGTACATCAACCCCTCCGCTTCCGGCAAAACCCAGATCCGGGCCACATACCTGATTTCCCTGGCGGTGGTGGTGCTCAGCACCGTGATCGGCTTCTTTTTACAGGATATTAATTCCATCCTGCAGTGGATCGTGTCCGCCCTGTATGGCGGGTATATCGCGGCAAACGTGTTGAAATGGCATTGGTGGCGGTTCAACGGGCACGGGTTCTTCTGGGGCATGGTGTCGGGCATCCTGGCGGCCATGGTAACGCCCCTGCTGTTCCCGGACACGCTGCCGTTGTATTATTTCCCGGTGATGCTGGTGATATCGCTGACGGGGTGCATCATCGGCACCTACAGCACGCCGCCGGTGGATGAAGAAACGCTGATTGAGTTCTACTTGCGGGTGCGGCCCTGGGGCTTCTGGGGGCCCGTGGCGGACAAAGCCATGCAGCGGTACCCGGGCCTCATGCCCAATAAGCATTTTAAGCGGGATATGGTGAACATTGCCGTAGGGATCGCCTGGCAGTGCGCGCTGACCCTCCTGCCGATGTACATCGTACTGCAACATCACCTGTCGCTGCTCAGCACCGTCCTCGTGCTGGGGATCACCACGCTCATCCTGAAAAAGAACTGGTACGATAAAATGAACAAGGAAGTTATCGAGTACGACCGGTTCATGGCATCCATCGGTAAAAATATCGGGCAACCGGTGCTGGAAAAATCCGTCGCATAGACTTTTCACTGCTGACATAAGGCTGTCAAACCGCGGTTTACCTTTGTTATTGTAACGGAGGGAAGCCGCGGTTGTACTTTTCAGGGAAGTTTTGAAATACCCTAAAATTGTCGCGTTTGCGCCCCTTCCGTACCCGAAACCCGTTGTAATTTGGCAACTGTAAAACCACTATATGCATTCCAACAAGAAAGGGGCGCTGGCCTTTATTTTCGTAACACTACTGATCGACGTGATGGGATTCGGGCTGATTATTCCGGTGATGGCGGACCTGATCGCGGAGCTGAAAGGCATTCCGCTGAATGAAGCGAGTACCTACGGCGGGTTCCTGCTATCCGTTTTCGCTATCATGCAATTCGTATGCGCACCGTTGGTGGGCAACCTGAGCGACCGGTACGGCCGCCGTCCGGTATTGCTGATCTCGTTGCTGGGCTTCGGGATCGACTATATCATCCTGGCCATGGCGCCTACTTACGGCTGGCTTTTCGCGGGCCGGATCATTGCGGGCATCACCGGAGCGAGTTTCACGACGGCATCTGCTTACATTGCAGATATCAGTACCGATGAAACCGCCCGCGCCAAGAACTTCGGTTTGATCGGCGCGGCATTCGGACTGGGCTTCGTGCTGGGGCCTGCACTGGGCGGGCTGCTCGCCAAATTCGGGCTCCGGGCGCCATTCTATGCAGCCGCGGCGCTTTGCCTCATCAACTGCATCTACGGCTACTTCCTGCTGCCTGAATCCTTGTCCAAAGAAAACAGGCGGCCCTTCAGCTGGAAGCGCGCCAATCCGCTCGGTTCCCTGAAATTCCTGACCCGCCACCCGGAAATCGCGGGCCTCAGCGTGGCGTTCTTCCTTATTTACCTGGGCAGCCAGGCGGTGCAGGGCAACTGGAACTTCTTCACGCAATACCGTTTCGGCTGGAGCTCAGAAATGGTAGGTTATTCCCTGGCGATTGTGGGCGTGCTGGTAGGCGCCGTCCAAGGCGGGCTTACGCGGATTGTGGTGCCGAAGATCGGCAACGAAAAAAGCATTTACCTGGGATTAGGATTGTATACCCTTGGGATGGTATTATTCGCCTTCGCCACCCAAAGCTGGATGATGTTTGCCTTTCTCGTTCCGTACTGCCTGGGCGGGATCTGCGGTCCTTCCCTGCAATCAGTTATAGCGGGACATGTGCCCGCCAACCAGCAGGGCGAACTGCAGGGAGCGCTCACCAGCCTGATGAGCCTTACTACTATCTTCGGGCCCCTCATCATGAACGGTTCCTTCACCTACTTCACTTCCCCGAAAGCACCATTCCTGTTTCCGGGCATGCACTTCATCCTCGGCGCCATCTGCATGGGATTGAGCATTGTACTGATTAAAAGGATATTCATGCGGGAAAGGAAAGACCCCGCCGCCAGGGAGGTCCTCGAAAGAACACAAGCCCCCGCGGAAATGCCATTGCATTAACCGGGACTTATCATAAGTAACAAAGCCCGCCATACCGGCGGGCTTTGTTATGCAATATGGTATACGCTTCAGCCCTCCAGCGCGCGGCGGAGGTAATTGACCTGGCCGAGGTGGTAATTCACATGTGTGATGATGTGCGACAGGAACCAGGCGTGCGTTACGTCCTGCTCCATGAATTTGCGTGGGAAGATGGAAGTGAGGGTGCCTTCAGGCTGGGAAGCCATCACTTTCACTACCATTTCCCGGGTGGCGCCGAGGTCGCGGAGCATATCTTCCCGGGGGATATTCCGCTTCGCGAATTCGCCTTCGCGGTCGCGCACGAAACCGGTATGCCCCATCGTGGCGCCCACGAAATGGTTCAGGGAGCCGGTGAGGTGGAGACATAAAGTACCCGCGGAATTGATGATGGAACCGGCCGTTTTCCAGATGTTTTCTTCGTGATTGAATGCGGCGATCTCTTCGTGGAGTTTCAGGAGATCGCGGTCGAGCAGTTGGGCATATACCTGCCATATTTCTCTTTCGGGGGAGTCATTCATCGTCGTACAATTTTTACCAAATGTAACGGTATAAATCACCCGGCCACATTGAATTTTTCTATACGCACATCGATATAAAAAAAGGCAGCCCCCGATCTCCGGAGGCTGCCCCTTATTAAAATGTGAGTGCTTTTATTTGGCGTTGGAACCACCGTCGATCACATACTGTGCGCCGGTGATGAACTGGCTGTCGTCGGAACCGAGGAACAGCACCAGTTTCGCGATTTCTAGCGGTTCGGCGTAACGGCCCAGGGGAATCCCTGACGCGAAGCCTTTCTGCATCTCTTCCGCTTTACCCGGCGCATAGCTTTCTTCGATGGATCGCATCATGCGGTTGTTAACCGGGGACGGATGAATGGAGTTCACCCGGATCTTGCGGGCCGCCGCTTCGAGCGCCGCGGTTTTCATGATGCCCAGCGTGGCATGTTTGGAGGTAACGTAAGCCACAAAGTCGGGGGAACCGCCCAGGCCTGCAACGGAG
>NZ_CALNBI010000327.1 GCF_937874145.1 uncultured Chitinophaga sp. | reverse complement strand
TGGAAAGGCGGCGGCACACCAGGCATCAAAGTAGCGATAGGGCCGGAGATCGCAGCGGAATTCGCTGCGTTCGAACAGCGGCTGATGGCGCATAAATTGCAATATTTTGAGGGAATGCCTTTTACCTACTTCCCGCAAAGCGGCCAGCAGTGGCAGTTGTACGGTCCGTTTGCCAACGCCGGCAATACCGCGCAGGAATTCGACACGGCTGGTGTTCGTCCTTCACTTACCGCCACTGGCGGCACGGTGATCCTCCGCCATTGGTGGGCTCCGAACCTGCAGGGCGTGCTGGCTGATCCCGCAGAAAACACCACCTGGTACGCCTCCACCCGCATCTGGAGCGACGTTGACGGCGAAACTGACTGCTGGATAGGATTCCACGACTTCTCCCGCTCCCACGCTTCCCTGCCCCCTATCGCCGGGCAATGGGACAACCGGGGCAGCAGCATCCGCGTGAACGGCACGCTCATCCCGCCGCCGGTCTGGGAAAGCGCGGGCAAAACCATCAACCTCGAAACAGCTTACACCAACGAAGGATATGCCTACCGCGCCCCTACGAAAGTGCGCCTCCAAAAAGGCTGGAACACCGTAGCCGTGAAGGCGCCCGTAGCCTCGTTCAAAGGCCGCGACTGGCAGAACCCGGTGAAATGGATGTTCACCTTCGTGCCCTGCCGTAATTAAAACGAACTTATCATCTTATGCCAACGCCTCCGGAAACGGGGGCGTTGGCGTTTCAGGGATACATGGCCGGGGGAAAATCATTATCATTGTAATATGTTCCATCGTTCAGCCATCATTGCCTTTTTGCTGCTCCCCGGCGCGCTGCAGGCGCAGGAGCGCAAACGCGCGCGGGATTACGGCATCCGCATTGGCGTGATGCAGCCCGGCACGCTCAACGCCATCACCGATGTGCGCGGCGTGAAGATCGGGCATACCACGCTCGTAAAAGGCGATTCCATCCGGACGGGCGTTACCGCTATCATTCCCGCGGAAGGCAACCTGTTCCAACAGAAAGTACCGGCGGCGATTTTCGTCGGCAACGGATTCGGCAAACTCGCCGGTATCACGCAGGTGAATGAACTGGGCAACCTGGAAACGCCGATTGTATTGACAAATACGCTCAGCGTTCCCATAGCCATGCAGGCCCTGGCCGGGCTTGCGCTCGCCGAAAAAGGGAACGAAAATGTGCGGTCGGTGAATGCGGTGGTGGGAGAAACAAATGATGGCTACCTGAACGATATCCGTGGCCGGCATGTAACCGTCGAAGATGTGAATAGTGCCGTGCAATCCGCTGCCGCGGGAAAAGTGGCGGAAGGAAATGTTGGCGCAGGAACGGGAACGATCTGCTTCGGGTTTAAAGGCGGCATCGGCACCGCTTCCCGGAAACTGCCAGCCAGTTTGGGCGGGTACACGGTTGGGGTGATCGTGCAAAGCAATTTCGGCGGGGTGCTGTCGATAGACGGCGCGCCTGTGGGCAGGGAGCTCGGCAAGTTCGATTTCAGCAATCATTTATTGAATAATGCCGACGGCTCCTGCATGATCGTAGTGGCGACAGACGCGCCCATCGACCACCGGAACCTCATGCGCCTGGCCAGCCGCGCCATGCTGGGGCTCGGCAAAACGGGCGGCATCGCTTCCAACGGGAGCGGCGATTATGTGATCGCGTTCTCCACCGCCGAAGGGCTCCGCATCCCGCACAGCGGCAACCAGCCCCATCAAACAGTGACGCTGCTGCAAAACGACGCCATGTCGCCGCTGTTCATGGCCGCCATCGAAGCCACGGAAGAAGCCATCATTAATTCCCTGCTGATGGCCGCCTCCGCAAAAGGCCGCAATGGCAACGCAGTGGAAGCGCTACCTTTGCATCAGGTACTACCCATTCTCCAAAAATATAACCGTTTGCAACCATGAGCCATGCCATCATCAACGGCGCCATTGTTCCGGAAAACGAAGCCAGGGTGCTGATCTCCGATTTGTCGATCCAGCGCGGATATGGCATTTTCGATTACTTCCGCGCCCGAGCCGGGCAACCGGTCTTCCTTGAAGATCACCTCGACCGGTTTTACCATTCCGCATCGGTGATGCGGCTGACGCCGGAAACAGACCGCGAAAGGTTGAAACATTTGCTGACAGAATTGATTGAAATCAATGGCGCCCCCCATGCCGGGGTCCGCATCACGCTTACCGGCGGTTACTCCGAAAACGGGTATACACCAGCCACCCCTAACCTGCTTATCACACTGGCCCCCTACCACTACGATCCCGCCAGTTTCGACAAAGGCATCCATCTCGTGACGCACGACTACCAGCGCCAGCTGCCCGAAGTCAAAACCATCGACTATCTCCAGGCCATCTACCTGCAACCCTTTATCCGCGAACACCAGGCCGACGATGTGCTGTATCACCAAAACGGTTCCGTCCGCGAGTGCCCCCGCGCCAACTTCTGGGCCGTAACGGAAAACGGGGAGCTTATCACCCCGGCCGACCGCGTCCTCAAAGGCATCACGCGTAAAAAGATCCTGTCGATGACCGATCTCCGCCCCACCGAGGCCACGCTGCCGCTTTCGGCGCTCGCCACGGCGCGCGAAGCCTTCATCACCAGCACCACCAAAATCGTGACGCCGGTGCTGCAAATCGACGGGAGGCCCGTTGGCACCGGGGAACCCGGGCCGGTCGCGAAAGAGATTTATACGCGATTATTGGAAATGCGGGGCGGGTTTGAGTGATTAGAGCCTGACACCATCCTCAAACACCACATCCCCATCCACATTCTTCAATTCCACCTGCTGAATGGAACCGATGCCTGCGAAGGATATCCGGATGCCGTATAGCTTTCCGATGGGTTGATCGTATGCGATGCTATAAAGGGGCTTATCGTTGACGGTGAGCTCGGCGTGCCGGTCTTTCACGCGCAGGTGCACGGTGCCGCCGTTGGTGAGATCCGTGCCCACGGGGCTCAGATCCTCTTGCCGGCCGTCGATCCGCTTCTCGGAAAAGACCAGGTGCGCCCAGGATACGCAGCCCGGTTTCATCAATAATATTTCATGCCGCGATTTTTCGCCGTACAGGGCAATGATCACCTGCGAACAGCGGATCCCCGGCCGCAGGGCCGACGTGGCCAGCCGGGCATTCAACTCGAAATCGTCGCCCGTCACGTCCCACTCCTGCGTATTCACGTAATCCACCAGGAACGTATGCAAGGTATCCACCCCCGATGCCAGCAGTTCCCGCGGTGACGCCGACATGCCTGCCGGCCCGAACGCAGGCGCCCGCAACGGGTACACCCTCGTGGTATCCAGGTACGACCAGGCGGTGGCAGTCCACCCATTTGTTTTGAGGTATACGGCCATCGTGTCTACAGGGCGGTTCTTATAATGCAAAACGGCATAATACCGCGCGGGCATTTCATAATAATGGGTGAGCACCGCACCGGGCCGGATGGGCTGGGTGCGCGCGCGGTCGCCGAAAGCGATGTGGAAGGCGCTGCTGTCGCCTTTAAAATTCTCCGGCAGCTGGATGCGAAAAACGGCGGAATGCGGATTGCCGCCCACGGGATTGCTGCATATGAGTTTGGCGGCTACGCCGGGCTCCGGGGCATTGCGCATTTTCTTCACCCACTGCCATCCGAAGATCGCGCAGGCGCCGGCCATCAGTAGCAGCGCGGGCCACCAGCTGATCAGGGGCGCCCGGGGTTGGGGGAGTTTGGTGGGCGGGCCTGGTATTTCTTCCGCACGCGCTTCGCCAGTACGTGCCGGGCGCGGGTGCTTCTCCACGAAATCATCCCAATCTACAAACCCGGCATATTGCGCCAGGCCGTCGCGCGTGGCCTTCTGGGGATAATACCGCTCCGTCGTCTTCAACTTGCCGAAAATCCTTTTTAGGGTGCTCGGGCTTAGCTGGATCTCCGTATGCCGGCTCAGGATGCTGCTCAAGCGCAGGTAATCGCCATTCGTCCACGACCCGATTTCCGGATTGCCGAAATTGCCGGCTACATACCGGCACACCATATCTAAATGATAAAACGATTCCTTGTGTTCGTACTGTTCCATCCCAATCGCCATAGGCAGGCTTGCATTTGTAGTTGGTTGAGCGGACCGTGGCGCCCGTTGCGGCCAAAGATAATTTACTTTTCCAAATATGAAACTGCCGCCGGTTTTAAATCGGTTGCAATACGATCAGTACCCCGCCACATCCCTCCCCTACATGATTACTTGCGGTAAAAAAGCAGTATTCCCTTGTTCATTTTACATCTTTCCTATTTTATTAAAAATTGATTTTCACTATGTTAACCTGTTCAAAGTTTTGATTGGGGAATGACCAGCCGTAAACTTGGCGACAGCCGCCACCTGCTTTTACATTTGTTTCCATCGCTTCAATCACGTCTTTCCGCCCATTGCGGAATTCACCAAAATCAACAGTTCCAGGATTATGAAAAAGCAATTCCTCTTCCTTTGCGCCGTGCTATTGCTGGCCGTCAGGCTGGCTGGCCAGGACCGGCAGGTCAAAGGCACGGTGACCGACGCCGCCAGCAAAACGCCCTTACCCGGCGCCACCGTCGCCGTACCGGGTACACCGGCCGGTACCACCACCGACAACAACGGACAATTCACGCTCCGCCTTCCCGCCGGGGCAAACAAGATCACCGTGTCGATGCTCAACTATCTTTCCCAGACGCTCGATGTAACGGCGGGCCAGGCTATCGAGGTATCCCTCAGCAGCAACTCGCGCGACCTGGAGGAAACCGTGGTGGTGGGTTACGGCCGCCAGCGGAAGAAAGACCTCACGGGCTCGGTAGCCACCATCAGCGCCAAAGACGTGGGCGGCAGGCAGACGCTGAAGGTCTCCGACGCCCTGCAGGGCGCCATGTCCGGCGTGTCCGTGACGCGCAGCAGCGGCTCCCCCGGCGGCGGTTCCACCATCCTCATCCGCGGCATCACCACCATCGGCACCAACGGCCCGCTCGTGATCGTCGACGGAGTGCCCGTTTCCAGCGTGGATAACGTCAACCCCAACGATGTGGAAAGCCTTTCCGTCCTCAAAGACGCCGCTTCCGCCGCCATTTACGGCTCCCGCGGTGCGGCCGGCGTAATCCTCATCACCACCAAACGCGCCAGCTCGGGCAGGCCCAGCCTCGAATACAATTACGAATACGGCATCCAGAAACCCACGCAACTGCCCGAATTCGTGGGGCCCCAGGATTACATGCGCTATTTCAATGAACAGGCCATGAACGACGGCGCCGCCTCCGGGGCTTATCCCGACGCTTTCATCAATTCGTACCTCGACAGCAACCGCGTCAACCCGGACGAATTCCCCGTCACAGACTGGCAGCGAAGCCTCATGAAGCGTACTGCGCCGCGGCAACGCCACGAGATCGTGTTCACTTCCGGCACCGACAAGCTGAAGACCAAAGCCTCGCTCGGCTATTCCAAAGCCGGCGCTTTTTATGATAATTACAATTTCGACCGGTACCTGCTGCGCGTGAACAACGACCTGCAGATCACGTC
>NZ_CALNBI010000326.1 GCF_937874145.1 uncultured Chitinophaga sp. | reverse complement strand
TCCGTCGGATTCCCGGAGGGACATTACGCTGCCCCTGCAGCTGGACGATGCCGGCCGGTTGCTGGTGAGCCGTTCGCAGCTCGACCGCGGCCCCTACCGCATTAAATTCCAGTGGCAGCACAACGGTAAAGATTATTTCCAGGAAACACAATTCTACGTACAATGATAACCACCGCCATCACCGCCGCATGGCTCCTTTCCGGACTCGGGCTGGGCTTCCTGGGCAGCTTCCACTGCATCGGGATGTGCGGGCCGATTGCCCTCACACTGCCGGTGCAACACCTGAGCGGCTGGCGGAAGATGGGCGGCATCCTGTTGTACAATGCCGGCAGGGTTACGACGTACATGTTGCTGGGCATGGCATTCGGCTGGCTCGGGCAGCAGTTTTACCTGGGCGGATGGCAGCAGGGATTATCGGTGGGCCTGGGCGTATTGCTGCTGGCCGCCGTGCTCTTCGGCAAGCTGATGCCGAATATGAAGATTGGGTTCGTGCAACGGTCGCTGGGCATGTTACTGGCGCGCCGCAGCACCGGTACTTTGTACGCCATCGGGTTCCTGAATGGGTTCCTTCCCTGCGGGATGGTGTATATGGCCATCGCGGGAGCGGTAGCGGCTGGCAGCGTGTGGGGCGGAGCCTTGTTTATGGGGGCTTTCGGCGCGGGCACTTTGCCGGCCATGGCAGCCGTTTCGTGGTTTAGCCAGCTCCTGGGAATGAAGGGGCGCCTGGCGGTACGCCGCGCCATGCCTTATGTGATGGGCCTCATGGCCGTGCTGCTGATCTTGCGGGGGCTGAACCTCGGCATCCCATATGTTAGCCCCGAAATGCACCCGCATGCTACACAAGCGGAAAAAGTGATTGAAAAATGTTGTCATAAATAGAGCGTCATGACTACCACCATGTTGAAAAAATACCAGGTCGCCGCGCCGAGATACACGAGCTATCCGACCGTCCCGTATTGGGAAACCGGCGCATTCCATGAGCACGAATGGCTGGAGGGGCTCGCGCCATCTTTCGCGTCGCTGAATAATGAAGACGGTATCAGCCTCTACATTCACCTCCCTTTCTGCGAGCGGCTCTGCACCTACTGCGGCTGCAATAAATACATCACCGTCAACCACGACCACGAGATCCCTTACATCAACACCATCCTGGAAGAGTGGGATCTTTACTTGCAACATTTCCCGGAACGCCCGCGCATCCGCGAAGTGCACCTGGGCGGGGGCACGCCTACTTTCTTCAGTCCCGCCAACCTCACCCGCCTCATGGAAGCCATCTTCGCCACGGCCGACGTGCTGCCCGGCGCGGAACACAGCTTCGAAGGGCATCCCAACAACACCACCGAAGCGCATATGCAGGCGCTGTACGACCTCGGCTTCCGCCGGATGAGCCTCGGCATCCAGGACCTCGACCTGAACGTGCAGACCATCATCAACCGCATCCAGCCTTTCGAGAATGTCCGTGATTGTGTAGACATTGCGCGCCGGATCGGGTACGATTCCATCAACTTCGACCTCATCTACGGCCTGCCCCTGCAAACGCCCGACAGCATCCGCAACACCTTCACGAAGTGCATGCACCTGCTCCCCGAACGCATTTCGTTCTACAGCTACGCCCACGTGCCCTGGATCAAAGGCAACGGGCAAAGGCTTTTCAGTGAAAAAGACCTGCCCACCGGCGACCAGAAGCGCGCGCTGTACGAACTGGGAAAATCCATCCTCGAAAATTATTTCTACAAAGAAATCGGCATGGACCACTTCGCCCTGCCCGACGACAAACTGTTCGAAGCAGCGGCCAACGGCAGCCTGCACCGAAATTTCATGGGTTATACCGACCATCGCACCTCCCTCCTGATCGGCCTGGGCGTGTCCGCGATCAGCGACACCGGTAATGCATACACGCAAAATGAAAAATCCCTTTCCGCTTACCAGGAAAAAGTCCGCCAGGGGAAACTCCCCGTATCCCGCGGACATATGCTTACGAAAGAAGACCTCCGGCTCCGCAACCACATCCTGAACCTCATGTGCCGTTTCGAAACCAGTTGGGACCGCCACGACGCCAACTGCGACACGATCTCCGAAAGCCTCCAGCGCCTGCAGGAACCGGAGCACGACGGCCTTGTGGAAGTGCACCCCGGCAAAGTGGTGGTGACGGAAAAAGGAAAGCCATACATACGCAACATATGTATGGCTTTCGATGCCCGGTTGTGGCGGAACGTGCCGCAATCGCAGCTGTTCAGCAACGCGGTCTGATGATCAGATTTTATCCAGCGGCCGGCGCTTCTCTTCCTTCAGTTGTTTGAAATGGCTGGGCGTAAGGCCCGTCACTTTCTTGAACTGGCCGGAAAGATGCGCCACGCTGCTGTATCCCAGCTTCCAGGCGATTTCGCTCAGCGTGAGTTCGCCATACACGAGCAATTCCTTCACCCTTTCTATTTTCTGCTGGATGATGAACTGTTCGATCGTGGAATTCTCCGTTTCCGAGAACAGTTTGCTCAGCAGGTGATAATCTTTTTGCAGCTTCTGCGACAGGAGCGTTGAGAAGTTTTCGTTCATTTCGTCGAGCTCGCCGTAATGCACGGTTTCGATGACGAAATTCTTGATGGCTTCCACCGTTTGCGCCTTGCGGTCGTCCAGCAGCAGGAACCCTTCTTCCTCCAAAGCTTTCGCGATGCGCGCGGAGGCGGCGGCATCGGGTGTGGTTTCGAGAACGGCTTTCCCCAGCGTCACATCCTGCACAACCTGTCCTTCGTGTTCCAGCACATACCGCACCATTTTAATGCAGCGCGGGCAAACCATGTTTTTGATATGTAGTACCGTGCTCATGCTATTTTTTGAAGATGTTATACAAATTGTATTCATAGCGGACGAGGAAACTCTGGTCGGCCATGCGGGTCATATCGCCGAATAACTGTGTACGGTAGCCCAGGTCCACCCGCGAATTGCTGTTGATGATCAACTGCACCGCGGGCGCCACGTCTACGTAATAACCGCTGCGGTATTGATCCAGGTTCGATTTGCCGAGGAATTCCACGTACAGGTTCACGTTCGTTTGCTTGTAGCTTTTGTACTTCCGCGGCAGCAGCAGGTAACCGGCCGAAAGTGTGTAGTTCAGCGCGCTGCGCGACACGTACGGCAGATTATGCTGCGTGTTGTTCATATACCGGTCGTACGCCAGGCTGCCCGACACGGCCAGTTTGTGCACCAGCTGCGTGGCTACGATACCCGCGCTCACGCCGGATGTCATCCCGTCGAGATCGAGGTCCTGGTTGTTGAATGCGGGCGCGTTGTGGTCGTGGTTGCCGTCCATCGGCGGTGTGTAGGGATTGTTTATGATAGATCCCTTCGCGAAAGCGGCCATCCGGAAATGCGATTTTACATCATCAACGGAAAGGAACCTGTATTTGGCGTACAATCCCGCGCCTTCGGCTTTGAAGCGGTTTTCCATCACGTTGGAGAAAAAGCCGCTGGCATGCACCATGAGCTTTTTGCTGATGCCGAACATCAGTTCGGGCTGCAGGCGGTAGCCGGTGTAATTGTCGTGGTCGAGGGGATAGAATTTATTGGTCAGCCGAACGCCGAACGAATTGGCGGGCATATTGCTGGCGGGCTCGGTGCTGACGTACAGTTCCTGTGCCTGCGCCGACAGCCCTGCACCGGCGAGCGCCAGGAGGATACTTAATTTTTTCAGCATGTGCGGCGGTTAAATGGTGACGTGATAAACCCTGTTGCCGGCGCCTTTCTTTTCCTGGCTGCAGCAGGCTTCCATGAAGCCGGTGTTGATGCAGTTCATTTTGGTAAGGGCGCTGTACTTTTTAAATGATTTGGAGGGCAGGAAGTCGCGGTCGATGACGGTCACGTCTTTTTGCCCGCTCAGGGTCTGCGGTTTCACGTTCACGAAGTGCAGGGTTTGCCCGGCGAAGGGGATATGGGCGTCGTTCTCCACTTTAACGTTGTTGAAATCGGCCGTCATCACCAGTTTCCCTACCGAGAATCCGGCGCCTTCCACTTTCTGGCGGATCTGGTCGATATTGACGTTTGCGCCGGGTTTGAAATGGAGGATGAAGGTGGTGGCGTTGAGGTCGGTGTCGATCTTATCGACGAAAGACAGTGTTTTGAGGGCTTTCTGCGTGGCATTGGAGCACATGGCGCAGGTGAGGCCGGCGGCCTGGAGGGAAGCTTTTTTATATTGTTGCGCGGATGCGGAGAACGTAAAGCCGGTCAGCGCCAGCGCGAAGAGAATCGTTTTCATTTTTCCTGGATTTGAGGCCCGGAGGCCGGTTGAATATGCTTAAATAGTTCAATAACGGTGTCTTGGGTTAAAGACGCCGTATCAAATCAGGAAGAGACAAAATTGCTTGTAAAGGGGTATCCCCGTTGGCGGCGGGGCGTTGATGGGCGCCCACACGGTAAACGTGGGCGAAACGGCGGCTACGGCCTGCCAGTCAGGTTGCAGCACCATCAAAATGGCGGGCGAAGGAGCCGGAAGGCCCATCCCGGCTTTGGCGGCCTGGTGGGAGTCGTCGTATTTCACGAAGTGGGCTTCATCCTTGCAGCAATCCCCTTTCACCGGCATGCCGCATTTATTGCAGCCTTCGTCGTGGGTATCGTGTAAACCCACCGAAGCCAATTCCCCCATGCAATAATGCACATTAACACTGAACCCGCTGGTAATCAGCGTGTAAAGCAGTGCAATGCATATGGTAAGGAATTTCTTCATATTACAAAGTTACGCTTTTTTCCGGCAACCGGCCATCAGTTCACGAACCACCAGCGCAGGCCCACCCGGATACCGAAGTTATTGGCAGGGTACAGGGAGGAAACATAGTTGTTGTCCCACACCAGTGTGTTCAGGTTTTCGCCGCGGACGTAGGCCGACAGCGATTTGATCCTGAAATGGATGAAAGCAGCCACATCGGGTTTGTTGGTGATCTGCTGCATGTTCTGGTAGAAGAACTGGCCGAGGACGGGGGAGTAATCGTCCGCATAGTACGGCGTATTGTATTTCCCTTCCAGGCCGGTGTAGAGGTTCAGGTTCTTGAAGAGCTTGGCGGTGTACGCCACGCGAAGGCGCGCCCACACGGTGGGCAGCTGCAGGGGCGCGGTGCCGGCCAGCTGCTGGAAGGCCACGTCGCCGTCGAAAGTGAAGCTTCTCACGTCGAAGCGCTTGTAGGCCACGAGCTGCAGGAGGTTGAACACGCCGCTGTTCTGAGCGCTTTCGGTGAAGCTTTTGAAATAGGTGTAATTGGTGTACAGGTAATAGTTGGCCGAAAGGTTGTATTTCAGTTTTTTGTTATCGGCCCGCAGCTGTACCTGCGTGATGTTTTCCTTGCTGAGGTCATTGTTGAGCCATTCTTTGCCGTTGCGGGTGCCGAAGTAGCGGTACACGTACGACGGTTCGCGGTTGACGTTGTTGGCCATGAGGCTCACGTTGCCGAGGGTTTCGTTGAGATAGCGGCTGAGGCGGCCGTAAACGGAGAAGTCGCCGGCATTCTCGCCTATGGGGTACAATTCGCCTTTGGCCTGGAGGTCCCAGCGCTGGTTGCGGGTTTTATTCCGGTATTCGCCATGGAGGCGCAGGTTGGTGAAAGATTCCTCTTTCAGCTCGCTGGCCTGGAATTGTCCTTTGATGATTTCGAACGCCGCGCCCACGCGGATGAAGTGCGCCTGGTTCCCGCGCATGGGGAACTGCATCAGCGAAATGTCGTTGCTGAACACGCGCCAGCGGTGGCGGGTGCGCAGGGTATCGGGGTTGTTCAGCGGTACGGTGAGATCGTAGAACAGGCGGTAGTACAGCGAGTCCGGGGCCGCATCCTGGAAGCGGTAGGTGTTTTCGGTGTAGGTGAGGGTATGCTCCACACGGAACACCGGGTCGAATTTGTAGTACTGGGTCGTATCGTTCACATGCACCGTATCGCCGTGGCCCCAGTCGTATTGCTGGCGAACGAGGATGCTCGCATCCTGGTTGTAGCTTTTGGTGGGGATGTTGGTGTTGAGGAGGCCTCCCAGGCTGGGGTTGTTGCCGCCAAGGCGCACGGGCACGAGGCGCCGGTCTTTGTTGTCCGGGTCGTTAAGGTCCGCCGGGTCCATCACGCCGCCGTTTTCGCCGCCGTTGATTTTATTGAGGTAATAGCTGAGGTAGAGGTGGTATCGCTTGTCCTGGCTGTTGTAATTGGCCGTCACGTTATAGGTATCGTGGTTGGTGGCCTGGTTCTGGAAGAAGCCGGGGCTGTTCACTTTGCGGTACTGGAAGGAGAAATTAAACTTCTCGCCCCGGTTCTGCGTGTGCTGCAGGTTGATCATCTGCTCCTGTTTGGCGCCGATGAGGTACCAGAGTTCGGAGAAGGGGCGGTTGGTATTATAGAATTTTGCGTTCTGGTGATTGAAGGCGTATATGTCGTAGGCGTGGAATCCGGGATCGAAACCCGGCACCATGCGGGGTGTGAACACGAGGTTGCGGGCGGCGTTGCCGTTGTTGCCGAGTGTCATGTAGGTAGAGGGGAACCCGAGGTAGTTCAGCGAGAAGTCGGCGATGGTGGAGTCGATGGTGAAATCGGTGGGTTCGTCGAGGAACCTGTAGCGGAGCGTGAGCGTATCGGGCTCATGGTCGTGCTTGGTGGTATCGCGCTGCATGCTGGTGTTGCCGCCGCTGCCCATGCCGCGTCCTGGGAGGCGGCCGGTATTGAATTGTGCCTTGAGGGCGGTGCCGGTGCAAACCAGCAGGAGGAAAAGGATCGAGAATTGCCTCATCGGGATGATTCGTGTAAGGTCCGGCATATGCTACAATTGCCGGGCCAATTCGCTGAAAATATAAGTTAAATGCGGTTCCGCCGTTTTGGCGGCGGCCAGTACCTCTTCGTGGGTGATGACGTTTTCTTCTTCCCGGATGCCCAGGTCGGTGATCACGCTCATGGCAAACACGCGGAGGCCGCTGTGGATGGCCACGATCACTTCCGGAACGGTGCTCATGCCCACGGCGTCGCCGCCGATGATGTGCATGAATTTATATTCCGCCCGTGTTTCGAACGTGGGGCCCTGTACGCCGACGTACACCCCTTCATGCAGCGGGATCCCCTTCCCTGCCGCGATTTTTTTGGCGGCGGCGATGAGGGTTTTACTGTAAGGTTCGCTCATATCGGGGAACCGGGGGCCGAGGGCGTTGTTATTGGGCCCGCGGAGGGGATGTTCGGGCTGGAGGTTGATGTGATCGGTGATGATCATGAGGTCGCCCACCCGGAAACGGGCGTTCATGCCGCCGGCGGCGTTGGAGATGAGGAGGGTTTCAATGCCGAGGGCCTTCATCACGCGGACGGGGAAGGTGACCTGCTGCATAGAGAGCCCTTCATAATAATGGTACCTCCCCGCCATGGCTACCACGGGTTTGCCGGCGAGCTTCCCGAGGATGAGCCGCCCCGAATGGCCTTCCACCGTTGCCGGCGGGAAGTGGGGGATCTGGTCGTAGGGGATCTCGGTCTTATCCGTAATCTCCCCCGCCAGGTTGCCCAGGCCGCTGCCCAGGATAACGCCCAGTACGGGGCGCTCCGGGGCAAATTGCTGTATGTAAGCCTTCGATTCGTTGATCTGTTCCAGCATATCCATCCGGGTTTTATGCCCGGCAAAGTTAATTCTTCGTTGCATATCATCCGCCCCCTCCAAAGAAATCCCCGTATTAAAACATAAAATGCCTAAATTAGCGGCCAAATTTGTATTCCGATGAATTTACACGAGTACCAGGCTAAAGAACTGCTGAAAAAATACAATGTACCGGTACAGGAAGGTATCCCGGTTGACACGCCCGAAGCTGCCGCAGAGGCTTACAAGCAACTGAAGGTGCAGTTTGGAAACGAGTTCGCCGTTGTAAAGGCGCAAATCCATGCGGGAGGCCGCGGGAAAGGGAAAGTACGCGGAACCGAACAACGCGGCGTAGCCGTGGGCAAAAACGCGGAAGATGTAAAAACCATCGCCGGAAATATCCTCGGTGGCACCCTCGTTACGATCCAGACCGGCGAAGCCGGCAAGGTTGTCAATAAAGTATTGGTAGCGCAGGACGTTTACTATCCCGGCGCCAATCCCGTTAAAGAATTCTACCTCTCCATCCTCCTCGACCGCGCCACCGGCCAGAACGTGATCATGTATTCCACCGAAGGCGGTATGGACATCGAGGAAGTTGCGCATAACACGCCCGACAAGATCTTTAAAGAATGGGTATACCCCGGCGGCAAGCTCGAAGGCTTCCAGGCGCGCAAAATCGCCTTCAACTTCGGCCTCTCCGGCGAAGCTTTCAAAAACATGGTGAAATTCGTAACCAACCTGTATAATGCATACGTTGGCCTCGATGCAGCTATGCTCGAAATCAACCCCCTCTTCAAAACCAGCGACGAGAAAATCATCGCGGTGGATTGCAAACTGAACCTGGACGACAACGCCCTGATCCGCCACCCCGAGCTCGTTGCCCTCCGCGACATCACCGAAGAAGATCCCACCGAAGTGGAAGCAGGCAAACACAACCTCAACTTCGTGAAACTCGACGGTAACGTAGGCTGTATGGTGAACGGCGCAGGCCTCGCCATGGCTACCATGGACATGATCAAGCTCTCCGGCGGCGAACCCGCCAACTTCCTGGACGTAGGCGGCACCGCCAACGCCCAGACCGTGGAAGCCGGCTTCCGCATCATCCTGAAGGACCCGAAAGTGAAAGCCATCCTCATCAACATCTTCGGCGGTATCGTTCGCTGCGACCGTGTGGCACAAGGCGTTATCGATGCATACAAATCCATCGGCAACATCGAAGTCCCCATCATCGTTCGCCTGCAGGGCACCAACGCTGCCGAAGCCAAAGCCCTCATTGAAGAAAGCGGCCTGAAAGTTCAATCCGCCATCCTCCTCAGCGAAGCTGCAGCACTCGTAAACAAAGCCGTGAGCGCATAAGCCCGCGGTTTTACTATATTTTTCCAGGGAAAGACGGTCGGTTTGACCGTCTTTTTCTTTTTTTGCCGGCGCCGGATCCGCTGCCCCATCCCCCGTTGTGTCACTCCCTTCAGCGGCAGCGCGCTGCCGGAGGATGCAACATTTATATCAATCCATTAACAAATTATTAGCAGCCTATCTGAATTCGGCTATGCAATTTGCCGGTCCTCACATTCATATCTCCCATCAAATAATAATAAGCACCAAGGTCAACAATGGTAATCTGGAGACAACCCGGAGCGCCTGGACAAATTTCATTTTTGTCAACCTATAAATTGCATTTTAATGAAACTTATTACTATTTTTGGAGAGAAAACGAACGCAGTCTACGCTATTCATTATAACGGCCAGCATTGTGATGAACTTGACAGATTGTTCTTCCTTTGGAGTGACATTGAATATGTCAAGTCCTATTTACAGGAGCGGAAAGATCTTTTGGCGGAGGCGTTTCGGGTAGGCATATCTATCGAAGAGGCTGCATGGGAAATTAAAATCGAAGCGGAGTTGATGGAAGACGAGCTGAAAGCGCATTATCGGAACGGATTACTTCAATCCCTTTTCATGCCTTTGCGGAAAGGTGATGCAAAAATTTATGTTTTTCAGCAAACCAAATCAAAATCCAGGTCACGCCGCATCTGGCGGCCAAAACTTCGGATTTATGCGATCAGGTTGGCAGCAAACTGTTATGTGATTACCGGCGGGGGGATTAAACTGACGAAGGCCATGCAGGATTGCCCAATACTTATGGCCGAACTAACAAAAATCAAAAAGTGCGTTGCATTCCTGAAACAACATAAAATCAGCGAGCAACTTTAAACACAAATAACATGACCCTGGAAGAAAAATTAAGCAAATTAGTATCGCCTGAGCCATCCAAATGGCTGGAAAACGCGACAAAAAGACAAGCAAATTCCGGATGGTTACGCATGTCCGGCGCTGTAGCACTGCGTGTTTTAGCCGAATTAGATGAGCGAAAAATGACACAGGCTGCTTTAGCTGAGAAGATGGG
>NZ_CALNBI010000325.1 GCF_937874145.1 uncultured Chitinophaga sp. | reverse complement strand
AAGCAGAAGACGGCATCCGTGATTACGTACGGCGGCGGGACCAGAAAGCCATGGACAAGCCCGCTGAGATCGAGCTGGGTAAAACCGTGTACTATTTCGGTTTGACCTGGTCGCCGGATAGCAAGAAGATCGTTTTCAGCGATGCGCACTTCAACCTTTTCGTACTCGATGTAGCCAGCCGCAAAGTGACGAAGGTGGCAACTTACGCCAATGGTTCCATTCCTTCCGGCAGTGCCAACGTGTTCCAGCCGTCGTGGTCCACCGATTCGAAATGGATCGCTTTCCTCAATGCGGAAGAAAACGGCTTCGATGCGGTGTTTCTATACGAAGTAGCGTCCGGCAAAACTCACCGGGTGAGTGATGGTATGAGCGATGCGGGTGCGCCTTCGTTCAGCGCCGACGGGAAATATCTCTTCTTCCCCGCCAGCACCAACAGCGGCGCGGGCCTCAGCGGACTGCACATGCAGACCTACGACCGCAACGCCCAATCCAGCCTCTACGCGGCCATCCTGTCGAAAGACACGCCCACGCCCTTAACGCCAGAAAGTGATGAGGAAACGGTGAAATCCGAACAGAAGGATACGGACAAAGACAAGAAGAAGGATTCCACCAAACCCGCTGCTACTGCGTCTGTAGATCCGGAAGGCATCCAGGCGAGGACGGTAGCGCTGCCAGTAACGGCAGGCCGCATCTTTGGCGTGAACGGTGCTGTGAAAGACAAAGTATTCTTTACCGATGGTTCAGAGATCAAATACTTCGACCTGAAAGAAAGAAAAACGGAAAGCTTCGCCAAAGGCGCGGGGTACATGATCAGTGCCGATGGTAAGAAGATGCTGATCGCCGGCGGCGGCAACAACTTCCAGATCGTGGATGCGGGCCGCAAGCCGGGCCCGGGTGAAGGGAAAGTAGACATGTCCAACATCTCCGTTTATATCGATCCCGCCGCCGAATGGAAACAGATTTTCGACGAAGTGTACAAGATCGAGAAGGATTTCTTCTACGTAAAGAATATGCACGGCGTGGACTGGGATGCCAATAAGCGCAAGTACGAAGCCCTGCTGCCGCATGTGAGCAGCCGCGCGGACCTCACCTACCTCCTCAACGAAATGATGAGCGAAATGGTGGTGGGCCACAACTATGTAGGCCTGGGCGATATGCCTTCCGGCCCCAATGTGAACGTGGGCCTGCTGGGCGCGGATTACGAGATCGTGGACGGCCGTTACCGCATTGCTAAAATTTATAACGGCGAAAGCTGGAACCCCGGGGCAAAGGCTCCCTTGTCTGTCCCCGGCCTTAACGTGAAGGAAGGCGATTACATCCTGGCGGTGAACGGCGTGCCGTTGACGGCGGGCATCAGCATCCATGAAATGCTGCAGAACAAATCCGGCAAACAGGTGACGCTGAAAGTAAACAGCGCGGCATCTGAATCCGGCGCGCGCGACATCGTGGTGGTGCCGGTGAGCGCCGGTGCGGAAAACGGGCTGCGGTATGTGGACTGGGTGGAAGGCAACCGAAGGAAGGTGGACCAGCTCAGCGGCGGCAAAATCGCTTACCTGCATATGATCAACACGGGCCGCGATGGTTACGAATCCTTCAACCGGTATTACTATGCGCAGGCCGACAAGAAAGCCCTGCTGCTCGACGAGCGCTTCAATGGCGGCGGCTCCGTGGCCGACTATATCATCGACGTCCTGAACCGCGATGTAATGAGCTACTGGGGCGTGCGCGACGGCCGCAGCTTCACCACGCCGGGCAACGGCATTTATGGCCCGAAGGCGATGCTGATCAACGAGTATGCGGGTTCCGGCGGTGATATGATGCCCTGGATGTTCAATTACAGGAAACTCGGCAAGTTGGTAGGTAAGCGCACGATGGGCATCCTCGTGGGTATCAGCGGTTATCCTTCGCTGATCGACGGCGGCTATGTGACTTCACCCAGCTTCGGGATTTACGATACCAAGGGCAACTGGATCATCGAAAACGTGGGTACGCCGCCCGATGTGGATGTGGAACAAACCCCGGCCGACGTGATCGCCGGCCGCGATCCGCAACTGGAGAAAGGCGTGCAGATCCTGCTCGATGAACTGAAGACGAACACCTGGAAACCGGTGCCCAAGCCGGCCGATCCGGTTCGTGTGAAGTAATCAGTTTTATAATATTTGATAGAAACGGCCGCCGGGAGCGATACCCGGCGGCCGTTTTTTTTATCCGTTCCGCAATATCCTTTCGGCCAGGGCGGGCGAAAGGCGGGAGAGGAGTTTAAGCAGCCGGGCTTTGCCGATGTGTTGTTCGTATACCTCGTTTTCGAACAGCCGGAGAAAAATAGCGGCGAGTTGATCGGGAGAAATTTTCCCGGAGCTACGGTTGGCCGTCATAGCGGTATCCACCAATGGGGGGATGATATCGAACACTTTGACCGGCGAGCCTTCCAGCTGGTAGCGCAACGCTTTGGCGAAGGTGTGGATCGCCGATTTGGTGGCGCAGTACACGGGCGCGGAGCGTTTCGGCGCGATGTAGAGGGCGCTGCTCACGAACACGACAGCTGCCGCCGGTTGCCGGGAAAGTTGGGGCAGGAGACGGGCGGTGAGCTGCAGGGGCGCGGTGAAATTGATGGCGGTTTCTGCGGCGATGTTTGACACTATGTCCGGCGTGGTCTGGAAATCATACGCATATTGTACACCGGCGTTGTTGACGAGGAGATTCAGTCCGGGATGACCGGTGGCTATGTAATCGCACAGGGTATCGACGGATGCGGGGTCGGAAATATCGGAAGGAAAAGTGAAGGCGCCGGGAAGGGATGCCGCTGCGCGGGCGAGTTTGTGGGGATCGCGGCCGGTCAGGATGATGCGGTTACGGCGTGAATGGAACCGGCGCGCAAGGGCGAGCCCTATGCCGGAAGCGCCGCCGGTGATGAGGATGGTATTGCCGGTTGATTGCATATAACGGAAAATGTTGTTTCCGCAAATCTCCGGTGCACCGGCAAATCTTTCGTATACATAGGTAAAGAAATCAGCGCCCGGCGGATTTTCTGCGGATGCGGCTCAGCTGCGTGGGTGTGATGCCCAGGTAGGAGGCAATATGGTATTGCGGTATGGAAGTTTCCAGCGCCGGAAACCGTTCGCGGAACAAGCGGTAACGCGCTTCCGCGTCTAATTGCACGATCTCGATCTCGCGCTGCTCCTTCGCCACGAAGAACCTTTCCGCCAGTATGCGCGCCGCCCGCTCCAGGTCGCCGCAGCTATCCGGGAGCCGCCGGAAATCCTCCGCCGGCGCCACGAGCAGCCTGGCATCCGTCAGCGCCTCCTGCTGGATGAGATTGGGTTGCCCGGTGATCATGGAAGCATATCCGCCGATAAAACAGGGCGGGGTGAAGAAGTGCTTGTTGTATTCCTGCCCCTGTGCATTGCGGTAAAACGCCCGGATCACCCCTTCAGCCAGGAACCCGATCTCCCGCGCATGCTGCCCTTCCCGAATGAAGTACTCCCCCTTTTCAAGGGTGCGCTCCCGGAAAAGCAGGCGCACTTTCTCCCAGGTGGCCGGGGAAAGGGGCGACAATCCATTTAAAAATTGCTGAAGGGCCTGGTACATCATACATCGGGATTTTAGGCGCTTAAATATACGCCAATCACATATATGCATGACGGCCGGGGCGTAATAAAAATGGCGCCCCATAACAGGGCGCCATTCGTTTTAGTATGCAGTTTCAGTTATTTGATACCGTCGTCCCACTTGGGGTTCTGGCTGAGTTTCGGATTCAGCTGCCGCTCCCGGATGGGGATAGGCTGGAGGTAATCCTTCTCTTCGTCGAAGTTCTTCACGGTGCTGCGGTTGATTACTACGTTGCCGCCGGCGGCATCGTTTTCCAGCACGATCTCGCTGCCCAGTTTGTAGTAGGCTACACCTGGAACTGGATTGGCCGGCTTGGTGCCTTCGTAGATCGCCAGGTCGAACGATCCGTTCTGATCCAGGTCGTACATGCCCGGACCGGGGAAATACATGCCCTTAAACGGACGTTTCATGGCAGGGCCTTCCATCCAGCGGAGCAAATCATTCCAACGGAACGATTCCATCACCAGCTCAATCCTCCGCTCGCGGCGGATTTCCAGTAAAACGCCGCGGTTCTTATGAGCAGCCGTCACTTTAGGATATTGCTGCGCCATGTAAGGGTCCGGTGTGGTATTGGCGGCAGACAGGCTCATGCCGGGCATACCCACGCGCTCGCGGAGCAGCTGGATCGACCTGTCGAGGTCCGCCTGCGTGAGGTTGGCCTGCGAACCGGGAATATCGCCCAGCTCGGCTTTCGCCTCTGCGAAGTTCAGCAACACTTCTGCATATCGGAAAATAGGCATCGAATTGGTCGAGCGGTTGTAGGAATCGGAGGTCTGGTCCGTCACATACTTAATCAGCTGGTAGCCGGTAACCGTGGCGCCGAAATCGGGAGGCAGGATGTTGGTGCTGCCGATACGGGTATATCCCGGCGTGCGTACCGTCTGCGATAAACGGGGATCGCGGTTGCGCGTCTCATTGTAAAAAGTGATGGTGTCGTACCCGGGGATGTCGGTGAAAGGCGTTCCGTCGTTCATCAGGTAAGAATTCACCAGCTGCTTGTCGAGCCCTGGCTTGCCGTAGGAAGACGTGATCGTGTAGTAGTTGAGGTTATGCCAGATCTGCAGATCGTTGCTGAAACTCCGCGCCAGGATGATTTCCTGCGGGATCGGCGTCTGCGAAGCAAACAATTCGAGGTACGATTTTTCCGGCGAAGTACGGTAAATGCTGTACGGGCCCGCCATCAGCGCCTCGCTGGCGGACACGCACTCCTTCAGGAAATGCGCCGCGCCGGCGGAGTCGATCTGCGCGTGGTGATACTTCCGGTAAGTGCCCTCGAACAGGCAAAGGCGGCTTTTCAGCGCCAGGGCCGTCCATTTCGTCACTTTCGAAGGATCTACGTTGGCCGGCAGGTTGGCGATGGCGTAATCGATGTCTTTCAATACCGAATCCATCACCAGCTTGCGGGGATCGCGGGCGCGCTTCAGCCCGGCAGTGTCCAGCTGCGCGATCACCTCGTTGATCCAGGGAACGTCGCCGAAGCGCACCACTTTGTCGAAATAGAAATACGCGCGGAAAAACTTCGCTACCGCGGCATGTTTTGCGGCCGTGGCTTCCGGAAGGGTGCGGTTGTAGTTGGATAGGAAGTAGTTGATCTTCCGCAATTCCGTCCAGGTCCAGTTGCCGCCTGTAACCGGCACCGTACGGCGGCCGATGATCAGGTCGGACAGGCTGTTCTTTACCACGTTGTCGATGTCTTCGTTATACACACCTTCCGCGCTGGGAAACGCGCTGTAAAAGGAGTTGGTGTAAATCTCCAGTTCCTTTTCGCTGTTGAAGAATTGGTCCGGCGCAATGTCGGCCAGGGGCTGGCGGTCGAGGAAGCCGCTGCAGGAAGCGAACAATCCCGCGCCGGTGATCATCAAAGCTGCAATATGTTTTTTCATGTTCAATTCGTTTTTGTCAGGTTAGAAACTCAGGTCCAGGCCGAAAGAGAAGGTTTTGGAGAAAGGATACACGCGGCCGTTGGATTCGGCGGCAGCCATCTCCGGATCGATGTACTTCGATTCCAGCTTGGTCCAGGTCACGAGGTTGTCGCCGCTGATGAAGAAGCGGCAGCGCGACAGCTTCGCGCGTTTCAGGATATGGTCGGGCAGCGAATACCCGATGGTGAGGTTTTTCAGGCGGATGTACGCCAGGTCCTGGATGTATTTGTCGTTCGTGTTGGTCAGCGGGTTGTTCCCGTTCAGCGCGATGTAACCGCGCAGGCGGGGGAAGTAGGCGTCGGGGTTTTCCGGGGTCCACACCTTCTCCTCGAAATCTGCCGGGATGAAGGAATAATACGGGCGGGAATACGGTCCCCAGAATTTGTCGGCGTTGGCGCCGGGATACCAGTCTTTCCTGCCGATACCCTGGAAGAAGAACGACAGGTCGAACCCGTTCCAGCTGGCGCCACCGTTAAAACCGAACGGATAGCGGATCTGGTTGTTGCCCACTTTCACCAGGTCTCCCGGATTATCGAGTGTGTTTACGCCGTTATTGATCTTGCCGTCGCCGTTCAGGTCCTTGAAACGGAGGTCGCCGGCGCGCAGCTGGTTCCATTCTCCCGGGGCGCTCGCGATGTTGGAGCCCACCTGCCGCTGGTCCACTTTCCAGGCTTTGGCCTCTTCGTCGGTAGCGAAATAACCGTCGGTTACATAACCCCACATATCACCATATCGCTGGCCTACGATGTAGTCAGACAAGAGTTTGTCCGGGTTGTCGAACCGCGTCACCACCGAATAGAAATCACTGAGGTTGGCGCCTACGTTAAACAGGAAAGGCTTGCCGGCGAGGTCGAACTGGTTGTTGTAGGAAATATTCAGCTCAAAGCCGTTCGTCCGCAGATCCGCCGCGTTTTCCCGCGGCTCCGCCGTACCGAACACCGCCGGCAGGGTCATCCCTTTGGTCAGCATGTCGCGTGTTTCGCGGATATAGTAATCGAAGTTCACGGTCACTCGGTTCTGGAACAATCCCGCATCCATGCCCACGTTCCAGGAAGTCGTTTTTTCCCAGGTCAGGTTCGGGGAAATTGCGCCCGGCGCCGTGAGGTATTCCATGCGCTTGTTATTGGAGATCCAGTCCAGCGTACCGCGCGACAGCACCGGGATGTACCCGTATGTAGCTACCTGCTGGTTGCCCAGGGAACCATACGAAGCGCGGAATTTCAGGTCGCTCACGGTGTTTTTCACCGGTTCGAAGAACGGCTCCTCGCTGACGCGCCATCCGGCGGAAACGGAGGGGAAGAAGCCGAAACGGTCATTCTTCGGGAAGCGGCTCGTACCATCGTAGCGGCCATTGAATTCCACGAGGTATTTGCCTTTATAATCGTAGTTGGCGCGGGCAAAGAAGCCCAGCAGCGCCCATTCGCTCTGGTAGCCGCCTACGGTGGGGTCGGAAGTACCCAGGCTGATATCGTTCAGGCTTTCCGACAGCAGGTCGCCGCGGCGTGCATTCACGCGTTTAAACTGTTTCAGCTCCTGGTTGTAACCCGCCATGAACTTTACATTGTGACGGCCGAACGAACGGTTGTATTCACCATAAGCGTTCACAACATGATACTGGTCGTTGTTGGTTTCTTCGGTCAGGTAATCGCTGCCTACTTTATCGATCACGCCGGGGAAGATGGACCAGGGCGCCACCGCTCTGCGGTACGTGGTGGACGTCGGCAAATCGTTGTCGCGCGCGGGGTTCAGCGTGAAGGTATAATTACCGATCAGGTTGATGTGGTCGTTTACTTTGATGGTGGTCCCGAAAGTCGTCATCAGTTCATTGAACCGCTCGATCCCCTTCGATCTGCCATGCAGCAGGTCGGCGTAAATACCGTCGCCGATGGTGTAGTTGTTTAGCTCCGTGCGGTAAGTGGCGGTGCCGTCGGGGTTCTGCGGGAGATAGGAGGGCAGCGCGTGCACCGTCACGGAAACGAAGTTGCTGTTCACGCCCCAGCCCGGATAAGTGTAATTGGCGATGTTGAACTGTGTGTTGTTGGTGAAGGTCAGCCAGTCATTGGCGCGCACCGTGATCTTCGAGCGCATGTTGTACGCTTCGTATTTGTCCTGGTTGATGCGCATCATCCCTTTCTTCTGGTAGTAACGGCCGGAAAGGAGAAAATCCACCTTCTCGGTGCCGCCGGAAAGGCTCAGGTTGTGCTCCATGCCGGGCTGGTTGTCGCGGAACATCACGCGCCACCAGTCGGTGTTGCCGTAATAAATGTATTGGTCTTTGCCATTCCGGTTGTCGATCACCACATCGGGCAGGGATTTATCCGTCTGGCGTTTTTTCAGTTCTTCATAATCTTCGTCGGTGTAACGGGTATAAGTGTTGCCGGTGGCGCGGAGGAAGGCCTCGTCGTTCAGCCTGGCGGAAGTATAGCCGTCGGTGATGAAGTTGGTGGACACGGTGGACCGGGAATTGGAGAAGTTGTTGCCGTAGTTGACGGTGAGCTTCCCTTTCTTCGCGGCTTTGGTGGTCACCAGGATCACGCCGAAGGCGGCCCTGGCGCCGTAGATGGCGGCGGAGGATGCGTCTTTCAGGACGGTGATGGTTTCCACGTCGCGCGGGTTGATGTTGTTCATAGAACCGGGCACTCCGTCGATGAGTACCAGCGGCGCGCCGGTGCTGAGGGGGTTATTTCCGCGGACGTTGAACTTGCCCGCGCTGCCCGGTCGGCCGTCGCCGAACGATACGTTCAGGTTGGGGATGGCGCCCTGGATGGCCTGGGTGATGTTGGCGACGGGGCGGCTTTCCAGCACCTTGGCGTCTACCTGGCTTACGGCGCCGGTCAGGTTCACTTTCTTCTGGGTGCCGTAGCCCACAACTACGAGCTCATTGAGTTTTTTGTCGTTCTCGGAGAGGATGACATTGGGGAGGGGGTTGTCACCTGCTTTAAGGGTTTTGCCGGTAATCGATTGCGGTTCGAAGCCGATAAAACTGAAGGTGATGGTAACGGGAGCGCCTGCGGGGAGGTTGGCGAGGCGGAACCTCCCGGAGGCGTCGGTGGCGGTCCCTTTCCGCTGGCCGTCAGCGGTTTTTACTTCTACGGAGACGCCCGGGAGCGGTTCGTTTTTCGAACTCGATACGGCCCCCGAGATCGAGGCTCCGCCTTGCTGCGCCATTACGGCCGCAGGCAGGAGGCAGGACAGCAGCAGGGCTGCCCCTAGTGTTCTGAGCTTGCTAAGCATGTTACAGTGGGTTTTATAGATTTGACGTGTATAAAGAGCATGAAAAGTCCTGCAGGCGCGGTAAGCCGCCCTGCGGGGAGTGTTGCTGCGATCATAAATTCATGTATGCGGGCGCAAGATTGCGATAAAGCAGGCGAGCGCCAAACTTATCAGGTTAAGGAACCATTAAAGAAATGTTAACCATCCGAAATGGTGGGTGCATAGACGTGGATTTTGGTTTTAAATATGGTTTTTAACTGGTTATACGTGTCGTGCTTTACTAAACTTTCGAATCTGCTGTTGTTGCCCAACAAAATAATACTAATAATTCACAATTTAATAATGAAAAACAGTGTGTGTGAAGCGAAAGGTAATAAAATGAAACCTGTAGCTGTTCCGTTCGGTTGGGTTAATTAAATACCAGTTTTCGGGATAAGAAAATGCGGAAAGCCTTTCTGGGGCAGGGGATCAGCAATACCTTAATAAGGGCTTGGTATGGATACCGTACTGTAACAGTACTAAATCCTATTGAATGGGGCGGGAAATTGAGTGAAAGGTGATGTTATTTTTGCGCGGAGGCAATGTTATCCGGCCGCCGGGAGCAAAGCATCCGGCGGCCGTTATGATTTATTTCAACACCATCTGGATCGTGCTGGCATTGCGTTGCTCCAGGAGTATTTTGCGGTTTTGGGTGAGCTCTTCGATCAGGCCGTTCTGGTAATGCCTGACGGTCAGCAGCTCCAGGCCCTCATCGTAATTGATCCGGTAGCCGGTATGCAGCGCCTTGATGAGCAGTTCGATTTTTTCCGGGTTGTGGTCGATGGAGCAGGAGAAGGTAATGGCCGCGTTCTGGGTCAGGTTGATCTTGATCTTCTTGTCGTGGAAGATCTCATAGATCTCGCTGATCTTGTCTTCGGTGATGAAGGAGAAGTCGCGGGAGGTAATGGAGATCAGCACCTGGTTCTTTTTCAGTACGATGATGGGCGGCAGTTTGCGGCCGTCTACATCCTGGCGGATCACGGTGCCGGGCAGGTGCATGTCCAGGAAACACTTGACGTATAAAGGTATCTGCTTGTTCTGCAGCGGTTTGATGGTCTTGGGGTGGATCACCTGCGCGCCGTAGTACGCCATTTCGATCACTTCGCTGTAGGCGATCTCGGGAATGTCCACCGTGTTGGGGAAAAGCTTGGGATCGGCGTTTTTGAGGCCGGTCACGTCTTTCCAGATCGTCTGGCTTTCGGCGTTCAGGAGGTTGGCGAACACGGCGGCGGAGAAGTCGCTCCCTTCGCGGCCGAGCGTCACGCTTTCGTTCTGGTCCGTGCTGCCGATGAAGCCCTGGGCGATCACGATGTTCGCGGTATTGAAGAGCGGCAGCACCTTCTGGTTCACCTGCAGTTCGGTGACTTCCCAGTTGATATTGGCGTCGCGGAAGTTATCGTCGGTCCGGAACACGTCGCGCACGTCCACCCAGGTATTGCGGATGCCCGCCTGGTTGAAATAGGCGCTTACGATGGCGGTGCTGAGCAATTCGCCGAGGCCCACCAGCTGGTCGTAATAATAATCGTAGTTGCGGTGGGGCTTTTCGCCCAGCGTCCATTCCGCTTCGGTGAAGAACTGCTGGAGCTGGGTGAAGAGCGGGTGCTCCCTGGTGCCGAGGAGCGCCGCGGCGATGTCCTTGTGCTGCTGCTCCACGTTATAAAGCAGCTGCGCGGCGATCTCCCGCTTGCGCATGAAGTAGTTCTGGGCTACCTTTTCCAGTTCGTTGGTCGTTTTGCCCATCGCGGAGATCACGACCAGCAATTTGCCGGAAGCATGGGCTTCGATGATTTTGCCTACCTGCTGGATGCGCTCAATAGTTTCTAAACTTGCGCCGCCAAATTTGAAAACCTTCATACTTTGTTCCCTCTTCTTTATAAAAATTCTGCGGCAAAGTACGGCAACTTTAGAATTGATTAAAAATCCAAAGGGTAAAAAATGACGGTTTTCTTAAAAAGATCTGATTTCCCGTACCTTAGCCCCGCCAAAACCAACAATTCTGCACGTTTATGAAATTCAACCGCCAAGTGATGAACCTGGACGAATTCACCATCCAGGACCTGAAAAACTATCCCGGAGCCACCGGCCAGCTTTCCGGCCTCCTGCGCGACATTGGCCTGGCCGCCAAACGCGTTAACGTCGAAGTCAACAAAGCCGGTATCGCCGATATCCTCGGGGAAGCAGGCAAAACCAATGTCCAGGGCGAAGCTGTGAAGAAACTCGACGAGTTCGCCAACGACCAGATCATCAACTCCCTGGCCAGCTCCATTTACTGCGCCGGTGTAGCCTCTGAAGAGAACGACACGTTCATCAGCTTCAACGACGAGTACTCCATGAACTCCAAATACGTGGTGCTCATGGACCCGCTCGACGGCTCCGGCAACATCGACGTCAACGTTTCCATCGGCACCATCTTCTCCGTATACCGCCGCCTGTCGCCCAACGGCTCGCCCTGCACCCTGGAAGACTTCCTGCAGCCGGGCTCCCAGCAGATCGCGGCAGGGTACATCATCTACGGCTCATCCACCATGCTGGTATACGCCACCCGCCGCACCCTCCAGGGTTTTACGCTGGACCCCTCCATAGGGGAGTTCTGCCTGTCGCACCCCGACCTGAAAGTGCCCGACGACAGCGACATCTTCTCCGTCAACATGGGTTATTACCACCTGTACGACGAAAAAGTGCGCAACGCCGTGGACCTTTTCATGGCTACCGATGCCAAACAGAAAGTATACCGCCACCGCTTCGTGGGCTGCATGGTCGCGGAAATCCACCGGACCCTTATCCAGGGCGGCATCTTCATGTATCCCGCTTTCGGCAAATACACCAACGGCCGCCTGCGGCTGTGTTATGAATGCAATCCCATGTCGTTCATCATGGAAAAGGCGGGGGGCAGGTCCATTTCAGCCGGCAACCAGCGCCTGCTGGATGTGAAGCCCTCGGAACTGCATGAAAGGATTCCCATTTTTATCGGCTCC
>NZ_CALNBI010000324.1 GCF_937874145.1 uncultured Chitinophaga sp. | reverse complement strand
CTGTCGTGCATGGCCTGGCTGCCTACGCTGGCGATTTGCTCGCCGCGCAGGTTGGCGATCTTCCGGGCTTCGGGCACGGCGTTCAGCAGGTCGTCGATAGGGAGCTTCCCGGCCGTATACGCCGTTCCCACGCTGGATTCCCCTGCCCCGGCAATCGTTCCGCCCGTTGCGAGTATCACCACATTAGGCAGATTGGGGTTTTGACCGCGGGCAGGGCGCAGCATCCAGCAGGTGCTTGCCAGCAATAACAGAAACAGATTTTTCATAAGCATAATTGCGTTAGCTGTTAATGAATTTGGGGCGGATCATATTCTCGAACGTAAATATCTCATCCCATTTCTCCTGCGTAACCAGTTTCTTTTCCTTCACGGCGATGTCGTGTACTGATTTGCCCGTTTCCAGCGCCTCCCGCGCGATCGCTGCCGAGGGCTCGTAACCGATGATGGGGTTGAGTTGCGTCACGATGCCGATGCTTTGCATCACCATCTCCTGCGTATGCTTCGCGTTCGCCGTGATGCCATCTACGCATTTCTCGCGGAGCGTGTGGATGGCATTCGTCATATAAGTAATCGAAGTAAACAACGAAAAAGCGATCACCGGCTCCATTACGTTCAGCTGCAACTGCCCGGCTTCCGCGGCAAGCGTGAGGGTAAGGTCTGCGCCGATCACGTAGAACGCCGTCTGGTTCACGACTTCAGGGATCACGGGATTTACTTTGCCCGGCATGATGGAAGAACCCGGCTGCATAGGCGGCAGGTTGATTTCGTTGAGGCCGCAGCGCGGGCCGGAAGACAGCAGCCGCAAATCGTTGCAGATCTTCGAAACCTTTACCGCCGTGCGTTTCAGTACACCCGACAACTGCACGTAAGCGCCGGTGTCCACCGTGGCTTCGATGAGGTCGCTGGCCAGCACCAGCGGCAGGCCGGTGATTTTGGCGAGATGTTTCGTCACCAGTTCCGCATAACCTTCAGGCGCGTTCACGCCGGTCCCGATGGCGGTGGCGCCCATGTTGATCTCTGAAATGAGGCGCTTGCTTTCTTCCACGCGCGCCAGCTCTTCGCGGATGGTGGTCGCGAACGCCTTGAACTCGTCGCCCATACTCATGGGCACGGCGTCCTGCAGTTGCGTGCGCCCCATCTTGAGCACCTGCTTGAATTCGTCGCCTTTCTTGTCGAACGATTCGGCGAGCGCGGCCAGGCTTTGTTTGTAGGACGAGAGTTTATTGATCAGCGCGATGCGGAACGCGGTGGGGTATGCGTCGTTGGTGGATTGCGAGCAGTTTACATGGTTATTGGGATGGCAGAAATCGTATTCGCCTTTCTTCTTGCCCATCAGTTCCAGCGCTACGTTGGCGATCACTTCGTTGGCGTTCATGTTCACGCTGGTGCCGGCGCCGCCCTGGATAAGGTCCGTAATGAACTGGGAATCGTATTCCCCGGCGATCACCTTGTCGCTGGCTTTGCCGATGTACTCGGCGATGTTCTTATCGAGCGCGCCCAGTTCGGCGTTCGCCATGGCGGCGCCTTTCTTCACATATGCCAGCGCCTGGACGAACAGCGGCTCCGTATTCAGCGGGATGCCGGTGATGTGAAAGTTCTCGATCGCCCGGAGGGTTTGAATGCCATAATACACGTCTGCCGGGATCTCGCGTTCGCCCAGAAAGTCATGTTCTTTACGTTGTGCCATAAACAAGGGATTATAAGTGTTGTGCAAAAATCATTTTCATTAAAACAGTGCTGCGGCGGAGTTTGTTTAAGTGCGGAGAATGAACAATTTCGGGCATTCCGCATTACATAGGTACATCCACATTAAACAGTACGCATGAGCAAGAAGGGCAACCTCTCCCTCTCCGCCGCCATATCCATGGGAATCGGCGCCATGATCGGCGCGGGCATTTTTGCCTTACTGGGGCAAACCGGCGCTATCGTAGGTTCAGCCACCTGGCTGTCGTTCCTCATCGCCGGCGGGATCACGGTCCTCTGCGGGTATTCCTTCGCACGGCTGGGCGCGCGGTACCCTTCCAACGGCGGGGTGCTCGAATACCTGGTGCAGGCGTACGGGGTGAACCTGTACTCCGGCGGCATGGGGATCTTCTATTACGTTAGCATGATCGTACTTTCCGCTGTAGTGGCAAAATCCTTCGGCGCATATGCCGCCGTGCTTATGGGCCGGGGCGGACAGGAATGGGCGCAGAACCTCACCGCCGCGGGCATCGTGGCCGCGCTGGTGGTGCTCAATTTCATCAGTATCTCGGCGTTCGCGAGGGTCGAGAAAATCTTCGTCGCCATCAAGCTCACCGTTCTCTTCGGCTTCGCCATCCTCGGCTTTTACACCATCCGGCCTCAAAACCTCGCCTTCCCCGACACGCTGACCGGCGGCAGCATCCTCAGCAGCGTAGCCGTCACGTTTTTCGCCTACACCGGTTTCAACGTGATCAACGGCGCTGTGGAACATATCGAAAACCCCGCGAAAACGCTCCCCAAAGCTATTATGACCACCATCCTGCTGGTCACATGCGTGTACATCGTGCTGGCCGTGGTGGTATTCGGCAACCTGAGCGCCGGGCAAGTAATCGCCGCCAAAGAAACCGCCCTGGCCGAAGCGGCGCGACCCATGCTGGGGAACACCGGGTTCGTCATCGTGTCCGTGGCCGCGCTGGTTTCGAGCATCACCGCCATCAACGCCAATTTATTTTCTACGGGCAACAACGCATACGTCATGGCGGCATACGGCACCCTTCCAAAAACATTCGAGAAACATCTCTGGGGCCGCGGCACCGAGGGACTTGCCATCACCGGCGTCTGCATCATCGCACTGATCATGCTGTTCGACCTCTCCGTGATCGCATCCCTGGGCGGCATGGCCATGCTGCTGTGCTACAGTGCCGTCAACATCGGCCACCTGCGCGTGCTCCACGAAACAAAAGCCACGCCCTGGATCGCATGGCTCGCGGCGGTTGTTAGCTGCGGAACGGTGTTGCTGGTAATTATCGTAGACGCGATGAGCGCACCCCGCCAGCTGCTGGTAACCGGCATCTTCCTCGTATTTTCCTTCGTGGCGGAGTGGATCATCCGGAAAACCACCGGCCGGAAAATCAAACCCAACATCCTCCAACCTAAAAAAGATGTAACATGACGGGCAGCTATCTCGGCTTCGCGACAGCCGTGTTCATGGGGTTCTTCTCCATCGTCAACCCCATCGCCAACGTCCCGGTTTTCCTCGATCTTACCGATTACATGACGCCGGCGCAGCGCAGGCAGATCGCGTTCAAATCCGTGACGATTGCATTTATCCTGATCGTGGTGTTCAGCATCGCCGGTAATTACATCCTCCACCTCTTCAACATCTCCCTGCCTGCGCTCCGCATCACGGGCGGCGTGCTGCTTTTTGTGGTAGGATACCGCATGATCCTGGCCGACAAGCCCCACGCCGAAAAACGCATCGATACCAAAGAAGGCGATCCCGGCATTTCGGTGGCCGTTACCCCGCTGGCCATGCCGCTCATGGCCGGCCCCGGCACCATCACCACGGCCATGAACTACGCCGCTTCGGCCGATAAATGGCATACCGTCATCGTGATCCTCGTGTACGGCGTCCTGTGCTACATCGCATACCTGCTCTTCTTGTCAGGCGGGCATATCGTGCGGATTCTGGGGAATAATACCATGACGGTGATCACTAAGATGATGGGGCTCATTCTGGCGGTGCTGGGGGTGCAGATGTTGTTGGAAGGAATTAATGAAGGCATCAGGATCGGGCATCCCTGATCGTCACTGGTAGTTTTGCGCGGCGCGGCTTTGCTGCTGCACCTGTTCCTGGCGGATTTTTTCACGTTCCTCCTGCCGGTCTTCTACCTGGCGGTATTTGAAGTAAAAATAGATGGCGATGAACAGGCAGGCTTTAAACAAAAGGAACGACGCGATGAAGATCCATTTCCAGACACGATGTACCGTGATGTAATCGTTCTGGTTGGGCGCCATATTGATGAAGGTGTAATTCGGCTTCCTGGGCTCCTGCTCCTTGGTATCCGCCCAGTCGAGCGGTTGCAGCGTACGGGCGCGGAGCGTGGCAGGCGGCAAAACGGCTTCCTCTATGAAGAGTTTGTGAAACTTCAGCTCCACCTCTTCAAATTCCGTTTCCAGTTCCGGGTACTCGCGCAATAACTCCTTCATCTCCGATTTCTCTTCAGGAGACGAAAGCCCGAGTACGAAACTTTCAACGTAACCATCTTTTATATATTCCCTAATATCCATTTCCAGGAATAGATTAGAATTCTTTTTGCCGGAGAGATTTCATCTCATGTCACATATGTACGTCAAAACAGTCCTCACGGATCGTTTACATCAAACCAAAAACATCGGTAGGGACTACTTTGTTTGTACGGAAACCTACTAAATTTAAAAATCCACTTGTTTCAATAGGGCGATTGCATCTTACCAGTTAATCCACCGTCACAACTTCCGACGGTTTTCATCAATCGTAGACAACGAAAATAAGGGAAAATCAGGGTAAGTCGTTCAACCTGTGCCATTTTACCATTTTCGTGTCAAACTTGAATTAACGACTAGGGTTAAAATTATCTATTTTAAAGTTAAAATAGCATCTAAATCAGCAAAAAACACCATCGCAAATTCAGGTAATGCGTTGATGTACAAAAGGTTAAAATAAAATCGCAGGCAATTTTGGCAATCTTTCACCTTTCGGGGTAAATTCCTGCCATCGCGTATCCAGGCCAATTACGGCGCATTGGTGCAGCATTTTGTAATTTGTGGGATGACGCAAGAAGAAAAAATCCAACGATCGGAAACGCGCATTTTCAAAGCAGTGTTCCCGAATACAACGAACCATTACGATACCCTTTTCGGCGGCACCGCCATGCAACTGATGGACGAAGTGGCTTTCATCGCCGCCACCCGTTACGCGCGCAAACGCATGGTTACCGTATCTTCCGACAAAATTGACTTTAAGAAACCCATTCCCGCCGGTACCATCGTGGAATTGATCGGCCGGGTGTCGCATACGGGCAACACCAGCCTGCAGGTGCTGGTGGAAATTTTCGTGGAAGAGATGTATTCCGAAGAAAGATACCGCGCGATCAGCGGCACTTTCACCTTCGTAGCGATCGATGAGTACAAGCGCCCCGTACCCCTGGAAGCCTAATCCACCTTGCGGAACACGTAAGGCGTATTCTCCACGAACCCGGATACCCGCGTGGTCACCGTGGTCACCTTGCCGTTCTCCGCCGTGAAAAGCGTTTCCTTGATGCCGTAGATCGAATTATTATAGAAACATATGAATTTATCCGCCTTCCAGGGAAGGAGCTCGCCCACCAGGTTCCGGTGGTGCTCAAAGCGCATCATCAGCGTATCCTTCTCCAGCCGGATGTTCATTTTGCCGTAGAGCGGATGTTCGTAATTTCCCGTAAAAGCCCGTAAAGGCACGCCCATCGCAGGTTTGGCCGCTATCTCCTCCTTGATTTTCACCAACGACTGTTGTATCTGCGCCTGCTCCGCATCATACTCGCCGAACGAAGCACGGGTGTAATTGCGGAAAGGTAGCTGAAGGTATGCGTCCGTCAGTTCGGCGGTGAGATCGTTGTAGAAATTGTTGCTGTCGGTATTGGTGAGCACGATAATGCCGAGGTTTTCTTCCGGAACGAGCCTTACCGCCGTCACGAAACCATTGACGCCCCCGGTGTGCTCCACGAGCAGGCGCCCGTCGTAAGACGAGGTGAACCAGCCAAGGCCGTAAAGGTTGAATTGTTTCCGGTTGAAAGGCGCGCCGCCTTCACCGAGGCTCGCATGCGGCAGCCGCGTTTCCGCGATGGCGTCCGGGGAGATGACCTCCTTTCCTTCGTATTGCCCGTTGGCCAGGAGGGCTTTCACCCAATGCGTCATATCCGCCACCGAAGAACCAATGCTCCCCGCCGGAGCCATGTTGTCGATATTGCCGTAGGGGACTTTTTTCAACTCCCCGAGAAAAACGGTGTGCGCCGCCGCGATGTTCTTCGCCGCCAATATTTCTTTCGACAGGGCGAAGGTGTTGCGCATGTCTAATGGAACGAAGAATTTCTCCTTCAGGTATTCCGCCCAGGTTTTACCCGATGCTTTCGGGATGATTTCGCCCGCCGCGAGGAAGGCGGCGTTGCAATAGCCCCAGGTGGTGCGGAAACCGAACGCCGGCTCCATCAAGCCCAGCTTATCCAGGATCATCGAGGAGCTCATGTCCGAATCGAAAAACATGAAATCCCCCTGGAAAGTATGAAACCCCAACCTGTGGCTCAGCAAGTCGCGGATGATCGCATGCTCCGCCATCCAGGGGTCGCGCAGTTTGAAACCCGGGAGGTGTTTTCGCACGGGATCGTCGAGCTGCAGCTTCCCTTCCGCCTGTAGCTGCGCCAGCGCCGTCGCCGTAAACGCCTTGGTATTCGACCCGATCATGAACACCGTATTCGTATCCTTCACCACTGCCACCGCAACGCCGGGAATCTGCCATTCCTCAATGGCTTTAATTATGTAATTGTCGAGGCTGTCGCCCACAAAAGTGACCGCCCGCTGCTGGGCATTTACCTGCAGGAAAGCCACCGCCAGGACCAGGGATAAAAGTTTCTTCATGTACGTTAGTTTTTCAGGGAGCACTGCAATGCTGTCACACAGTAAAGCAATTTACATATGTAGCAGGCAACAAATCACCGGATTTTGATTTATTCGCCTGATTACACAAATTCATTTTTACCGGTTTTGTACCCATAAGAAGATCCAAACCGGGCGTTGATACAAAATAAGAAAAAAAGATGCGTCAGTTTTTCAGGAGACGGATCGGGGTTTACACAGCTTCCTCGCTTTTGGGATAGTCGAAAAAGAGGAACTTTTTGTCGGCCCGGTCGAAATCTTCCCACTTTTCAGTGTTGGCGGAGATGGCAAAAACTCCTGCCGTGGGAACGTTGTCGATACGGATTTCTTCGGTAAGATAATTTGCGAAATCTGTGATGCCGGGGTTGTGGGCGAAAATGGCGACGGTACTGAAATCGTCGTCGATGCGGGTGATGACTTTCAAAAAAGTGGAGGCATAGCAGAGGTACAGCTCCTCTTCGAGCAGGATGGCCTCGCGTGGGTAATTCCATTCTTTGGCCATGATGCGGGCAGTGGAGCGGGCCCGTTTGGCAGGACTGGAAATCACCAGCTCGGGCGACAACCCGCGGCCCAACAGCCTCACCGCCATTTCTGGCGCGTTCTGCTTGCCGCGTTTGTTCAGGGGCCGGTCGAAATCGTCCATGTCCGGGTCGTTCCAGCTGGATTTCGCGTGACGGATCAATAACAATGTTTTCATAGACATTGTAAGTAATTGACTACAAACACTTATCCTAAAATACGTGTTTTTGGCACAAAACACGCCATTTAAAGGAAATTTAACACTGTCCCCCACCGAAAAGGATACACGAAGCCCTGAAAATCAACGGGCCGGAATGCATTTCGCACTCCGGCCCGTCGGGAATATTGTGAAGGGAAATATTAATATCCCCTTTCGTTCTTGCCTTCCATATAGTTCATGAAAGCCTTGTTCACTACACGGTTACCGCCGGGAGTGGGGTAATCGCCGGTGAAGTACCAGTCGCCCAGGTTGCTGGGGCAGCTCGCATGCAGGCTTTCAATGTTCTGGTAAATCACTTCTACTTTCGCTTCGATACCGGGCGGAGTGATGATCTCTGCGATTTTAGCGGAAATCTGCTCCGGCGTAAAAGGTTTGTAAACATTCTTCACCACGTTCTGCGCGTTCAGGGTGTTGGTGCGCTCGAGCTCTTTGGCCAGGCCATAAGCTTCCTGCAGGATATACTCCTTGCCCTGTTCGCGGATCAGCGCGATCGCCGCCTGGAAGGCCACGAACTCGCCCATCTTGCTCATATCGATTCCGTAGCAGTCCGGGTAGCGGATTTGCGGGGCGGACGACATGACGATGATGCGCTTGGGACCGAGGCGGTCGAGCATTTTGATGATGCTTTCGCGAAGGGTGGTGCCCCGAACGATGGAGTCGTCGATCACCACCAGCGTGTCTGTACCGGGGCGTACGGTTCCGTAAGTGATATCGTATACGTGCTGCACCATCTCGTTACGGCTGGAATCTTCGGTGATGAAAGTCCTCATCTTCACGTCCTTGATGGCGATCTTGTCGATCCGCACGCGGCGGTTGATCATTTCATTCAGCTTCTCTTCGTCGAAATCTTTGCCCCAGCTCATGATCCTTTCCACCTTAATGCGGTTGAGGTAGTCTTCCAGCCCTTTGATCAGGCCGTAGAACGCAACTTCCGCTGTATTTGGGATGAAGGAAAACACGGTATGGTC
>NZ_CALNBI010000323.1 GCF_937874145.1 uncultured Chitinophaga sp. | reverse complement strand
CGGAGATACCCCTCGGCGATCTGGCTGCGGCAGCTGTTGCCGGTGCAGAGAACGAGAATTTGCTTCATGAAGTACAGCGTTTTAGTTGCAGCAATCCGGTCCGCAATTGCAGGCCTCGGGTTTTTCGGCATATACGGTGATGCTGCGGATGAGTGAGCCCTGCTCCCGGAAAGCCGCCACAGCTGAAGGGTCGAGGTACCGGGACAAGATGTCGTCCGGGATCACGATGTCTTTTTCCTTTTGAATGGTGGTGTTGCAAAAGCCGCTGCGGGCGATGAGATCGAGATACTCATTCCGCTGGCTGGCGCCGGAAACACAGCCGGCGTACATTTCGGCGGCCTGTCTGAGATCGTCGGGCAGCGGGCCGGTAAGCACCACATCCGAAATGCTGAAATGGCCGCCGGGTTTCAATACACGGAAGATTTCCGAGAATACGCCTGCTTTATTGGGTACAAGGTTGAGAACGCAGTTGCTGACGATTACGTCGGCCGATGCGTCGGACACGGGCATCTGCTCTATATCACCCTGCCTGAATTCCACGTTGTTGAACCCGCGTGCTTCCGCATTTTGACGGGCTTTGGCGATCATTGCTTCTGTAAAGTCGATACCGATGACTTTCCCCGAGTCTCCGGTTTCGGCCCTGGCGATGAACGCGTCGTTGCCGGCGCCTGACCCCAGGTCGATCACTACATCTCCTTTTTCAATGCGGGCAAACTCGGTGGGCAGGCCGCAGCCGAGGCCCAGGTCGGCGTCTGGGTTGTAACCTTCCAGTTGGGAATAATCGTCGGCCATGATATTGTATACCTCGGAGGAGCAACAAGTGGCGCCGCAGCAGGATGCGGCGTTTGCATCCTTATCCTGCAAGGCAATTTCGCTGTACTTTTCCCGTACTGCGTTCTTCAATTCGAGATCGGTGGGCATAATAATGCATGTTTATATTTATTGCAATATTGCGATGAAACAAGGCAAAAAAATCCTCAGCAGCAGTTCCCCTCCTGCACGTTGTTGTCGAAGAAGGTGTTGAACAGATCGCGGTACTTTTTCCAGGTCCTGGGGTGGATACAATAGCAGACGGAAGTACCTTCCACCGTGCCCTGAATCAGCCCCACGGCCTTCAGTTCCTTGAGATGCTGGGAAATGGTAGGCTGTGCAAGACCCAGCTCATCCACGAGATCGCCGCAGATACAGGAGTTGGCTTTCACGAGGTGCTGCAGGATAGCGATCCGTGCAGGATGCGCGATCGCCTTCGCCATAGCGGCGACTTCATTCTGCTGTTTGGTGAATAAATCTGTTCTCGATGCTCCCATTAATTGCAATATTACGATAGATTTGGCATCCGTACCAAATAAATTTTCATGCTTGTTTCCCGCGTCTGTTATAAAGACGTTGAAAATACACTTAATGTTCCCTATCTTACCTGCATTCCACCACAACCCTCGAAATTCCATGTCTGTACTCGCTCAAATCCTTGAACACAAGATCATTGCCATCGTCCGCGGCGTAAAGCCGGAGGCCGTCCTTTCGCTCGCCGAAGCCATGCATGCCGGCGGCATCCGCCTGCTGGAGGTGACGATGAATTCGGAAGACCCGCTCGCCGTGATCCGTGAAGTATCCGCCAAAATGGGTGACAAAATGATCATCGGCGCCGGCACCGTGCTGGACGCCGCCACCGCCCGCCAGGCCGCCGATGCCGGGGCGCGCTTCATCCTCTCCCCCATCCTGGAGCCGGAAGTGATCCGTACCGCCCGCGACCTCGGCGTGGTCAGCATCCCCGGCGCCTACACCGCCACGGAAGTATATGCCGCCTATAAACAGGGCGCCGATATGATCAAAGTATTCCCCGCCACTTCGCCGGCATATATCAAAGACATCGCCGCCCCCCTGCCCAAAATGCACCTGCTGCCCACCGGCGGCATCACGCCGGAAAATATCGGCGATTTTAAAAAAGCAGGCGCGGCAGGGTTCGGCATCGGCAGCGCGCTCGTCAACGCCAAAGCATCCGTTACCCCGGAATACCTCGGGCAGCTCACGGCCACGGCGCAGCGCTTCATCCAGGCCCTTCATTCCTAAACCATCCTCCACATGAAAATAAAAAGCTACGAGCTCTTCCAGGTGCCCCCGCGCTGGCTGTTCCTCAAAATCGAAACAGACGAAGGCATCACCGGCTGGGGCGAACCCGTGATCGAAGGCAAAGCCGCTACCGTCAAAACGGCCGTCGATGAAATGATGGAATACCTCATCGGGAAAGATCCCATGCATATCGAGGACCACTGGAACGTGATGTACCGCGCCGGGTTCTACCGCGGAGGCCCCATCCTCATGAGCGCCATCGCCGGGATCGACCAGGCCCTGTGGGATATCAAAGGCAAATACTACAACGCCCCCGTTCACCAGCTCCTCGGCGGCAAAGCGCGCGACCGGATGAAGGTTTACTCCTGGATCGGGGGCGACCGCCCCGCGGAAGCCGGCGAAGCCGCCCGCAAAATGGCGGAACAGGGATTCCTCGCCGTCAAAATGAACGCTACCGAAGAACTGCAATACATCGACAGCTACGAAAAAATCGACGCCGCCATCAGCCGCATCGCGGCCGTAAGGGAAGCCGGCGGGCCCGGCCTCGGCATCGGTATCGACTTCCACGGCAGGGTGCATAAGCCCATGGCCAAGATCCTCGCCAAAGAACTGGAGCCCTTCCGCCCCATGTTCATCGAAGAACCCGTGCTGCCCGAAAACAACGAAGACCTCCGCGAGATCGCCCGGCATGTGGCCATCCCCATCGCCACCGGCGAGCGCATGTTCTCCAAATGGCAGTTCAAATCGCTGCTGATGGACGGCTACGCCGATATCATCCAGCCCGATGTGTCCCACGCCGGCGGCATCACCGAATGCAAGAAAATCATCTCCATGGCCGAAGCGTTCGACGTGGCCGCCGCGCCCCACTGTCCGCTGGGCCCCATTGCCCTGGCGGCCTGCCTGCAGGTAGACGCGACCTGTCATAACGCCTTCATCCAGGAACAAAGCCTGGGCATCCATTATAACCAGGGCAGCGACCTGCTGGATTATCTTTCCGACAAAACCGTGTTCCAGTACCGCGAGGGATACGTGGATATCCCCTCCGGCCCGGGGCTCGGCATTGAGATCAACGAAGCGCACGTCCGCAAGATGGCCGAAGAAGGCCATAACTGGCGTAATCCCGTCTGGCGGCATACCGACGGCAGTGTGGCAGAATGGTAAACGTTTCCCATCATCAACATGAAAACTATCAATTCCACGGTCAAACCTACCCGGGTCCGCTTCCAGGTCCTGTTCCTCATTTTCGTGAATGTTGTGATCAATTACATGGACAGGAGCAACCTGGCCGTGGCGGCTTCCGAAATCGATAAGGAATTCTCCTTCACGCCCGTACAGCTGGGCCTGATATTTTCGGCTTTCAGCTGGACGTACCTCGCCTTCCAGATCCCCGGCGGCATCCTGGTGAACCGCTTCAGCCCGCGCATCCTGTACGCCTTCAGCCTGGTGGCCTGGTCGCTCACGACGGTCATGCAGGGCTTCGCGCGCGGCTTCGGCGCGCTGTTCGGGCTGCGCATGGCCACCGGCGCCTTGGAA
>NZ_CALNBI010000322.1 GCF_937874145.1 uncultured Chitinophaga sp. | reverse complement strand
GGCCGGCATGGTAACGAAAGTAGAGGAAGCCTTACAGTAGTTTGGCGCGAAATTGGATAAGGCAATACAACAGCTTAAAATCCGTTTTAAAAACATGTTTAACCAACGTTATTGCAAGATCCTTTTTATCGCCGCCGCCGTTATGACCGCTTCCCAGGCCTCGGCATGCAGCAAATCCGTGTCGGGCAGCGCCTCGGCTACTGAACGCCCTGTACGCAGCGAAGCCAGCATGGAGGAGGATATCCTCTTCTTCGTGAACAAATTCCGCCGTACCAAAGGGCTGAAGCCCCTGGCGCTCAACAGCGTCCTCAGCAAAGAGGCGCGCGGGCACAGTAAGGCCATGGCCAGCGGGAAAACCGGTTTCGGGCACGAAGGTTTCGAATCCCGGATAGATGATATCTCCAAATCCATCGGCACCGTCCGCGCCGCGGCCGAAAACGTAGCTTACGGCAACCTCAGCGCGGAAGCCGTGGTAGACGGGTGGATCAAAAGCCCCGGCCACCGCAAGAACATGCTGGGCGATTTCAACCTCATCGGCATCGGCACGGCTAAAGGCAAAGGGAACATCGTTTTCTTCACCCAGATATTCGTCAACAAACCCGCCCCACAGGCGAAAAAATAAAGCTTACTAACTCTTATTCGGCAGCGGTTTCCCAGGGCAGGGGAGCCGCTGTACTTTTTTACCCCTGCCGGACGAATTTTTGCCGTAATTTGGCGCCATGGAAAAACGCAGGATTATCGAAGTGAGGGACCTGGTGAAAACCTACGGGGATTTCACTGCCGTAAAAGGGATCAGTTTCGATGTGTATGAGCATGAAGTCTTCGGGCTGCTGGGCCCCAACGGCGCGGGTAAGTCCACCACGCTGGAGATCATTGAAACCCTCCGCCAGAAAACATCCGGCAGCGTGATGGTGGCCGGCATCGACCTGGATAAGGACCCGGAAGCCATCAAGCAGATCATCGGCGTGCAGCTGCAGACCTCGGGCTATTACCCGAACCTCAACCTGGTGGAACTGATCGAAATGTTCGGCGGCTTGTACAACCAACCGGTAGACCCCATGGCACTGCTGCGGGAATTCAACCTGGAAGACAAGGCGAAAGCCAAATACAAAGCGCTTTCCGGCGGCCAGAAGCAGCGTTTCTCCATCGCCACCACCCTCATCAACCGCCCCCGCATCATTTTCCTGGACGAGCCCACCACCGGCCTCGACCCGCAGGCGCGGCGCAACCTCTGGACGCTCATCCAGCAGGTGAGAGCCAACGGCACCACGGTGGTGATCACCACGCATTATATGGACGAAGCGGAGTTCCTGTGCGATCGCTGCGCGATTGTAGACAGCGGCCGCATCATCGCCATCGATTCCCCCGACGCGCTGATCGACCAATTGGTAGCGGGCGGTTTCGAAAGAAAGAAAGAAGTGAAGAAGGCCAGCCTGGAAGACGTGTTCATCCACCTGACCGGGAAGGATTTGCGGGAAGACTGATTATTCGTCAACAAGCATATCGCGCGCTATTATGGAAGATTTACGCTATCCCATCGGCCATTTTCAACCGCCGGCCATCATCACTGCGGATCATCGCAAACGCTACATCAACGACATCCGGCACCTGCCGTCGCTCATTGAGCTGGCGGTGCAGGGGCTCGACGAGCACCAGCTGCAGACGCCTTACCGCCCCGGAGGGTGGACGGTGGTGCAGGTGGTCCACCACCTGGCGGATTCGCACATGAACGGCTTCACCCGGCTGAAGCTGGCCCTCACGGAAGACAATCCCACCATCAAGCCCTACGACGAAGCCGCCTGGGCCGAACTGCCCGACGTACAATATACACCCATCAACATATCCATCACCCTGCTCCACGCCCTTCATGCCCGCTGGGCAGCCGTGCTTGAGCATATGGAAGCGCGCCATTGGGACCGGACCTTTTTCCATCCCGGCAACAATGCTTCCAATACGCTGGCAAAACACCTGGCCAATTACAGCTGGCACGGGCTGCATCACCTGGCGCATATCGAAAAATTGAAGGAAAGGGAAGGGTGGACATAAAACCATATTGATTTTGAACTGGAAACTATTGCAATCGGAGTACCTGTTCCGCGAGCCCTGGCTCACGGTAAGGAAAGACACATGTGAAACGCCGTCCGGCGTATTGGTACCGTCTTATTACGTGCTGGAATACCCGGACTGGGTGAACGCCATGGCGATGACGGAAGACGGGAAAGTGCTGCTGGTGCGGCAATACCGCCATGCTATCGGGAAAGTGCTGCTGGAAATCCCCGGCGGCGTGATCGATGAAGAAGACGCATCTCCGGAAGTGGCCATGCGGCGGGAACTGCTGGAAGAAACGGGATATGCTTTCGATGAAATGCATTTTCTTGGCGTAGTTTCCCCGAACCCTTCCATCAATACCAACCTCACGCATATGTACCTGGCTACGGGCGGGAAGAAGGTGCAGGAGCAGGCGCTTGATTTCAACGAAGAGATCGACGTGGAAACTGTGACGGTGGAAGAGTTGGAAAAGCGTTTGAAGAATAACGAATTCCTGCAGGCGCTGCATGCCTCTTGCCTTTTTTACGGACTGATGAAGTGGAAGGAATTGCAGGCGGGTAAATAAAAACAAAAAGGGAGCTCCATACGGTGCTCCCTTCTTGATGATGCAAATTTCATTATAGCTGCGGCACATCGCCCACGATGAAGCAGCTGCCGCAAACGAGGATCATATCGTCTTTACCGGCAACGGCCTGCGCGGCTTCGAAAGCGGCGGGGACGGTGGGGTATGCGTTACCGTGGAGCCCTTCCCTGGTGGCCATTTCGAGCAGTTCGGTTTCATCCAGCGCGCGGGGGATCTGGGCGCGGGTGAAGTAATACGTAGCGCTGGACGGCAGGAGCCGCAGCGCGGCGGGCACATCTTTATCCTTCACGAAACCCGTCACGATATGGAGTTTTTCGTACGTTACCAGTGCAAGCTGTTCCAGGATGGCACGGATGCCGGCTTCGTTATGGCCCACATCCAGCACGGTGTACGGATGCCGCGCCACTACTTCCCATCGGCCGCCGAGGCCGGTCAGCCTTTTCACATTCGCCAATCCTTTCTCCACTACTTCCTGCGTCAGGTTATAGCCTTCCTGGCGGAGGATGTTCACCCCGGCCAAAACGCCCAATAAGTTCCTTTCCTGGTAATGCCCCGGCAGATCGAGGCGGAAAGTGGCTTCGGGCTCACCGGCGTTGGATGCCACGGTAACAGTGAGTATCTCCGGTCCGGCATCGCTGCCGGTGACAGTGTATTGCTGGTCGGCGAATAATATCGGTGCGTTGTGCAGGTCCGCCACTTCCCGGAAAATACCTTCCGGCCCGGCCTGCGTTTCGCTGATCACCACGGGGGTATCGGGTTTGATGATACCGGCTTTTTCCCGCGCGATCAGCTCCGGCGTGTTGCCTAAAATATGCGTGTGGTCGAGGCTGATGTTGGTGATGATAGACAGCAGGGGGGAGATGATATTGGTGCTGTCGAGCCGTCCGCCCAGTCCCGTTTCGATAATCGCGATATCGATCCCTTCTTCCGCGAACCATTGGAATGCCATGGCCACGGTCAGTTCGAAGAACGAGGGCTCGATGGTTTCCACGTGCTGTTTCATGTCGGCGGTGAACGATACCACCCTTGCTTCGGGGATCATTTCGCCGTTGATGCGGATGCGCTCGCGGAAATCGTGGAGGTGCGGGGAAGTGTACAGGCCCGTTTTGTAGCCGGCCGACTGGAAGATGGCGCTCAGCATGTGGCTGGTGGAGCCTTTGCCGTTGGTGCCTGCAATATGGACGGACGGGAACTTGTCTTCCGGGTGCCCGAGTATGCCGCAGAGCAGGCGGATGTTAAGCAGGTCGTTTTTCAGCGCGGAATCACCCACTTTGCTGAACATGGGGAGACGGCTGAATAAGTATTCGATCGTTTGCTGATAGTTCATTGGTTACCTCGCTATATAGTCGGGCAGCCGATGTTGTGCCGGCGTTTGCGGTACGTACCGTCGCTGCCCTTGTCCCACGACCATTTGCCTAAACGGATGGGAACTACGCGCAAAGCTACGAATACATCCGCATGATTGAGCATCTGGCGGGAGAGGTTGGAGAAGAGGGAAGCGGACCCGATCACAAGGGGGCCCGCGCGCAGCGCAAAGCCTGCGTCGGCCTGCCCGAAGCGGTTCACGGAAATCGGCAGGTACAGCCCCAGGTTCTTCAGCTCGAAACGGGGCGTAATGAGGAACTGCGTGAGGGCGTTGGTTTTGTTATCGTCTTTCTCCCCGCCGTTCAGCGCCACAGTAGCGCTCGCACTCAGGAAAAAACGGCCGTTGAGGTTGATGTCGCCGAACATATTGAGCGATGTAGGGAGATTCATATAATATGTGTCGTCATTCTCCAGCGGCGTAAACATCGTTGCGATCCGGGTGGCGTAGCGGCGCATGCTTTCGTTGCGCTGCTTGTTCAGGGAACGGACGAGCACATTGTCCGCCGTAACGTCGAGGTTAGCCGAAGGGACTGATTTCCGGTACGACATGCCCCCGATATCTACGATCGACACGCCGAAGCGCGCCTTCCAGGTGTCGGCATCTGGGTTCCAGTCGGGCCCGCCTTCGTGCATGCTGCCGAAGCCGTCGTTATCCGGCCGCCATTCGTAAACCACACCCACGTCCAGCCCGATGCCGGGGTTCTGGAATGGGCTGTACACCGATGACCAGGAATCCTGGCTGGTATATTCGTCCAGCTCCTCGTTATAGCCGTAATGTACGCGGCCGCTGTTGATATCGGCGAGCTGGGTGGTGTTGAAGGTGAACGATGCATCGCGGACCACGGTATAGGCGGAGGCTTGTCCGCCGAGGTATTTCAACGAGATCCCTGCCTTCCAGCGGTGGTCGCCTTTGTCTTTGATGACGCGGGCGTAGCTGAGCGCGAATTCGTTCCAGGCGTTGCCGTTGCCCGCGGCGTATTTCGAAACGAAGTTGCGGTCGGTGAAGCGGGGATTCGGATAGTTGAGGGCGAAGAAGTTGGCGATCGGCGTTCCCATCCCGCCGGCGTTGGCCGATCCGCGGATGCGCCAGGTGAAGGCGACGGATTGCTTTTCGTCGATGGAATAAAGGACGGAAGGCAACATCACATCAGCACTGCCCCAGCCGTATTGTTTGCGGGTGGCGTTGGTGTCTGGGATATAATCGACGTTCCTGACCATTTTTTCCTGGCCGGAAAGGAGTGATGATTTAACGAAAGAATAATACGTGTTGCCGGCTTTTACATCCGCCCCGATGATGTTCACATCCCATTTATACCTGGATCCTGCAGCGAGGGCCGGGTTGAAGGGTACGGCATGAACGCCTGCGAACTGGCTGGTGTGATAGCCCGGAAAGACCTGCGCCTGCGCCGGGATAGCGGCGATCAGGCACACGAAGAGATATCTGAGGCGTTTTTTTCGCATAGAATAGTCGTAAGGTATAGGTAATAACGTGAAAAGCCGGGAGATATTTCCGGGCTGTCGTTATTGCGGCTTGAAATAGAACCGGATGGTGCCAAACTGCTCTTCGGGAGCTTCCTGGCTGGCGTTGTACTTGATGCGCATGGCGGCTTCCCGCGCGATGCGGATTGCGGCGGCGTTGGAGATATTGGAACCTTTGAGGCTGTGCGTGGCGCTCACCACGTTGCCGTTACGGTCTACTTTAATGTTGATAGCGACATATCCCGTTTCGTTACCATCCCATTCCACGGAAGGGCGGCCCACGAGGTTACGGCCGTTCAGCCGGAAGTCGGATGCGCCGCGGCCTGCTCCGGGCGTGCCGGTATAGGCGCCGCCATTGGGGCTGCCGCCGATGACGCCACGGTCGCCGGGCCGGCCGGTATTGCCTTCGCCCTGGGAATTGTTGGAGCCATCCGCGCCGTTGCCGCTATTGGCGGCGTTGCCGGTGCCTCCTGTGAAAACGGCTTTAGGCTTGGGCTTCGGTGCGGGGGGAGCGGGCGTGGGCGGCGCCACGGCTTTGGGCTTGGGAGCTTTCTCGGGCTTGGGCTCGAGCGTTTTGGCTATTTCTTTCGGTTTGATGTTTTTCGGTTTTACCGGCTGCTTCACCACTTCGGGGGCATCGGCCTCGTCGGAAGTGGCCAGCTCCTGGGAATTGCCGTTGTCGGCCGGAGCGGCGGGAGCGGGTTGCGGGGCGGAGGGGACAGGCTGTGCGGCCGCGGGCGGGTTGGGATTGAGCGGCTGTTCGTCGCCCATACCGTCGTCGGACGTGCCGAGGTTCACTTCGATGCCCATGTCCTGGTCGGGCAGGGGCGGCGGCACGTTAAGGCTTACCATCAGCAGCGCTACTAACAGCAAGGCATGAACGCCGATAGTGATACCGGCGGCTTTTATATTTTTGGATTTGTTCTGCTCTGTCATCTTGATCCAAAGTTAAACTTTTTTTTCAGAGGGGGAAACCCGCTTTCCGGCTGCAAATACCCTGCCGCGCCTGTCATTTACCAACGCTGTTTGTCATTTACAGGCTGGTAAATGTAAGGAAGGGGTGTAATTTGCGGGGCATTATGTTCGACAAGACAATTTCCTTATATAAGAGCGCTTACGGGGGCATTCCCCGGAAAGTCTGGCTGCTGGCTACTGTGCTGCTGATCAACCGCGCCGGGGCCATGGTGATCCCGTTCCTGACACTTTACCTCACTACGCAGCTCCATTTTTCGCTGGAGCAGGCGGGGATCGTGATGACGGTGTACGGGGTGGGCTCGATCCTGGGAGCGCTGGTGGGCGGGAAATTGTCGGATACGATCGGTTTCCACCCGGTGCAGTTCTGGAGCCTGGTGCTGCACGGGTTGATGTTCGTGGTGCTGGGGCAAATGCATACTTTCGTACAGTTTGCGGCCGCGGTATTCGTGCTGGGCCTTGTGGGCGACGCTTTTCGTCCGGCGAACTTCGCGGCCGTAGCGCATTACAGCGACGCGGGATCACGCCTGCGCTCCTATTCCCTGCTCCGCCTGGCGTCGAACCTGGGCTGGGCGGTGGGGCCTGCAGTGGGAGGGATGCTGGCTTATGTCAGTTATGAACTCCTCTTCTTTGCCGACGCCACTTCCTGCCTGGTAGCGGCGTTGTTGCTGAAGTTGTTCCTGCGCCCTGGCAAAACGGCGGAAAGCATCGTGCATAAAGCCCCCGAGACCGGGAACGCCACTTCTGCCTACCGCGACAAGCTTTACCTCTTCTTCATCCTGCTGGTTACTTTTAACGCCGTCTGCCTCTTCCAGATGTTCAATATCGTGCCCGTATATCTTAAAACGGTGGTGCATATGCCGGAAAACCTCATCGGCCTGGCGATTTCCTTTAACGGGGTGATTATTGCGCTGGTGGAAATGATCCTGGTGTTCAAGCTGGAGAACCGCCGGGCCAACGAGTACTACATCTGCATCGGTGCGGTGTTCATGGGGCTGGCTTATATCGTCTTCAATTTCTTCCCGCCGGTGGCGGCCGTGGCATTCATCCATATCATCCTGTTCTCCATTGCAGAAATGCTGACGCTGCCGTTCATGAACAACATCTGGATCCACCGCGCCCAGGCCCACAACCGCGGACAGTACGCGGCACTGTATACCGTCGCCTTCTCCGCCGCCACGATCCTCGCGCCTACGCTGGGCGCGTTCGGGGTGGAGAATTTCGGGTACAATAAATGGTGGTACGCCGTAGGCGGCATCAGCGCGCTGACCTTCATCGGATTTTACTGGCTGCTGGTGCGCAAATCCTTCTCCAAACCCGCCGAAACGCCCTCGCAGCCTGCGCCGGAAACGCTGGTGCCGCAAGAGGCCTGACAATTTCATACCCGATGCAACGTAAAAAAGCCTTCACTCCATTGGAGCGAAGGCTTTTTATTATGCGGTGTGAAAAGCTATACGTGTGCGAAATCCGCTTCGTAGTTGCCTTTGATACGTTCCATGGGCGGGTTGTAATACCCGAATTTCACCTCGGGGAATTCGTCGCGGATGAGCTCCATGAGCTGTTTGATGCCCAGCACGTCGCCCGTTTCGGTGACGCCGATTTTGCCGAGGTACCAATCCGGATCGATGTTGAAGTTCCGCCACTGGATCATGTTCAGCCCGGTTTCACGGATGACGGTGCGGAGGGCTTCGTATTCCTCCACGGTGTCTGTCATCCCCGGAAACACGAAATAGTTGATAGACGCCCAGCCGCCGTGTTCCCGCACCACCTTGATGCTCTCCAGGATATCGGAGAACTGGTAGTTGTTGGGGCGGTAATACGGTGTGTAAATATGTTCGCGAACGGAGTTGAGGCTCACTCGGATGCTGTTGAGGCCTGCCTTGCAGAGCTCGCGCACTGCATTGGGTTTGCTGCCGTTTGTGTTGATGTTGATGCTGCCTTTGTCGGTGTGCTTGCGGATCTCGAGGATCGATTCGCGGATGGTTTCCCACATCAGCAGCGGCTCGCCTTCGCAACCCTGCCCAAAGCTCACGATCGGGTAAGGCGCCGATTCCAGGTGCGGAACCGTGAATTCCACGATCTCTTCGGCCGTGGGCTTGAAGGTAAGGCGGTCCTGCGTGGATACGATGGTCTCGTCTTCCGGCTGGAACGAAATGCAGCCGATGCAGTTGGCGTTGCAGGCGGGGGAAGAGGGGATCGGGCATTCCCAGCGGCCCATGAAGTAGTTCCGGGCGGCGGGACAATGATACGTCAGCGCGCAGTTGTTCGCCAGGTGCTGGACCAGGCGGTTGTGCGGGTAGGCGGTGATCATGTCTTCCACGCCGGATTTCACTTTATTGTCGCTGAACCCGCCGCATTCCTGCCGGATATCCTGCTCGATGCGCACCGCGGGCACGTAGAACTTCTCGTTATGCCAGCCGGCCGCTGTGTAGCAGAACAGCGGGAGGGTGGGCGCGTCGGGGAGGGTTTCGTAGGCGGCGAGGTAGAAGCCGGTATGTGCGGGCGGGATGAATGCCGCTACGGCCCATCCTTTTTCGCAGAGGCGCATTTCGCCGGTCTTCACATCGATACCGATGCCCCGGCGGCCGGGAAGCTCGTATAGGTTGCCTCCCTCGGGGAGCTCGATCCATTCATCGTCGGGGATGGGAAATGCGTCCCAGCCGCTGCGGCCTACAACATACAGCGAGGTGTCCTCGAAAATGTTGCCTTTGCCGTCTGAATACATTATATAAGGAGAAACGTTCATGTCAGCTTAGATTGAAAAAATGCATTGATCTCCGCCGTCTGCGCCGGGGAGTATTCGTCGAGTACATCCAGCTGGAGGACTTTATTGCTCCTGAAATCCAGCGTCAGCAGATCATTCCGCAAAACTACGTTATTCATTTCGTTCCATCTGAAAGCCTTCTTACCGAACACGGTAGGCAGGGTGATGCCCGTTTCCCCGATTTCCGCGTACGCCGGTTGCATGATGCGGTATTCCGCATAGGCCGTATAAGCCACGCCGAGCCCCGCCAGCAGGAGGGTGCCGCCGATAATGGGCTGCATGTGCGAAAGGAAGAAAAGGCTGCCGCTGAAGAGGGTAAACACCTGGAGTAGCCGCAATACCGAGTTGGTTTCCGACATCTTGCGCATTTTGCGCATCATGAAGGGGAAAGCCAGGCTGGCGGTGCCCAGTGCGATGAACAGCAGGGCCATAAGCCAGTTGGGATCTTCCATTTTATAGACGCCGATGACGTTGAACAGGAACAGGATGCCGATCATGCCGTGCATGACGGGCTGCATGCGCAGTTTGGTAATGGCGTTGGGATGGAGGATGCGGAATTTATGCATTGGATTTAACCATCAGGTTACACAATTTGAAAAGGATGCGCGCGCCTACGTTGGCGTCCCACTCGTCGAGCCCGGCGCTAACTTCCACCAGGTCGAAGCCGATAATGGTGCGCCCGCTTTCAATCACGCGGCGGAAGAGGTAGTACACCTGCTGGGCTTCGAGGCCCCCGGGCACCGGGGTGCCGGTATGCGGGCAAAGCTTCGGGTCCAGGCCATCGATATCGAAAGAAATATGCACCTGCTGCGGCAATTGCTGGATGATGTCGTCGCAAATGCTCTTCCAGGCCTCGCCTTCGTACATGCGCTCCTTCATGTCATGGTCGAAATACGCCGAAATACGGCCGCCGCTGTTGCGGATCAGGTCCAGTTCCCCTTCGCAGAAGTCGCGGAGGCCCACCTGCACGAGCTTTTTAAGCTGCGGCACTTCCTGCAGGGCATTGTACATGATGGAAGCGTGGGAATATTTGAAGCCTTCGTAACTGTCGCGGAGGTCGGCATGCGCATCGATCTGCAAAATACCGAAATCGCCTTTATGCTCGCCGATGGCCCGGAAGAAGCCCAGGGGGGTGGAGTGGTCGCCCCCTATGAGGCCTACCAGCTTCCCTTTGGCAAGGAGGTTTTTGGTCTGTTCATACACCCAGGCGTTCATTTTCTCCGTCCCTTTGTTCACATCTTCGACCGAGCGGCGCATGAAGTCGTTGTCGTTCACGTCGCCGCCTTCGGCGAGGAATTTCAGGTACAGCTCGGCTTCTTTGCGGAGGTAGTCGCTGCGGAGCAGCAGCTGCCGGTCGCAGTCGCGCATGAAAAAGCCCTGTTTCCAGCCGTCGGTGCCGGTGTCTGTATCGTACAGGTCCACCTGCAGGGAGGCTTTGAAAATGTGTTCCGGCCCGCGGGCTGTACCGTTGTTGTAGGACACCGTCACTTCCCAGGGCACCGGCAGGAGCACCAGCCGGGCGTCGTCCTCCCCGAAAGGCAGTCCGAATATGTTATTGGACAGCAGGCCGGGGGAGTTGGGATCAAATTTCGAGAGATCAGCCATGATAAATCAGTACTTAGCGTATTTCCGCGCAAAGGTACAGGTAAAAATTGGTTCCGGGAGGGGGAAACCTGACGAATATCAGGCCCCCTGAACGGGTTTTTTGGCTACCTTTGTCCACGATTAATCTGGTAAGGATGAAGAAGACAAGTATTATTCTGCTCGTAGTTATTGCGGTTTGCGTGGCTGGCATGGTTATGATGGTAGGTGATTTCAGCACCTATGAGACTTTCGCCACCGCCCGTAAGAAGGAAGGAAAGGAAATTCACGTGATCGGCGCGCTCGACAGCACAAAGTCCGTAATCTACGATCCCGCCAAAGACGCCAACTATTTCAGCTTTCACATGAAAGACAAAAGCGGCGAAATCAGCCGTGTCGTATTCTACGGCACCCGGCCCACCGACTTCGAGAAATCCACCGAACTGGTACTCACCGGCCGGATGGTGGGCTCTGAGTTCCAGTGTACAAAGATCCTTATGAAATGCCCGTCCAAATACAAAGAC
>NZ_CALNBI010000321.1 GCF_937874145.1 uncultured Chitinophaga sp. | reverse complement strand
AGACCTAGAATTGCCAGACAACCCAGCACAAAACCCAGTAAATTTGAGCCGCAGTCCCCCATAAAAGTGCGTGCCGGATAAAAATTATACGGTAAAAACCCTATAGTAGAAGCTACTAGAATAAACGCCATAACTGCCGCTACTGTCTGTCCATTTAAAAGAGTAACGATTCCCAGGGTACAACCGGCAATAGCCGATTCTCCAGCCGCCAGCCCATCCAGCCCGTCGGTAATGTTCGCCCCGTTCGACACCGCCGTGATAATAATGATCACTATGAGGATGTAGATGACAAAAGTGAACTTCTCGCCGCCGGGGATCCAGGAGATCAGTTTGGCATAGTTGAACTCATGGTTTTTTACGAAGGGGATGGTGGTGATGGGCGTCTTTACGTCCACGAAACGTTGCCCTTCGGACGTTACGCGCTCATTGCTCACCACTTTTTCGTTGGGAGCCAGCTTCTTTCCGTCCATGATCTCGCGGCTCATCACCACATTCTCATTGAAATACAGGGTAGTGCCTACGATCAGCCCGAGGCCCACCTGGCCGAGAATCTTGAATCTTCCCGCCAACCCTTCTTTATTCTTCTTGAATACCTTGATATAATCGTCGATAAACCCGATCAGCCCCAGCCAGATGGTGCAAAGCAGGATCAGGAGGATATAAACGTTCATAACCCTGGCAAACAGCAGAGTGGGGATCACGATGGCGGAAAGGATGATCAGGCCGCCCATGGTAGGGGTGCCTTTCTTTGTCTGTTCGCCTGCCAGCCCAAGGTCGCGGATGGTTTCGCCGATCTGCTTGCGCTGCAGGTATCTCACGATGCGCTTACCCAGCAGCAGCGAGATCACGAGCGAGAGCAACAACGCCATGGTCACACGGAATGTGATGAATTGCCACATGCCGGTACCGGTGTAGTTGAACTCGTTTTTAAGGTAAGTGAACAGATAATATAACATATGATAATCGTGATCTTCTATTTGTCAAACATTTCCAGCAATTCCCGGAGCACCTGCTTGTCGTCGAACGGATGCTTTACACCATGGATCTCCTGGTATTTTTCATGCCCTTTGCCCGCGATGAGGATGATATCCTCCGGCTTCGCGAGGCTCACGGCCGTTTTGATGGCTTCGTGGCGGTCGGTGATCGACAGCGTTTTCTTGCGCTGGGTCACATTCACGCCGGCTTCCATTTCGCGGATGATGGCCGCGGCGTCTTCCGAACGCGGGTTGTCGCTGGTGAAAATGGCCTTGTCCGAATGTTCGGCCGCTACTTCCCCCATGACCGGGCGCTTGGTGGTATCGCGGTCGCCGCCGCAACCCACCACGGTTATGATTTGCTCATGGCCCTGGCGGAGGTTTTTGATGGTGGCGAGCACGTTGAGGAGCGCGTCGGGCGTATGGGCGTAGTCCACGATCCCGATGATGCGCTCGTTTTTCGAAACGATGTAATCGAACCGCCCTTCCGCACCCTGCAGGTTGCTGAGCGCCGCCAGCACGGTGTCTTTATCATCACCCAGCAACACCGCCGCGCCGAACACGGCCAGCAGGTTGTAGGCGTTGAATTCGCCGATGAGGCGGAAGTGCACGTCTTTTGCGCCGATCTGCATCACCAGCCCGGTGAGGTTGTTCTCGAGTATCTTCCCTTTGAATTCGGCCATGGTGCGCAGGCTGTACGTGGCTTTGCGGGCCTTCGTGTTCTGCAGCATCACGTTGCCCCGCTTGTCGTCCAGGTTCGTGAGGGCGAAGGCGGAGGCGGGAAGGTTGTCGAAGAACGATTTCTTCACACGGATATATTCGTCGAACGTCTTGTGGTAGTCAAGATGATCGTGGGTGATATTCGTAAAAATGCCGCCGGCGAACTGCAGTCCTGCAATGCGTTGCTGGTGGATGGCGTGGGAGCTCACTTCCATGAAAGCATAATCACAGCCTTCGTTCACCATTTCCGCCAGCAGGGCGTTGAGGTGGATGGGATCGGGCGTGGTATGGGTAGCCGGAACGATGCGCTCGCCGATCTGGTTCTGTACGGTCGACAGCAGGCCGCAATGATGCCCCATCGCGGTGTACAAACGGAACAGGAGCGTGGCTACGGTGGTTTTGCCGTTCGTGCCCGTAACGCCCACAAGCTTCAGCTTCCGCGAGGGATTGTCGTAGAAGTTGCCTGCCATGATGCCCGCGGCCTGGTGGCTGCTGCCAACCAGCACGTAACACACGTCGGGGGCGGTTACTTCGGGCAGCGCTTCACAAACCACGGCGGCAGCGCCCTGCGCCACCGCTTTGGAGATATAGGCATGGCCGTCGGCCGCCACTCCGCGGATGGCGATGAACACGTCGCCGGCTTTCACCTGGCGCGAGTCTATATGTAACGCATGAATGGCAATGTCGTTATTGCCATGTACGTCCAGGATCTGAACCTGGTATAATATGTCCCGCAACGTCTTCATATCGGCATCAACTCAGTTCTATTATGATCGTTTGTTCTTTTCCTATGTTGGTTCCGCCGGGGAGCGACTGTGCCGTCACTTTTCCCGCTCCGCGGATCACTACGCGCAGCCCTGCGTTTTCCAGCAGGTAGAGCGCATCTTTCAACCCCATTCCTTTTACATCCGGAACGGTGCCGTTTTGTTGTTTCACCGGCTCGAAGGCCAGTTTGTTCCCTTTCACGTCGGCGCTCACCCAGTTGCTGCTGGTGAGAGGACCGTTGTAAGGCAGTCCCAGCGTGGCGGCTACGCTTCTCCATTCACTCCCTTTCCCACCTTTCATGGCCATGGACGAATCCAGTCCGCCGATGGCGCCCGCCAGGTTGCGGGGCTTTTTCACCGCGAGGGCGTACAGTTTGTCCGCCACTTCGCGGAACACGGGGCCCGCTACAGAACCGCCGTAGAACTTGGCGGCATGGGGCTTGTTCCGGATCACCACCACGCAGGTGTATTGCGGATCGTCGGCCGGGAAGTAGCCCGCGAACGACGACTGGTAGATTTTGTCGGCATATCCACGCTTGCCATTCGCGATCAGCGCCGTACCGGTTTTGCCGGCAAAGCGGTAGTAAGGCGTCTGCAGCTTGGTGGCGGTGCCCTTCAGCACTACGCCTTCCAGCATATCTTTCAGCGCGGCCAGGGTGCGGGAGGAGCAGATGCTGTCCATCATCACCGTGGGCCCGAAGTTTTTCACTGGTTGCCCGTATTCCTGAATGCTGTTCACCAGGTAAGGCTTCATCATTTTGCCCCCGTTGGCCACGGCGTTGTACAACATGGCGGTGTGAAGGGGCGTTTGCGTCACTTCATACCCGAAAGCCATCCACGGCAGGGTGGTGGCGCTCCAGCTTTTGTTGGCCGTGGTCTTGATCATCGGTTTGCCTTCGCCTACGAGGTCGACGCCGGTGGGGGCGTCCAGACCGAGCTTACGGAGATGGGCCGAGAATTCGTTTGGTTTCTTCTGGTAATATTGATACACCAGTTTGGCCATCGCTACGTTGGAGCTGCGCTCGAACGCATGTTTGACGGTTACGTTGGTGAGATGGTGCGGTTCGGAATCATATACCACCCGGCGGTTGATGGGCCAGCGGCCGTAGTTCAGGTCCACCATGGTGTTGGGCGTGATGTATCCGTCTTCCAGCAGGGCGATCATGGTGGCCAGTTTGAAAGTGGAGCCGGGCTCGCCTTTCTGGATGGCGTGGTTCATATCTTCCCAATAGCTGCCGTCGGGCTGGCGGCCCAGGTTGGCGATGGCCTTGAGCTTGCCGGTTTTCACTTCCATGAGGATGGCGGTGCCGTGCACGCATTCGTTCTGGACCATCATGCGCATCAGGGCGGTTTCCACGATGTCCTGCATGTTCACGTCGAGGGTGGTGATCACGTCTTTCCCGTTTTCCGGCTCGATGTCGTATCCTTCCACGGGCATGTACGTTCCTCCGGCGATCCTGCGCATGAGGCGCTTCCCGGTGACGCCGCTCAGCCATTCGTCGTAGGTGTTCTCGAGGCCTACGTTCTGGGAGTTGGTGCGGGCCAGGCCGATGGTGCGGTTGGCGAGGAGCTTGAAGGGGTTGATCCGCTTGTTCTTCGTCTCCACGATCAGGCCTCCCTTGTTGCGCCCGAGGCGGAAGAGCGGGAAGGCCCGGAGCTGCTGGTACTGGTCGAAGCGGATGTCGCGCTTGAGGAGGAAGTAACGGTCTTTATCCTTGTATCCTTCCTGCAATATCTTTATATACTCGGCGGGGGAGCGGTCCATGAACAGGTTGGCGAGCGCGCGGGAGAGGGAGTCCACGTTTTCCTTGAAGTAGTTCTTCTTTTTATCGCGGAGGCCGTCGGCCTTGAAGTCGATACGGATGTCGAAGTAAGGAATGGAGGTGGAGAGCATGCGGCCTTCTTCGGAGTAGATGGTGCCGCGGTCGGCGTCGAGGTCCATATAGGCGGTGTGGAGGCTGTCGGACATATTGCGCCAGTAGTTGCCTTCCACCTGCTGGAGGAAAACCACTCTTCCGACGATGGCGACCGCGAAGATGCCCATGCCGATGAGGCATAGATACGACCGCCATAATATGTCTTTTTTAATCTCCATTTGCCGGGTTAGAATCAGTATCGGTGTGAAATCCTATTGCTCGTTGTTGTTTTGCTCCTTCGGAACGATCCGTTGGGGCGGGGTGCTGAGTTCTTTGAGGCCGAGGGGTTCCACGGCCTTGCTTACTTCGCTGAGTTTGCTTCTGAACATCAATTCGCTTTTCACGCTCAGGTATTCCCATTTCAGCTCCTTGATCTCGCGGCTCAGCCGGTTGATCCGGATGATCTTCTTCTCGGCGAGGTGATTATTGGCGATATACACCAATGCCACTACGGCGAGGAAGAGGATAAAGGGGAGGTTGTCGGTGATCATGCGATAGTTGATCCGCAACCGCCATTCCCTCCGGGGCGTTTCCGGGGTGCTCTCCTGCGGTATTTCCGCTGATATGTCTTTTACTTCTTCCTGCAAACCTTTACGTGTTTAGCGATTGAATGTTGCTGACCAATGTTTTCGGTAAAAGGGGATAGGATGGAAGTAACTTATTATATCTTTTCTGCGACCCGCAGTTTAGCGCTCCGGCTCCTGGGGTTTTCCTTCAGTTCCGCATCGGCAGCCGTAACCGGCTTCTTCGTTACCAGGCGGAACACTTTCGGCGGGGTTTCGAAGGAATACGGATTTTCATCCACCGTCTCAAAACTGCCGTTCTTCATAAAGTTCTTCACCAGCCTGTCTTCCAGCGAATGGAAGGTGATAACCGACAATCGTCCCCCCAGTTTCAGTACCGCCGTGGATTGCTGCAGCAGGTCTTTCAGCGCCCCCAGCTCGTCGTTCACCTCGATCCGCAGCGCCTGGAAGACCTGCGCGAGGTATTTGGCGGGATTGCCTTTGACGATGGGCTGGATCAGCGACTTGAACTCCGCGATCGTACGGAGGGGATGGGCCTTTCTCAGCTGCACGATGGTTTTGGCCAATGTGCGGGAGTTGGTCACTTCGCCGTAGTCCTGGAAGATGCTCAACAGCCGTGATTCGGAATAGGTGGTGAGCACGTCCGCGGCGGTGAGCTTTGCCCGGTTGTCCATCCGCATGTCCAGCGCGCCGTCGAACCGGGTGGAAAACCCCCGTTCGGCCGTGTCGAACTGGTAGCTGGAGACCCCGAGGTCGGCAAGTATTCCATCGGCCCCGGAGGCTTTATGCAGCCTGCAAAAGCGTTCCAGGTGGCGGAAGTTCTCGCGGACGAAAGTCACCCGCTCGTCCGGTATCCGGTTGCGGTAGGCGTCTTCGTCCTGGTCGAACACGATGAGCCGCCCCTGCGGGCCCAGCTGCTGCAGGATGGCCCGGGAATGGCCGCCGCCGCCGAAAGTGGCGTCAATATACAGGCCGTCGGGCTTGATCTGCATGTGTTCGATCACTTCCTGGAGAAGGACCGGCTGATGATAGAAACCTGCTTCCATGCTTGCCGTTTTTACAGTCCGGGGATATTGCTTCCGTCGGGCGACATGACCTGTTGGGCCAAATTGCTGAAGGCTTCCGGTGAAAAATTATCAAAGAACTCCTGGTATTTGGCCTTGTCCCAGATCTCGATCTTGTTGTTGGCCGCGGCGAGCACGATGTCTTTATCGAGCCCGGCATGCGCCGCCAGGTTTTTCGGGATGTTGAGGCGGCCGGCACTATCCAGTTCCACAATGGTGGCCCCGTTCAGAAAATAGCGGCGGAATTCCCTAACTTTCGGGTCAAAATCGTTCAACTTGGCAATTTTTTCCTGGATAGGATTCCATTCGCTCATCGGATACAGGGTCAGGCACTTTTCGAAGCCGCGGTTCAGCACAAACTGGGTCCCGGCATCTTCTTGCAGCTGCCGTTTAAACCCGGCAGGGAGCAGGAAGCGCCCTTTTGCGTCCAGCGTTGATTCATATTCACCTAAAAAGCCCGTCATGCTTCGGTTTAATACCTGATTACCATTTTCTAACACAAAATAACACTTTTTCCCACTTTTAACCGAAAAAATGTATTCTATATTTTTTCCACACGAGGTATATCCCTGTGGTAGCGGTTTAGAGCCCGGTGGGGAAAGGTGGTTTGTGGATAACGGAAGTGGGGTGTGGAAAAAATGTTTATAACAGTGGCTTGAGTGTTGAAAACCCGCTATGGCCTTGAAAAAGGCATTTTTACAAAATTTTAACGGCCACGAATTATGCCCTTACAGGATTTTGCTTTTAATTCGTACCTTTGCGATTCTTTTTTATGAGGAAAATTTTCTTATTTACTGGCCTCGTGGCCCTTACGCTCGCTTCCGCTTCCTGCAACAGGGAACTCCGGCGCATTGAAAAAAGCAATGACCTGGACAAGAAACTGGCGTATGCCGATAAAATGTACGAGAAGAAGAAGTACCAGATGGCACAGACCTTATATGAGGAAATGATCCCCGTATTCAAAGGCACCGACAAGTTCGAGCCGCTGTATTATAAGTACGCCTACTGCTCCTACTACCTGAAGGATTACACCCAGGCCGCCTTCCACTTCAAAAACTACCTCGACGCACTGCCCAGCAGCCCCCGCGCACAGGAGATCGACTATCAGCAAGCCTATTGCTACTATAAACTCTCCCCCAAGGTAGCCCTCGACCAAACCAACACCATGAAGGCCATCGCAGCCATGCAAACCTTCATCAACACCTACCCGCAGTCCGACAAATCCACCGAAGCCTCCGTCGTGATCGACAACCTCCGGCATAAACTGGAAGCGAAAGACTACAACGCCGCCGAGCTGTATTACAACCTCGGCCACTACAAAGCGTCCGGGGTAGCCTTCAAAAGCCTCATGCGCGCTTATCCCGACTCGGACAAGAGCGATAACTATAAATTCATGGCCATCAAGGCCTATTTCCAGTACGCCAAAAACAGCGTACCCTACCGCCAGAAAGAACGTTACGAAACCGTCGTAAACGAATACCTGGAGTTCAACGACCGCTACCCGTCCAGTAAATTGCGCGGGGATGCCGAAAAATATTATACCTTAGCAAAAAATAACATTAAAACGCTGGAAAATGAGCAAAATAAAACGGAGTCTGTCCAGTAGCCTGAACCCCTGGGTTGAGACTAAAAACACGACTGACATCAAGAACAGAACCGGTAATCTGTACGAGTCCATTGCCATTATTGCCAAAAGGGCAAACCAGATCAACATTACCGTGAAGGAAGAGCTCCACTCCAAACTGGAAGAGTTCGCCTCCCACACGGATAACCTGGAAGAAGTGCACGAGAACAAAGAGCAGATCGAAATCTCCCGTTTCTACGAAAGAATGGCTAACTCCGCTATTCAGGCAACCCAGGAATTCCTGGACAATAAGATTTATTTCCGCAAAAACGACGACGATCTGTACTCCTGATCCGTTGCGTATTTGTGAAAAATACTAATTTCATAGCGGCAGAATATCGTTGTTCTGCCGCTTTTATTTTGCCAGATGTTACAAGGTAAGAAGATCCTACTGGGCGTATCCGGCAGCATCGCCGCCTATAAAGCCGCCCTCCTCGTACGCCTCCTCGTCAAAGAAGGCGCCCAGGTGAAGGTGCTCATGACCCCCGCCGCCTGCGAGTTCATCACGCCCCTCACCCTCGCCACCCTCTCCAAACAGGAAGTCGGCGTCCACATCTCTGAACACGGCAGCTGGAGCAACCACGTCATGCTCGGCCGTTGGGCCGACGTCATGCTCATCGCTCCCGCCTCCGCCAACACCATCGCCAAAATGGCAAACGGCATCTGCGATAACCTCCTCCTCGCCGTCTACCTCTCCGCCACCTGCCCCGTCCTCTTCGCGCCCGCCATGGACGAAGACATGTGGCTCCACCCCGCCACCAAAGCCAACGTGGCCAAACTGCTCAGCTACGGCCACCGCCAGCTGCCCGTCCACCGCGGCGAACTGGCCAGCGGCCTCTTCGGCGAAGGCAGGATGGCCGAACCCGAAGCCATCGTTTCTTACCTCTACACCTTCTTCACCGGCCGCCCCGAAGGCCAGCCCCTCAAAGGCAAAACCGCCCTCGTGTCCGCCGGTCCCACCCAGGAGCCCATCGACCCGGTGCGCTTCATCTCCAATCACTCCAGCGGTAAAATGGGCATCGCCATCGCCGAAGCCCTCGCCGAAGCCGGCGCTACCGTGCAGCTGGTCCTCGGCCCCACACCCAAAGAAACCCGCCACGCCGGCGTCACCACCCAAAAAGTAGTGACCGCCGCCGAAATGTTCGACGCCTGCACCGCATTCGCCCCACAGGCCGATATCATCGTGATGGCCGCCGCCGTGGCCGATTACCGGCCGCGCTCCGTCGCCGATAAGAAAATCAAGAAGAAAGACGATGAAATGAACCTCGAACTGGAAAAAACGGCCGATATCGCCCGCGCCCTCGGCGCTTCCAAGCAAAGCCACCAGCTCCTCGTCGGCTTCTCCCTCGAAACCAATAACGAACGCGAATACGCCCTCAGGAAACTGAATGATAAAAACCTCGACATGGTCGTGCTCAATTCCCTGAACGACCCCGGCGCCGGGTTCAACTACGATACCAACAAAATCACCCTCCTCCGGGCCGATGGCCAGGAGAACCAGCTCCCCCTGCAATCCAAACAGGAAGCTGCCAGGGAAATCGTTTCGGCTATAATCGACATGCAACATGGCTAAACACCTTTTCGCTTTCTGCCTCTGTTTGATGGCATCCCTTGTCGCCGGCGCCCAGGAATTCCGCGCCAACGTGTCCGTCCAGGCCGCACAACTGGGCACCAACGTGGAAAAACGCATCTTCAACACCCTGCAAACCGGCCTTAATGAGTTCATCAACGGCCGCCGGTGGACCGACGATGCCTTCACCCAGGGCGAACGGATAGAATGCAACTTCCTCCTCAACGTCACCCAGGACCTGGGGAACAACACCTACCGCGCCAGCCTCACCATACAGGCTGCCCGCCCCATCTACAACACCAACTACAATTCCAGCATCCTCAACATACAGGACAATAACCTCGTTTTCCGCTACGTGGAGTTCCAGCCGCTGGAATTCAACGAGCAGCGCATTTCCGGGAACGATCCGCTGGCATCCAACCTCACGGCCGTTGTGGCATACTATTGCTACATCATTCTCGGCCTCGACTACGACAGTTTTTCCCCCCGCGGCGGCGATAATTATTATAAAAAAGCCCTTAATATTGTGAATAACGCCCCCGACGGCAAGGACGTTTCGGGGTGGAAGGCGTTCGAAGGCAACAGGAACCGCTACTGGCTGCAGGATAACCTCCTGAACGTCAAGTTCGCGCGCTTCCATGATGTGATGTATACCTATCACCGCCTGGGGCTCGACCAGATGTACGAAGATATGAACAAGGGCCGCGCCGCGGTGATGAATTGCCTGAACATGCTCATGGGCATCCATGAAGACCAGCCCAATTCCATGGTGATGCAAAGCTTTTTCAACGCCAAGAACGACGAGCTGATGAAGCTCTTCGCCAAGGCGCCGCCGCAGGAGAAGATGCGGGCCATCCAGATGTTGTCTGTCCTCGATGTGCCCAATGCCAACAAGTACCAGCAAATGAAGTAAATAGACTATGAAGAAATGGAGTAAGACGGCAGGCGTCTTTTTTATCGCCCTTTGCCTGGCAGCATGCGGAGAAGCGGACCGTACACCTTCCGGCGTACTGGGAAAGGATCAGATGCGCGATATTTTGCTGGATATGAACTATGCGGACGTTTACGCCCGCGAGCAGGTGCCGGAAGGGCGCAGCCCCGCGGACATGAACGAGGCCACGCGCGACTCCGCCGTCAAAACCCTTTACGCCCAGATTTTACTGTTACATAAAACGGACCGCGAAACCTTCACGAAAAGCTGGCAGTTCTATGAATCGCATCCCGACAGGCTCGAGGCGATTTATAAAGAAATGGGCGATATCGTAAGGCGCAAGCGCGAAGTAATCGATTCCACGGAAAAGGCAAAGATGGAGCGTGAGTTGAGGAAGGCAGGCCGCACCCGCATGGATTCCCTGTTCTGGCCCGTGCCCGACAGCCTGAAGCTGAATATATTCTGACGTTATAGACACCAAAACAGAGAAGATGAACAAGATCGTTGCAAACGCCGACGAGGCTATCGCCGATATCCCCAACGGCGCTACCCTCATGCTCGGCGGATTCGGACTGTGCGGCATCCCGGAAAACTGTATCGCGGCCCTTGTGCGCAAGGGCGTCGGCAACCTGACGTGTATCTCCAACAACGCGGGGGTAGACGAATTCGGGCTGGGACTGTTGCTGAAAACAAGACAGATTAAGAAGATGATGGCGAGCTACGTGGGCGAAAACGCCGAGTTCGAACGGCAATTGTTGTCGGGCGAACTGGAAGTAGATCTCATTCCCCAGGGCACCCTCGCCACGAGGATCGCCATGGCCGGCATGGGCATCCCGGCATTTTTCACCCCCGCGGGCTTCGGTACCGAGATCGCGGAAGGGAAAGAAACCCGGCGCTTCGGGGACAAGGATTATCTCATGGAAATGGCGCTCCACGCTGATTTTTCTATCGTCAAAGCCTGGAAAGGCGATAGGATGGGGAACCTCGTATTCCGGAAAACCACCCGCAACTTCAGCACCTCCATGGCAAGGGCGGGCAACATCACCATCGCCGAAGTGGAAGAACTGGTAGAACCCGGCCAGCTGGACCCGGATGGGATCCACGTGCCCGGCATTTATGTTCACCGCATCTTCCAGGGAAGCGATTACGAAAAACGCATCGAAAGAAAAACCGTCAAAATCTGATTCTCCTATGGCTCTCGATAAATATGGCATTGCCAAACGCATCGCGCAGGAATTGCGCGACGGGATGTATGTAAACCTGGGGATAGGCATCCCCACGCTTGTGTCCAACTTCGTTCCGCAAGGGATCTCCATCATGCTGCAGTCCGAAAACGGGATGCTGGGGATGGGGCCTTACCCGACGGAAGAAGCCATCGATCCCGATCTGATCAACGCCGGCAAGGAAACGGTGACCATCCTCCCGGGGGGCGCCTTCTTCGACTCCGCCGAAAGCTTCGGCATGATCCGCGCCGGGAAGGTAGACCTCACCGTGCTGGGCGCCATGGAAGTATCCGACTCGGGTGATATCGCCAACTGGAAAATACCCGGCAAAATGGTGAAAGGCATGGGCGGCGCGATGGACCTCGTGGCTTCGGCCAAAAATATCATCGTGGCCATGATGCACACCAATCCCAAAGGCGAAAGCAAGCTCCTGCCGCAATGCTCCCTGCCGCTCACCGGCGTCCGCTGCGTCCGGAAAATCGTGACCGAAATAGCCGTTCTCGATGTTACCCCCGATGGCTTCCGCCTGCTGGAACGCGCGCCGGGCGTGAGCGTTGAAGAAATCATAGCCAAAACCGCCGGCCGGCTGGTAGTGGAAGGGGATATTCCGGAAATGGTTTTATAATCGTAAATTAGGGGATGCAATTGTGTTACAACGGAAGATTCATGACGGCCGACAAACCGTTGCTCACCGTCGATAACCGTAGTTTCAGGTATGGCGACGGCTGTTTTGAAACCATGAAAGTGTACCGTGGGCAGCTCCTGCTGGCCGATCTGCATTTCGAGCGCCTGATTGCCAGCCTGCATATCCTGCATTTTCACATACCGGCGCATTTCACAAAAGAATATTTCTCCGAGCTCATCGTCCAGCTCTGCCGTGCCAACAACGTTGCGGAGCTGGCACGGGTGCGCCTCACCGTCTGGCGCGCCGGTACCGGATTGTACGACCCGGTCGTCCATACCCCGCATTTCCTTATCCAGTCCTGGGAACTGCCGGAACACATCTTCGAGCTTAACAGCAACGGGCTGTCGATGACTGTCTTCTCCGACGCCATCAAATCCGCCGACAAGCTCAGCAACGTCAAATCCAATAACTGCCTGCCCTACGTGCTGGCCGCGATGCACGCCCGGCAGCACCAGGTATCGGAAGCCGTGCTCCTCAACCAGTACGGCCGGGTGGCGGATACAACCGTAGCCAATGTATTCGTGGTGAAAGACGGCGAGATCTTCACCCCGCCGCTCACCGAAGGCTGCGTCTGCGGCGTGATGCGCAAACACCTGCTCACCGCCGGCTTCCAGTTTCCCATTTACGAACAGCCGCTCAGCATCCGCGACCTGCAAACAGCCGACGAAATTTTCCTGACCAATGCTATTTACGGCATCAAATGGGTAGGGGAGTTCGGGGATACATCCTACGGCAACGCCACCTCCGCCATCCTCCATGATCTGCTGTTCGAATCCATGCTGTAGGGGATGACAGGCAACATATGCAGGTTTTAAACTATCTTTGCACGCGCGAAAGCGCAGGATGAAATTTCTTTAAGCCAGACTTCCCAACTTCGATATACATGACCATCAGAGATCTTTTGATTTATACCGGACTGTACCGGCCCTATGTCAACTACAAGTTTCTCCCCGACGAGAATAACATCGAAGTGCTGAACTTCTATCCCACCAAACTGCAGGAATTGTGGCACTACCGCTATGTCATGCACCATTTCCGCGACCTCGTAACGCCGGAAAACACCCTGCTGATCGGGTCTGTTTTCGGGCCGAAGCGCAAGCTCAAGCTCAGCAAGAGCCATATCAAAATGTTCTATACCGGCGAAAATGTGAAGCGTTTCCCCGATTACCTCGACCAATGCAAAAAGTTCGCGGATATCGCCATCGCATTCGATTACGCCGACACCGACGAATACCAGCGTTTCCCCATCTGGCTGGAATATTTCTTCGAGCCCGATTCCACACCGGCCTCCATCCGTAAGGAATTGGCTGAATTCGTGACCACTTACTGCCCCGATAACGAAAGGAAATTCGCTTCGCTGGTGTGCAGCCACGATAAAGGCAAGCTGCGGACCATCCTCTTTCACGCCATGAGCACCATCGACCGGGTCGACAGCGGGGGCAGGTACCTCAACAATACCAACGCCCTGCAGGAAGAGTTTCACGACGACAAGGCGCGCTTCATCGGGCAGTATAAATTCAATATCTGTCCCGAGAATACCGACCGGGACGGATATGTCACCGAAAAAGTGTTCCAGGCCATCCGCAGCAACACTATTCCCATTTATTGGGGCGGGTTGAACAATCCCGAACCGCAGGTGCTGAATAAGGACGCGATCCTTTTCTACGACGGTCCGGGTAGCATGCCCGGCCTGCTCCGCCAAATCGAAGAATTGCACCGCAACCCGAAGTTGTTCAGCGAATTCCTCGCCCAGCCGAAGTTCCAGCCGCAGGCGGACGAATACATCATTCATCTGTTCGATAGCCTGCACCGGAAAATGAAGAAAGTGCTGACGAAGAAAAGCGGCATCATCGTTCCGTAATAGCCGTTGCCTTTTCGTGTTGAAATCTGTATGGTGATTATCGCCGTATATTCGTGTTTCAAGCAACCGGGAATGAAACCGAGTATATGAAAGTAGTTATCTGCTGGTTCCGCCGGGACCTTCGGCTGCACGACCATGCGGCATTGTATCACGCGCTCCGCAGCGGGTTCCCCGTTGTGCCCGTTTTTATTTTCGATACCGATATCCTCGACGACCTGGAAGACCGCGCCGACCGCAGGCTGCAGTTCATTCACGATGCGCTTGCCGGGATGCAGGTGAAATTGTTGACGATGGGAAGCACGATGCATGTGTTCTATGGTACGCCAGCCGCGGCGTTCCGTCATTTCACGGAGGTGTACGAGGTAGCCCGTGTATACGCCAACCATGACTACGAGCCCTACGCCCGTCAGCGCGATGAATCCATGGCGGCGCAATTGGGCAGGCAGGGGATCGGGTTTACTACGTATAAAGACCAGGTGATTTTCGAAAAGGGGGAAGTGTTGAAAGATAACGGTGCGCCCTATACGGTGTTCACGCCGTACAGCCGCAAATGGAAAGCAGCGCTGGAGCCGTTTTTTCTCAAATCTTATCCTACGGAACAGTATTTTAAACATTTCCACCTGCAGGATGAGCGCCCTGTTCCCGCGCTCCCTGATATCGGATTCGAGACCACCCGCCACGATTTTCCGCCGCCTGATCCGGAAGACGCGCTGATAAAGCACTACGATAAAACCCGCGACTATCCTGCCTTGCACGGCACCAGCCGGCTGAGCGTACACCTGCGTTTTGGTACGGTGAGCATCCGCGAACTGGCGCGCCGGGCCATGCAATTGAACGAGACTTTTTTGAACGAGCTGATCTGGCGGGAATTTTACCAGATGATTCTCTGGCATTTCCCGGACGTGGTGCATACATCGTTCCGGAAAGAATACGACAAGATCCAGTGGCGGAACAATGAGCGCGAGTTCTTTGCCTGGTGCGAGGGGCAAACGGGCTACCCGATCGTGGATGCGGGCATGCGCGAACTGAACGAAACCGGCTTCATGCACAACCGCGTGCGGATGGTGGTGGCGAGCTTTCTGACGAAGCACCTGCTGATCGATTGGCGCTGGGGCGAGGCTTATTTTGCCAAAAAGCTCCTGGATTACGACCTGGCCGCCAACAACGGCGGCTGGCAATGGGCGGCGGGCTCCGGCTGCGATGCGGCGCCGTATTTCCGGGTGTTCAACCCCACTTTGCAGGCGCAGAAATTCGACAAGGAAGGGAAATATATCCGCCGTTGGGTCCCGGAAATCGACGGGCTTCAATACGTGCAACCCATTGTAAATCATGAAATGGCCCGGAAACGGGCGCTGGAAGTCTACGGGAAAGCCCTGAAGCCCTAAGGCCGCCGGCATAAGCAAAGGCGCATGCTCCCGAGGGAGTATGCGCCTTGTTGTTTTGTCTGCTGGCCCGGCTTGTCATGCCCATGACAAAAGGGGCACGTCCTAAAATAGGTTTACACCCAATACATGGTACCCGCTCAGCAGGGACTTAGTAGGGATACCGTACTGTAACCGTACTAACCGCGTCCTGCTTTTTATACGATGGCCATTTGCTTCAGCACTTCGATGGCTTTGTGCCCATCTTCGCCCAAATCCAGGCTGAAGTCGTTGACATACAATTCGATATGTTGCCGCATCACCTGTTCGTCCATTTCCTGGGCGTGCGCCTTGACGTAGGGCGCCAGCGTGGGGTAGTTGGAAAAGGCGATCTGCAGGCTCCGGGAGATCAGGCCGTCGACTTTGCGGGCCGTGGCCTCCGGGATGTCTTTCCGGATGAAGATGCCGCCCAGCGGGATGGGATGGCCGGTTTTTTCTTCCCAGAAGGCGCCGAGGTCGGTGATTTTCACGAGGCCTTTCTGTTGATAGGTGAAGCGGTTTTCGTGGATGATGACGCCGGCGTCGGCTCTGCCGGAGATCACCGCCTGTTCGATATCCGAAAACACCATGATTTCCTTGTTTTTCGCGTCGGGGTAGGCGATGGAAAAGAGGAGGTTGGCGGTGGTGTTTTCGCCGGGGATGGCGATTTTCAGGGATGCGATTTGTTCGGGTGAAAGAGGCTCCCGGGCGATGAGGAGCGGGCCGCAGCCCCGGCCGAGCGCGCTGCCGCTGTTGAGGAGGCGGTATTTGTCCGCCACGCGGAGGCCGGCGGCGAAACTCAGTTTGGTGATATCCAGTTTTCCCTGGAGGGCCCATTGGTTGAGGGTTTCCACGTCTTCCAGCCGGGTGTCGAACTGCAATCCCTCCGTGTCCATCTTGCCATTCACCAGTGCGTCGAAGATGAAGGTATCGTTCGGGCAGGGCGAAAATCCTAAGCTCAGTTGCATATATCTTTCTTTTTTATCGTTCGTTATTCCATTCAAGGATCGTTTGCCGCAGCAGGCCGTTGAGGTTGCGCACGGCCAGGGGTATGTCCCAGTTGCTTTTGTCGCGCTGCTCCACGTAATTGGAAACGGTGCGCAATTGCAAAAAGGGGACATTTTCCAGTAAACAGGCGTAGTGCAGCGCGGCGCCTTCCATGCTTTCGAGGCCGGGCTGGTATTGCTGTTCCAGCCTTTGGATGGTGGCGGCTTCGCCGCTGACGGTGTTGACGGAAACGCCGGTGAGGCGGGGGAGGTGTGCAAGACTGTCAGGAACCCTGTCAAACGGATTCAATAAATAATCATGCGTAAACGGGTGCTGATCATGTTTCCATAGCCCGATGTGGAAGAGGTCGCGGAATTGGCCGTTATCTTCCGCGCCGAGGTCGGCGAGGTATTCTTTTTCCACCAGGGCGGCCTGGCCCAGGGGGATTTTCCGGCTGAAGGCGCCGGCGATGCCGGCTTGCAGCACGAGGGCGGGCTTATTGGCTGAAAGCCGCTTCCCCAGGGCGTATGCGGTGCTGAAGCCGCCGATGCCGGTGATGAGTATTTCCACGTCCTTTCTTCCCGATTCCTGCAGCCAGGCTGTTGTGGGCTGGATTTCCGCCTCTGTGGCGGCGGCTACGATCAGTTTCATCCCATAAAGGTACGTTTTCGTCGAATTGCTTTAACTTTGCAGAAATTTATCAAACACAAATGATTTATCTGACGCGCGTCGAGCATTTTAATGCAGCGCACAAGTTGTACAATCCGCAGTGGAGCAAGGAGCAGAACCAGGAAGTTTTCGGCAAATGCGCCAACGACAACTGGCACGGGCACAATTATGAACTGCATGTAACCGTGAAGGGAGAACCTGATCCGGAAACCGGTTTTGTATTCAACGCCAAAACGTTAGGCGTCCTGATCAACGATGTGGTGGTGGAGAAGATGGACCATAAAAACCTCAATATGGACGTGGATTTCATGAAAGATAAATTCACCTCCGCCGAGAACGTAGCCATCGCCATCTGGGAACAACTCGAAAAACATCTCCCCGGAACCGTTCAGCTGCACTGCATCAAGCTGCACGAAACTTCCAAGATCTACGTGGAATACTACGGCGGGAAATAACCTATAAAAAATACTGCAAGCCATGGCTTACAAGAAGGAAGAACTGTACGACGAAAAGGTGACGGAAGGATTGATAGAGCATTACCGCGGAAGCATTTCCCTGCTGGGTGAAGATCCGGACCGGGAAGGACTGCTGAAAACGCCTGAGCGCGTGGCCAAAGCCATGCAATATCTCACGCAGGGCTACCAGCTCGATGCGAAGGAAGTGCTGAACGGCGCCAAATTCACCGAAGCTTACAGCGAAATGGTGATCGTGAAGGATATCGAACTGTATTCCATGTGCGAGCATCATATGCTGCCTTTCTTCGGGAAAGCGCATGTGGCGTATATTCCCAACGGGTTCATCACCGGCCTGAGCAAGATCGCCCGCGTGGTGGACATCTTCAGCCGCCGCCTGCAGGTACAGGAGCGCCTCACCCACCAGATCCTGGACGCCATCCAGGACACCCTGCACCCGCAGGGCGTGGCCGTTGTCATCGAGGCGCAGCACCTTTGCATGATGATGCGGGGCGTGCAGAAGCAAAACTCCGTAACCACCACTTCCGCTTTCAGCGGCCAGTTCGAAGACGGTACCACCCGCGCCGAATTCATGAAACTCATCGGGTCCGACCTGATGGGGCGCCGTTAAAAGCACGCTACCATATTGATTTCAATTTCCCTATGGTTTAACCCGGCTATATGCAAGCTGGGTTAAACCATAATTTTTTATATATATTTGCCATCTGATAATTAAGCATATCAATGAAGCACGCATTCGTTTTTCCCGGTCAGGGAGCACAATTTACCGGTATGGGCAAGGCTTTTTACGAACAAAGCCCCAAAGCCCGCGATCTCTTCGGGCAAGCCAACGACCTGCTCGGATTCCGGATCTCCGACGTGATGTTTGAAGGTTCCGAAGCCGATCTCAAACAAACCAAAGTTACCCAGCCCGCCGTGTTCCTGCACAGCGTTATCGGGTTCCTCTGCCTGGAAAACGCCCGTCCCGATATGACGGCCGGCCACTCCCTCGGCGAATTCTCCGCCCTCGTGGCCAACGGCGCCCTCGGATTCTCCGACGCGCTGAAGCTCGTTTCCATCCGCGCCAACGCCATGCAGAAAGCCTGCGAGATCACGCCGTCTACCATGGCCGTGGTTCTCGGGCTCGACGATGCCAAAGTGGAAGAAATCTGCGCCACTATCACTGACGATACCGTAGTGCCCGCCAACTATAACTGTCCCGGCCAGCTGGTGATTTCCGGTACCAAAACCGGTATCGCGCGTGCCATGGAACTCCTCAAGGCAGCAGGTGCCAAACGCGTGATGGAACTCGCCGTAGGCGGCGCTTTCCACTCGCCCCTTATGGCCCCCGCACAGTCCGAACTGCAGGCAGCCATCGAATCCATCGCATTCAACACGCCCAACTGCCCCGTTTACCAGAACGTGGTGGCCAAAGCCGTGACCGATCCTGCGGAAATTAAACAGAACCTCATCACCCAGCTCACCGGCGCCGTAAAATGGACCCAGTGCGTGCAGGCCATGGTGGCCGACGGCGCCACCCGCTTCACCGAAGTAGGCCCCGGTAAAGTATTGCAGGGCCTCATCGCTAAAATCGATAAAACTGCGGCTACAGACGGCGTGTCCGACACCCTGGAACTGGCGGTAAAATAAACGGAACTGTAACTAATAACACGGTGCGGCCGTTTTACGGGTATAAATCACTCCCTATGCGGAAATACGTCGTATTATGCAGCCTCCTGGCCCTTGCGGTGCTGGCGGCCTGCAAAAAAAGCAATTCGGACGAAGGGCCGCGCTGGTTGGAAAACACGGAGAAAAAGGAGACCATCATCTTCAAAGATCATCCTCCCGGCAGCACCGACCTTCCCGCCGATAACAGCTTCTATTTCCAGTTCCGGCAAATGCCCCAGGATGCCACCTATCCCGTGTTATCCGGTTTGTATTTTTACCGGATCGAGGGCGACAGCATCCTGTTCCGCAACAACGACCAAAAATTCTATTTTAAAATGGCGGCAGACGGAAAATCCTTCACCATCGGAAGATTTTTCCCTGCCAACGGAACCCGGCTGCCAGAGAAATTAGTGTTCGAGAAACAGTGATCGTACTCAGCAGACAAAAAAGAAAAGCGTCCCGGCACCACAGTACCGGGACGCTTTTTTATGCCCTTACGCCTCAAAGGTCGATGTTGGCGTTCAGCCATTCCGGATCAAATTTGGCGTTGTATTTCTTGTAGAAGTTAATGGCGGGCTCGTTCCAGTCCAGCACCTGCCACATCATCCCGGAGAATTGCTTCTCCCGCGCTTCCACCAGCAGCTGGTCGAACAGCAGCTTGCCGATGCCTTTGCCGCGGTGGCTGCCGGTTACCACGATATCTTCGAGGTACATGCGCTGCCCCTTCCAGGTGGAGTAGCGGATGTAGTACAGCGCCATGCCGGCGATAACACCATCTTCTTCGGCTACAAACGCCCACCATACCGGGTTTGCCCCGAATCCCGATTCCTCGAAGTGGTCCAGCGCAACGGTCACCTGTTCCGGCGCTTTTTCGTATAAAGCCAGTTCGCGCACCAGTTCCATCATGCGGGCACAATCTTTTCGTTCTGCTCTGCGGATTGTAATCATCATTGAATTTTAGAAGTTCATGCCAGGGCCTGATCGAGATCGTTCAGGATGTCGGTCACCGATTCGAGGCCGGTGCTCATGCGGATGAGGCCGTCGGTGATATCGTATTTTTCGCGGAGTTCTTTCGGAACGCTGTAATGGGTCATCGATGCGGGATGGCAGATGAGCGTGTCTGTTGTGCCAAGGCTCACGGCGCGGAGGCACATCTGCAG
>NZ_CALNBI010000320.1 GCF_937874145.1 uncultured Chitinophaga sp. | reverse complement strand
ATATCCGTTTCCGCACAGGATACCGCACGATATAAAGGCATGACCGTCAACCTCGACGAACATGTCGTGAAAGCCAAGCGCATAGGGTTCGACGTAAACGGGTTCATCCGCCGCGTAGAGGAAGACACCACCTTCTACCGCGCTTTCAAAAACCTTCGCATCGTAGGATTCACGGCAGAGAACGACATTCGCATCACCGATAAAAAAGGCGGCAAAACCATCGCGTCCCTGCTGTCGCGCACGCAGCAGCACATGCAGAACGGCTGCCGCAGCATGACCGTCCTCGAAGAAAAAACAACCGGCAATTTCTACGACCGCAAAAAAGACTACAACTACTACACCGCGGAACTGTACGCCAATCTCTTCTTCACGAAAGGAACCGTTTGCGGTGAGGATAGCGGCCCCGCCAAAGGCAGTCTCGCCCGGCACCGTTCGCAGCTCAAACAACTCATCTTCAACCCCGGCAAACCCATTTCCGGCGTTCCCGTGGTGGGCAGCAAAGTGGCAGTGTTCGACCGCAACCTGATGAAATACTACGATTTCAGTATTACTTCCAGCACGCTGGCAGGCGTGGATTGTTATGTTTTCGGCGCCGTCATGAAGAAAAACCTCAATTCCATCGACCGGGCCGAAATCGTGTACGACGAGCTCATCACATGGTTCAACAAGGAAACCATGGAAATCGTGGGCCGCCGGTATTCACTTTCCTACAAAACACTCATTTTCGATTTTAACGTAAAGATGAACGTGCAAATGACCAAGCTCGGCGACCTCCTGCTGCCAGCCCTCATCACGTACGACGGCACCTGGAACGTACCGTTCAAGAAACGCGAAACCGCCGTCTTTACCGCGCGTTTCTCCGACTTCAAAAACTGAATAATGTCCATCAACAAAAAGCCCCGCGAATATCACGGGGCTTTTTGTTATGCGTTTTCGATCTTAGCGAAGGAGTGTAATGGTGCCTGTTTTCCGGTAATATTTCAGGTTCGACAGGTCTACATATTCCACCATCCAGACGTAAGTGCCGATAGATGCGGGCTTGCCGTTGTACTGGCCAGTCCAGGCCACCTGCGGGTCCGATGTGTGGAAGATGAAATTGCCCACGCGGTTGTAGATGCTGAGTTTGTAATTGCCGATGTTGCACCGGTATTTTGGCCGGAAGTAATCGTTGTAACCATCACCGTTGGGGGAAAAGCCGGTCGGGAAATACATTTCGCAGTCGCAGGGAGTGAACGAAACGAGGATGGAATCTACGGAGCGGTTGCAGACGTTTTCCGCCACCACAGCGTACCAGCCGCGTTGGGTCACGGGGAATACGTTGACGGAGGAGCTGTCCTGCCATTTGTAATCCATGCCGGCGTTCATGGGCCGCAGCATAAGGGTTTCGCCGGTACACATCACGGTATCTTCGCCCAGGTACACGCGCACGGAATCCTGGAAAACTACGCGGATGGTATCCGTTTCCACGCAGCGGCCGATCTGTACGCGGACGCTGTAGTATCCCGTGGAATCCACGTAATAAGTGGCCTGGTCGGAGCCGTCCTGCCAGCGGTAGAGGCCGGTGCCATGGTCGGCCGAAAGCACCACGAAGCCTCCCTGGCAAAGCGTGGTGTCGTTGCCCAGGCTGAAATCCCGCAGTCGGCTGTAACGGACCTCGATCGTGTCGACCACGGAGCAGATATTGTTGATGTTCACGAACACGGAGTAAGTGCCGTTGTTGCGGACGTTGATGCGCGAATTGATGGACCCCGTGTTCCAGAGATATCCCGTGGCGCCGGTGCTGGTGGCGTCGAGCGTCACAGTCTCGCCGGGGCAAAGGAGCGTATCGTTACCGAGGCTGAAAGGGTAGGGAGCGCCGGTGAAGTTGATGGTGACCTGGTCGGTATAATCGCCGCAGCCTTCCACGGTGGCTACTACCGAGTAGGTACCCCCTGCGCCGGAAGCCACGATGGTGGGTGAGGTTTCGCCGGTGCTCCAGACGTAGGTCGCGTTCTGCGCGGTGGCGTCGAGGGTCAGGAGCTCGCCGGTGCACAGGGTGCGGTCGGGCCCGAGGTCCAGGTCCGGGATGGGGGAGGTGAAGAGGTTGACGGAATCTATCTCCCGGCAGCCGTTGATGGCCACATGGTAGGTCGCCATTTCGGTGGCGGTGAATGTATGCGTGCCGATTACCGTGTCCTCGAGGTAATACCAGGTGTAAGTGGCGCCTGGAATGTCGGGGGCGGTGAGGGGGAGGTCTGTGTTTTCGCAGATGGTGATGTTCTGCGGGCCGAGGTCGATGTGCTGCCGGGGAACGATGGTGATGGCCTGCGTGGTAATATCTTCGACGCCGTTGCGGTACGCTTTGAGCGTTACGGTATAAGTGCCGGGAAGGCTATACCGGTACCAGGCGCCGGTGATGCGGTTACTGGAGTCCTCCGGCCGGAGGGGCGGGCTCACGAAATACCATTTCACAGAGTCGATGCCGGCGGTATCGTCGGTAATGAAGAAAGTAACACTATCGTTGATGCAGGTAGTATTCCAGGTAAAGTTGGTGAGACGGGGCTTCGCGGCGGCGGAAAAAGATACGGCCACCAGGAAAAATATCAGGAAGATATGGTGTGTCCTGAAACGGTTGAACATAGGAACCATGACACCGCTAAATTAGCGGAATTTCTGATATGTAGATTGTTTTTAATAAAATAATTAGATTGAGGTGGATGGTTGGCTTTACTGCGGTTGGTTCGCCAGGAACGGCACCCTCGGCACCATGTAATTCAGCGCGCTCGTCGTACCGCAGGTAACATCGAGGGTGATCCCGGTGATCTTCCGCGCATGGTCCGACGCCAGGAACACCGCCGCCTGTGCGATGTCTTCCATCATGGGCATTTGCTTGAGCATGGTATCGGCTTCCAGCTTGTCCAGGAAACCCTTAACTTCATCGCCCCCGTTTTCCAGTGCTTCGCGGAAGACTTTTGAATCAGGCGACCCGCCAGACCGGATGTTCACCACCCGCACCCCGTGCGCACCTACTTCCGAAGCCAGGTTCCGCGTGAGGCTCTCCACCGCGCAGCAAGCCGGGCCAAAGCCTCCAACATGCGGATACCCGATACCGCCCGGTGTGGCCGTCAACGTGAGGATCACGCCCGATCCCTGCCGCATCATCACCCGCGCCGCCGCCGTGCCGGTCAGAAATTCCGTCTCCATCGCGCGGCGCACCGGGCGGAGGAAATCTTCCACCGACATGTCCGTCAAAGATTGATCCTGCCGGTCTTCCCAACCAATTGCATTAAACGAAATATCCACTTTCCCCACTTCCTCCAGGTGCCGACCGATCGCCCCGGCATCCAACGCATCCACAACGGCTGTATGGCACTGGTGACCGGCTTTCCGGATGGCTTCCGCCGTCTGGCTGACGGACGCTGCATTCCTGCCGGTAAGGTGCACGAATGCGCCTTCGCGCGCGAACGCCTGCGCGATCGCCCCGCCGAGTGAGCCGCCTGCCCCATATATCACGGCGGTTTTTCCTGATAACAACATATGCTTCGGTTTTACTGCAACTTATCCATTTCCGGCAATATGAATGACGTGCTTATTAGCCAATAAAAGGGGGCATTTGAGACAGGGCCTGAAGCCGGGACTTTCACTGCGCAAGGGCGCTTCGCGGCTAAAAATATCTTTAAAAAATTCTGGCGAAATACGCTAACTTGTTTCAGTTATTCCCAGGCCGGTGCATATGTACGTGAACGTTTGGCCGTACGGCGACAGGAAAACCCCGGTGCCCACGTTCCCTTTTACCCGAAAAACATATCAATACCAAATGCATCCGCCCAATGAAATCAATTCCACTGACCGTTGCCCTGCTGCTTAGCCTCTCAGCCCGGCTATTTTCCCAATCACCCGTTACCGAACAAATCCTCCGTATCGACCCGGAAAACGCCTTCGGCGGAACCGCCGGAAAAATGCTCGCCGATATCGAATACATTCCCCTCGAAAGCAGCAAAACTTCCCTGTTTAATAAAATCGACCAGCTCGCAGTGACCAGCCAGTATTTTATCGTGCTCGACCGAAGAGGGAATACCATTCTCCTCTTCGACCGGGCAGGCAAATTTGTACGCAAACTGGTCCCGCCAGCCGAAAGCCCCAACGAATTTGAACCCGCTTTTTACGCGTTTTCTGTCGACCATTTCCGCCAGGAAATCGTGGCCACCTCCGGAATCAGGGCGCTGGCCCCCTTTTACCTCGTTTACGATATGAACGGGAAACTACTGCGGAAAAAGAAGAAGTGGGCGCAAAACACCGATGAAACCATCAGCATGGGCGACGGCTGGCTGATTTCCAATATCAATACTCCCGAAACCCGCGGCAGCACCGGCTCGCAACTGGTAATCGAATCGGAGGAGCAGGTGGAAGAAAAGCTGTTGCCCTATGATCCGCAGTCCATACTGGCGGGAAATGACCGGCTCATGCAGGGGAAATTTCTTTACAATAGCGGTAACGGGAATTTCTTCTTCCGGAATTACTATAGCTACCAACTCGTGGAGCTCAACCGGCAGGGCCTTCAAAAGAAATACCGCATCGTTCTCCCCGCCAGCTATTCCCTCCCGCAAAACTTCCTGACCGATACCGCCATGGAAGGGAAGCGAATGGAATATGTAATTCGCAATCCCGGCAAGGTTTTCTGCTTCAGCAACATTTATCGCGCCGGCGATAAACTGGTGTTCAGGCTCGCCATTCACGACACCCAGTTTAGGGACCGCACCCTGATGTACGACCTGAAAACCGGGCAAACTTTCACGTTGAACGGCCTCCGGCCCGACAGCACCAACGCTTACCTGCCTTTCTTCGACATCATCGGCGAAGTGCTGGCCTGCGATGGCGAGCATTTTTTCACCTGTTCGTCTGCATACGAGTTGTATCATTCACATGAACACAACACCGCCAAATCCCCCGTATCCCCGCCACAGATAGCGCAGTTCCTGGAGAAGAAAGACAGGATGGCCAACCCGGTGATCGTCCGTTTCAGGTTCAAATCCGAATTGTAGGATGACGAGGTTTTACCTGATGTGCCTGCTGATGATATGCGCGTGCATGTTCACGGCAAAAGCGCAGTCGCCGGCCGGCGAAATCTCCGGCAAAGTGCAGGACCCCGCGCGCGATTACGCGCTGCCATCCGCCACGGTAGCCGTTTACCGGGTAGCGGATTCCTCGCTGGCAGGGTTCCTGCTCACCGTGGCTGATGGCTCCTTTAAACTAGGGAAACTCCCGCCCGGAGTGCCGTTGAAGCTCATCATCACCTATCTGGGCTACGCCCCGCTGATCCGCCAATTCACCATCGACGCACAAAAGCCCGCCCTGCCATTCGGCACGCTCGATATGCAACGCGCCGCCAATCACCTGGCGGAAGTCGTCGTTTCCGTGCCACCCGTGCAAATGAAAGGCGATACGCTCGAATTCAATGCCGACGCCTTCCGGCTCGACAGCGCCTCCGTCCTCGAAGACCTCATGCGCAAACTGCCCGGCGTCACCGTCTGGGGCGATGGCCTCATCACCGTAAACGGCAAGCCGGTCAACAATGTGCTGGTGGACGGAAAACCCTTCTTCGGCGATAAACAGATCGCCCTGCAAAACCTTCCTAAAGTGGGCGTCGAGAAAGTACAGGTGTACAACAGGGCCGTGGATCCCATCAGCTCGCGCGACAGTACGCTGGAAATGAACGTCAAACTGAAAAAAGGATATAAGCGCGGGATGTTCGGCAAACTTTCCGCCGGCGCCGGCACCGACAGCCGCTTCCAGGGCGACGGTATGATCAGCCTATATTCACCCAG
>NZ_CALNBI010000319.1 GCF_937874145.1 uncultured Chitinophaga sp. | reverse complement strand
GTAACTAATACTAATTCATATTCCGGATGATAATGCCAGGGACAGGGAAAATAGGCGCCTACTTCACGGAAAACGGTGAATGATTTGTCGAAATCCTTTGGTATGCGGTGTTCTGTTGCTTTCATGAAAGGTGGGTGATAGTCTGTACAATATAAGGAATAAACCCCGGAGTGATCAAATGCAGGTGCCGGTTTTGAAAGATTGTATTACAAATGTAAACGATAGTAACAGGAAAAAGGGGAGGTGCTGGGTACTTTTGAACCGATATAACGATTACTTCATGTACGCTTCCAACAGATGAAAAAAGTAAAAATAATCCACCCGCACCGGGATCCCTCTTTTGTTACCGGCGCTTATTCCGATGCGCTGGTTGTGGATGGGCTGCTCTTCGTGAGCGGACAGGCTTCCGTCGATTTCAGGGAATCCCGGTTCGTGCTGGGCAGTATTGAAGAAGAAACCACCCGCACCCTCGACAATATTAAAGCAATCGTGGAGGCCGCCGGCGCAGGTATGGAGGATGTGGTGAAATGTACGGTGCACCTGGCGGATATCGCGGATTTCGACCGTTACAATGCAGTGTATGAAACATATTTCCCCGGGATCAAACCCGTTCGTACTACCGTACAATCCGTGCTGGCCGAAAGCCTGAAAGTGGAGATCGATTGCATCGTTAAACTTCCCGGCTGATGGCGGCGCAACTGAACCCGGCCGCCATTCCTGTTGGCGTGGTGGGCCTGGGATTGATGGGCAGCAGCATTGTGGCTTCGCTGCTGATGTCGGGCCATACGGGGGTGGGCATCGCGCCGCTGCCGGACGATCTGGAGGCTGGTCCGCGCCGCATTCGTGAGCAATTGGTGCAGTGCGCGGCCGCCGGCCTTCTCGCAGCAACAGTGGAAGAATGCCTGTCGCGGCTGACGGTCACCGACCGGTACAGCGCGCTGCGCGATTGCCGGCTGTTGCAGGAATGCGTGGTAGAGAAAATAGACATCAAGAAACTGGTATACCGGAAAATAGCCGCCGTTGCGGCCCCGGATGCTGTGATCACGAGCAATACTTCCGCCATTCCCATCAGTACGCTGCAGCAACTCGTTCCCACGCCGGAACGGTTCCTGGGATTGCATTGGGCCGAGCCCGCATATGCTACCCGTTTCCTGGAAATCACCTGCGGCGATCAAACCGCGCCGGAGCATGCCGATTGGGTCTTCCGCCTGGCGCATAGCTGGGGCAAGGAACCCACACTGCTCCGCAAAGATATCCGCGGCTTCATCACCAACCGCCTCATGTATGCCGTGTACCGGGAAATGCTGCACCTGGTGGAGAAAGGACTGGTAACTGCTGAAGACGCCGACAAAGCCTTCCGCTACGACGCCGGCTCCTGGATGACGCTCATGGGCATTTTCAGGCGGATGGATTATACCGGGCTGGAAGACGCTGCGGCCGTTTTCAGGTATTGGTTCCCGCGGTTAAGCAATCACACCGGCGTTCCGCTGATCATGCGCCGGATGGTGCGGGAACAGGCGCGGGGTATCCACGACTGCAACGGCTTTTACGCCTACACGCCGCAGGACGCCCGCCGCTGGGAAGCTGCTTTTGCCGGATTCAACCACGACATCCACCGGCTCGCGCGATTATATCCATACAACCCCGTTGCTCCGGTCAACGTGTAAACCAAACGGAAAACCCGCATCGCATGAAAAAATTTGAATACAAGCAATCTGCCGCATTGCTGGAAAGAGCAAAGAAAGTGATGGCAGGTGGCGTTTCCTCCGAATTCAGGAAATATAATCATCCGCATGCCTTGTTTTACACGCACGGCGCGGGCAGCAGGATTTACGACGCAGACGGCAATGAGTACCTGGACTTCACGCTGAGCCAGGGCCCCCTCATCCTCGGCCACTCGCATCCCAGGGTGTTGTCGGCCGTACAGGAATATTCCGCCGGCGGACAACTGTTCGCCGGGCAGCATATCCGAGAACTGGAGCTGGCGGAGCAATTGCAGCGGCTGATCCCTTCTGCCGGGATCATGCGCTTCTGCCTCGACGGTTCCGAAGCGGTGCAAACCGCTTTCCGCGTGGCGCGCGCGAAAACCGGCCGGCCAAAGTTCCTTCGCTTCGAAGGGCACTATCATGGATGGCTGGATAATGTATGCTGGGGAATTGGAGGGCCATCCGAGGAAGCTTTGGGCAGCAGGGAAGCACCGGTAGTACATCCCTGGTCGGAT
>NZ_CALNBI010000318.1 GCF_937874145.1 uncultured Chitinophaga sp. | reverse complement strand
GTTCGGACAGGTACGGCCGGGAGACATCAAATACAAAGACCAGAACGGCGACAAAGTGATCGACGCATACGACGAAGTGTACCTCGGCCAGGGGAATTTCCCCACGCTGCAATACGGCGCGGGATTGGGGCTCCGCTTCAAAGGCATCGACCTCAACATGCTGTTTACCGGGCAAAACGGCCAGCAGCTGGGCCTCACCGGCGAATCCGTATGGGAATTCCATGACAACGGCACCGTGCGCGACCATCACCTGGGGCGCTTCAATCCCGAAGATCCATCCACCCACGCCAACGCCACTTACCCGCGCCTTTCCCTCAGCAACAAGGCCAACAACCAGCGCACGTCCACCTACTGGCTGCGCGACGGCAGAATGGTACGGCTGAAAACCCTGGAGCTGGGATATACCCTGCCGAAGAAACTCGCGGAAAAGATCCGGCTCGACAATGCGCGCATCTACGCCAGCGGCTACAACCTCTTCACCTGGTCGCCGACAGACCTCGTAGACACCGAAGCCCGCTCCAGCCATTACGTGCTGTATCCCATCCAGCGCATCATCAACGCCGGTATCAGTGTCACCTTCTAAAAGCTTGAAAATGAAAAAACGTAAACTCGCGATACTTTCCATACCCATCTGCCTGGCGGCTGCATCCTGCATGAAACCGCTGAACGTAGTGCCGGTGGAGTTCAAATCCGCCCAGTTCGTGTTCAGCGACTCCGGCCGGGCCGAGCTCTTCATCAACAACGCCTACACCGACCTCCCGGCCGATGTGCACAATTCCTTCAACTGGCTCGACGGCAACGCCATGCTGGCCTCTGCCACAGACGAAGCAATGCACGTATCCACCAACAAAACCGTTCCTTCCGCCGCACAGCGCATGAGCGCCGGCAACTGGAACCCTTCCAACATGAAATACTGGCGCGCGGGCGACGGCGCTGGTGAGATCGGTTCCTGGATGAAGTATGGCGGCTACCATGGCAACCGAAAAGCCAACACCGCCATCAAAAACCTGCATCTTTTACCGTCTACCGTTACCGACCGTTTCCGCAACCGCATGATGGGCGAAGCGCTCTTCCTGCGCGCCCTCCATCACTGGTTCCTCTTCCAGCGCTGGGGCGGCATCCCGATCGTGGACCGCTCGTTCGAAGCTTCGGAAGACGTGCTCATCCCCCGCAATTCGGTGAAGTCGGTCGTGGACTTCATCGTGAGAGACTGCGACGCCGCCTTTGCGCTCCTGCCCGAAGAGCCTTACTACGAGCCCAATGAAGTAGGCCGTGCAGACAGGGGCAGCTGCCTGGCCCTTAAAGCCAAGATCTTGCTGTATGCGGCCAGTCCGCTCTACAACCGCGCCGGCGCGGATTCCCTCACCGCCTACACCACGCCCGTGGCCGACCGCTGGGCTATTGCCGCCAAAGCCGCGCAGGACGTGGTGGACCTGAACTGGTACACGTTGTATAAGCCCGGCACCAACGGGCAAACGAACTATGCCAGCTTCTTTAACGCCTGGGGCGCAGGCACCACCAACCGCGAGCTCATCTTTGCCAGGCTGCGTACGCCCAACCGCGAAACGGAGAACGATAACTTCCCGGCAGGGTTCACCAATGCCCGCGGCGGCACCTGTCCTTCCCAGGACCTGGTGGATGCCTACGAGATGGCGGACGGCACGCTCTTCAGCTGGAACAACCCCACGCACGCGGCGGCGCCTTACGCCAACCGCGATCCCCGCTTCTACGCCAGCATCATTTATAACGGCGCCCGGTACAACCCCTTCGCGGGACAGAACAATTATACGTTCCAGATCTACACCGGCGGCGTGAATGCCAGCGGCAACGCCAAAACAGAAACGGGTTATTACCTCAACAAGTTCATGGATTACGCCAACGTAAACCCCGCGCAGGGCTCCGGCAATACTTACCACAACTGGGTGTATTTCCGGTATGCGGAAGTGCTGCTCAACCTCGCGGAAGCCGGCAACGAAGCGGGCGGCCCCACTTACACTGCGCCGGGCACACCGAACGGGCTCACGCCGGTGCAGGCGCTGAACCTCGTGCGCGAGCGCGCGGGCATGCCTTCCGTCGAAACGGCGCTGGCCAGCCGCGGGGTGGCGCTGAACCAGTCTACCCTGCGGGATTTCATCCGTAACGAACGCCGGATAGAACTGGCATTCGAGGATCATCGGTACTTCGATGTACGGCGGTGGATGACCATCGAAACAATGCCGAAGTTCATCCGCGGGGTGGAGATCACCCGGAACGGCGACGGTACGTTTACGTATGATCCCACAGTTCAGGTGGAGCAAAAGCTGTTCGAGAAGAAACATTACTTCTTCCCGATACCGCAAATCGAAATGAACCGTAATCCCCAAATGCGCCAAAACCCGGATTGGCAATAAAATCAAGACAGATGAAAAAAATACTAACGTTCCTCATACTGCTCTGTTTTTCCATCCCGGCAGCGATGGCCCAGAGCAAAACCATCACCGGCAAGGTGGTGGACGCCGCCGGCGAACTCCTGATCGGCGCCGGCATCACGGAGAAGGGCACCTCCAACCGGACGGTCACCGATCCCAAAGGCGAGTTCAAACTCACGCTGACCGGCAACGCCCCCGTGCTGCAGATCACTTATGTGGGCTACGTGACCCAGGAAGTGACGGTCGGCAATAAAGCCATCGTGCACATCACCCTCGAATCCGACGCCACCAAGCTCGGCGACTACGTGGTGGTAGGCTACGGCACGCAGAAAAAAGCCAGCGTGGTGGGCGCCATTTCCCAGGTGAAAGCCGAAGAACTGCAGCGCGCTTCCACTCCCAACCTCTCCAACGCCATCGCCGGGCGCGTATCCGGCGTGGTGACCGTGATGGGCTCCGGGAAACCCGGCGCCGACGATGCGCAGATCT
>NZ_CALNBI010000317.1 GCF_937874145.1 uncultured Chitinophaga sp. | reverse complement strand
AGGAATCGCGCATCAAGACGCGCTGGTTTGTGGCCGATAGTACCGGCGAAGCGATCCGGGTGACGGTACGCAAGTACAACCCTTATTTCTCGATCGACAGTTCGGAATACTGGCAGCGCGTGGTGGAAGGGCTCAGTGAAGAAAACGACCTGGCCGTGGCGTCGCTGGAACGATTTTCGAAAGACGGGGAGGAAGGTATGCTGCTGCGGATGCGCGACTCCAATTCTTCGCGGCAGATCCTGCATAAAGTGATCGTCAGCCACCACATGCGTTACCTGTTGACATCGCTTACGGATTCGGCTGCGGGGCCGTCGGATTTCGTGAAGGGATTTTTTGAGACGTTTCGTCCTGCCGCGGACCCGATGGACAGCACGATGCTTTTCTCGCCCCAGGGTACGGCGCTGATCCGTAATTTCCATGCGGCCGACAGCGCGGTGCGGGCATCGGCCCGGATGTCTGTAGGCATTGCTGATTTCAGGGACGCGGATGCACCGGGGATCATCAGGCTGATAAAAGGATGGAGCGCGAAGGAGAAGGATTATCTGTCCGTAAAATCGAGCCTGCTGGGCAGCCTGGGAACGCTGCACCATCCGGATGTTTTGCCGTATCTGAAGAGCGCGTACCTCGCGGCGGAAGACACTTCGCTTTTGCAGCAGGCCGTAGCGCGGGCGCTCCTCATGCAGAAAACCACCGCATCCAACACGCTCTTCAAGGAACTGGTGCTGACCGACATCCCGATCCTCAGCCACGCCGACCGCATCTACGACTGGTTCTTCCCTATGTACGACACGCTGCAACTCAGCCCGGGGCTGTTTCCCGAGCTGCTGCAACTGACGGCGCTATCCGAATACAAAAGCAATATTTACCGTTTCATGGCGAAGGCGGCAGACAGCAATGCCCTGGCGCCCGCGCTGTACGAAGACCATATCGGCCAGATCGCATTCGATGCGCGCGGGGCCTTGCAGGCGCTGGTGAGCGAATCGCAGGAGCAGGACGAAGACCCCGAGGGCGGACAGGGCTTTGAGCCGGCAGACGATGAAATCGAACAGTTCGCCGTACTGCTGCTGCCTTTCCGGGAAAAGAACCGGAACGCCGCCCGCTTCTTCAACAGCCTTGAAAAGCTGCGGCAGCCCGCACAACAGATCAGCCTCATTTCGCTGTATTTGCGCCGGGGCGTAACGGTGAAAGACAGTCTGCTCGAAGCCATCGCCTCCCAGGATCTTTACCGTGCCCGGCTATGGGCTGAACTGGAATCGATTGGAAAATCCGCACGTTTCCCGGAAAGTTACCGCAAGCAGGAATTGCTGGCCCGGAGCGCGCTGGTGGCGGCTCCGGCATTGGACAACCGCCTGGATTCCATCGTTTATCTCGGCAAACAGGCTACTACATTCCGACTGAAGAAAGGCACGATTTACTTCTACAAATGCCGCATCAGGAACCTCGATGAGTGGTTCCTCGCGGTGAGCGGCCTGCAACCTGAAAATGCAGCACAGGTGGGCAGTTCCATTGCGTTGCTGGAAGTGGCGGACAAGCCAATGAACAACAAGGAATCCGTGGTTTTACAGCAGGAGAAATTATTGCGGAAAGCGCGGTATAAATCGAGGATGCGGGCGATGTACGAAGATTAACAATTGCTGAAACGATATGATTCTGGGGAATCCGCGGCCGCGGGTTCCCTTCTTATTTTCAGGAAGCGCCGGTGGATTGCAGCGCGCGGAGGATGCCTTCTTTTTCCGCGCCTGTTTTTGCGAGCTCGTAAGCGCGGCGATAGCAGGAAGCAGCCTTCGCGGGATCGGTGTGCCGGGTCAGTTCTCCCAGCAGCAGCCAGTAAAAATGATTTTCCGTCAGCTGCAGTTTTTCGGCTTCCGCCAGCGCGATGCCGGCACCGTGAGCTTTGTAAAGCGCGAACGTGCGGTTGAGGGCGGCGGCGGGCGAATAATGGAGGATGAGCAGTTCGTTGTATAGGGCCAGGATTTCCTCCCATTTTTCGGGCGTGTCTTTTTTCTCGCAATGCAGGAAAGCGATCCGGGCTTCGAGGTGATAGGTGCTGAGCACGTTGCCCGTGGCCGACAGTCCCAGGAAGTTCATCCCTTGTGCGATGAGCTCGCGGTCCCAGAGGGTTTCGTCCTGCTCTTCGTAGAGCACGATGGTTTCCGTTCCCGGTTGCCGCGCTTCGAAGCGGGAAGCGTGGAAGCACATGAGCGCCAGCAGGGCAAAGGTGCGCGGTTGCGCGGTGGCGGGGAATGCTGTGAGGAGGAGGCCCAGGCGCATCGCTTCCAGGCAGAAGTCTTTTTGCAGGATAACGTCCTGCGTACGGCTGTAGTAGCCTTCGTTGAAGAGCAGGTAGATGATGTGGAGCACATTATCCAGCCGGGCATCGAGCATATTTTCCGGCGGCAGCTCCATCCGGATATTTTCTGTGCGGAGCTTTTCTTTCGCGCGGAAGAGCCTTTTGTTGATGGTTTCCTTGTTGGTGAGGAATGCTTCAGCTATTTCGTCGATGCCGAATCCGCAGAGGATGCGCAGCGCCAGTCCTATCTGCGATTCGCTGGCGATGGCGGGGTTGCAGATGGCGAAGATCATCCGCAGCTGGCTGTCCTGGATATTTTGCGCGGAGAAGTCGAGGTCGGTTTCGGGTTCTGCCGTTTCCATGCCGGCTTTCACGGCCGGGAGCACTTTTTGCTGCCAGGTTTCGCCCCGCCGGAAATAAGTCAGCGTTTTATGTTTCGCCACCACGTACAGCCATGCGGCCGGGTTCTCCGGCATGCCTTTCTCCGCCCAGTTCTCCGCCGCCGCCAGGAACGTATCGCCGACGATGTCTTCCGCCGTTTCGATATGTTCCAACCCGAATTGACGGCTGATCACCGCCACCATTTTCGTAAACTCCTGCTGAAACAGCTGGTCAATGGTTGCCCGCGCTTTACTCATAACTGCAAAATAAAACGGTCCGCCCGGATTCGGGGCGAACCGTATGCTGAAATATCTATCCCACTACCTGCCTGATCTCCACGCTGCCACCGGCTTCGATGGCGGGGCATCCGTGCGCGAGGGTGGTTGCTTCTTCGAGGTCTTCCGCACGGATCACCGTGAGGCCGCCCAGGCGTTCGCGGATTTCCACGAAAGGCCCGTCTGTAACCACGCCACCGGCTTTCAGTACCCGGCCCTGATTGGGAACCAGGCGTGTTGGCGGCATCACCAGCTTACCCTGCGCGGCGATCCCACCCAGCCAATCCTGCCACTTCTTTACAAGCGCAGCCTGCTCGGCTTCGGGTAATTGGAGATGATCATATGAAGGTTGACGGAATAACAATGCAAAGTCTTTCATAAACTTGATTTTATAGAATGCTTGAAATTAAATAATTAATAGTTCATACCGCCGCTTTGGGATTAAACATCCCTGGCACATAGTTCCCGCCCGTGATCCGGAAGGCGATGTTGAAACGGTTGTAGCTGTTGATGACCATCGTGGCGAAAGTCAGTTCGGTGAGCTCTTCTCCCGAGAAAATTTCAGTCGCCTGTTCGTATACATCATCCGGCACTTCGCGGTTGTTCA
>NZ_CALNBI010000316.1 GCF_937874145.1 uncultured Chitinophaga sp. | reverse complement strand
ATTAAGCAGGTACGCCACTGCTTTGCGCCATGCTCCTTCCCCCTACGCCCGAAGCACGCCCAATTCCATTTCGCTCACGGCGATCTTTTTCGTCCGCTGTTTCAGGAACGCAATTACTTCGTCGTCGCTGGCAAACCGGTCGCCGATATTCACGAAATGACGGGCCAGCTTATCGTACCGTTTCGTCACGAGCCAGAGCCATACATGCAGGAAGTGAATCCCGTCGAATACGATGGCTTCGTTGTCAATGTACTCCTGCAGGGTTTTCCGGAAGAATACCGGGTGCTCGGTCCAGTGCATGCTCGGCTTTACGTGGTGGCTGATGTGGTAGCCGTCGTTCCAGCATTTGTGGTTATATTTCGTATTGATGCAGGTAATGGAATTTTTGTAATGATTGGAAGGGTCGCTGCCATCGATAAAGGCATGCTGCGCCCAGTTCCCCACCATCATGATGATACGGGAAATGACAAAGGGCAGGATGAACACCACCAAAGTAGCCGGCCAGTTCACGAACGAAAGCCCTACGCACATCGCTATGAACAGGAACTCCCCGCGCACCGAACGGTATAGCAGCCGCTTGCGGTTCTTCCGGTAAAAATAGGTGCAGAGATGATATACGCCTGCGAAAAAGAAAGATAACAGGTACATGCCGAATCCCCTAAACGAATCACGCTGGTACCGCATCGTGCTGCTCTCATCCTCCGGCATATTATTCTCCGCATGGTGCATCCCGATGTGATGGCTGTAGTACGTCTCCGGCGTCTGCCCGAACAACGGTCCCAGCACCCAGGGCAGATAATGGTTCATAAAACCGTACTCCTTCCTGAAAAACACCCGGTGCGAAGTGCAATGTAACATCAGCCCGAACGGCCCCTTGAAAATGAAGTTGTTAAATACCAGGTACACCGCCGCAACCACTCCCCATACCCAACCCGTCACAAACGGCAAATACAACAGTATCGCCGAAACACCCAGCACCAGCGTAATCTGGATCGTCAGGTGAACAAACGGCACATCTCTCGGGTCGCGGATAAAACGCTCGAAATAACTAGCTTTTTCCTGCTTCGTGTACACTGGATCTGTGATGTTCTGGAGCGTCAGCATAGTAATTTGATGGGTTTAGATTAAAAAGTTAATCCTTTTTCACGACTTCCCGTCATTATCAGCCCATTAAATCGAAAATTAGATGCCATCCATCTTGCTCAGGCTACCATAAACAACCGTTGCGCATTCATGCTGTACCACGAATCGCCTCCCACCATCAGGTAATCCAGCAACGGACACCCCTTCTTCACGCCCGCTGCCGACATTCTCTCCATAAACCGCACATCCCCTTCCTCCGGCCCCGGAATCCCCTTTATCCCGCTCTTCGCCAAAATCAACCCCGCACTCCGCTTCTGCACCGCCTGCCAAAACACAGGCGTCGCCGGAGGAAAGGGCCGCTCCCTGTCCGCCACATGTATCAATTCCGTAAACAACACCTCCTCATCCCGGCTCATCCCGATCACCCAGATCTTACGCTGGTCACACGCAAACTTGTTAGTAAAAAGCTGGAGCTGTAAAATCAACGCTCCCATCTGGCCCATCCCGGGCCGCTCAGCGCCTTGCGCTGCCGTAAATACTGGCATAACAAACAATTGACTGGTTTTTCAAACAATAGCAGTAAAACTACAGCAAAAAAAATCCCGGCCCTCGAAAAAAGGCCGGGAATATCTCAGTATAGGAAGAGAATATCTCGTAAAATCGGAGAAATTAGAAATCGCCGCCGCCCATATCGCCGCCGCCGCCTTCTTCACCGCGCTTCTTCTTGAAAATCTTCGCGTCCATCTTGCCGAAACGCCAGCTTACATTCACCCGCAACTCGCGCGAAACACGCTTCCGGTAACGCTCCGACTCGGAAAACGACGTCTTCGTCCAGCTCAGATCCCTGTCCGTATTGAATATATCATTCAACCCCACCATTACCGACAAATTCTTCTTCTTCAAAAAATCCTTCTTCAACCCCAGGTCGATTTGGTATTCCGGCGCTTCCTCGCCCTGCGGCAAAATCCGCTTCGACTCATACTCGCCCGTTACCTGCAACGTGAGGTTCCACGGCAATTTGGTATTGCTGTTCACCTTCCCGAACCAAATAAACCCGCTGTTGTCCAGATCCTGCGCGCTAACGCTCGTTTGCGCCATGTTCACGTTGGTCGTGATATCCCAGCCCTTCGTCACCTGCGTACGTACCGTCAGCTCGGCGCCATACGAATTCCGGCGGTCCGCATTGATCGGGTAGTTCAGCAGCACCTTGCGCTCCTGCCCGTCCAGCACCAGCATCGTATCTACATAAAAATTCGTGATCGCATTGTTCGTATTGCGGAAATACACCGATGCCAGCACATTCACTTTCCGGTCAAAATCCTTCAGGTACGACAACTCGAAAGAATTGGTAAACTCCGGCGTCAGCGTTGGATTCCCTCTCCGGGCAGAATTCGCGTTATATTCAATATTAGGCAGCAGGTCGCGGAACCAGGGACGCTGGATACGGCGGCTGTAGTTCAATTGCAATTCATGGTCGCCTTTCAGTTTCTGCGACAGGAAAATGCTGGGGAACAGGCTGATGGGATAGTCGATCTCATAAGAAGCGCCCTTGATATTCCGCATCTCACCGGTGTAGAACGACTGCTCCGCACGCAAACCCGTCTGGAACCCGAAGTTCCCGTATCCGCCCGTATAACTTACATATGCGGCATTGATTTGCTCGGTGTACCGGTAATGATTCGACAAACTGGAATCATACGCAAACTCCCCGGTCGAAAAATCCTTCCCGAAAGTATTGAGCACGTTGTTGAACTTGCGGTTATTACTCCGCAAACCCGCTTCCAGCTTCGATTTCTCAGTCAACGGCGTTACAAAGTCCACCTGCGCGGTGAGATAGGTCGTATTGCCGCTTCCCGTTCCATAACGAAGCTCGGAAGCACTCGTATTGCCCGGCTGACCGGCCATATCAAAATACTGAAGGCTGTAATCGTTATTGTTCCGGTTGTTGGCGCGGTTGTAGGTGACATCCGCCGTCAACTCCATACCCTCTCTCGCAAACGTCCGTTTGTACCCCATCTGCGTGGCATAGTTCCGGAAGTTATGTTTGCTGTCGTTCCGGCCTTCCCCGCGCTGGATGCGCTCCTGGTTGCCATTCAGGTCGAAGATCTCCTGCGTGTTCAGGTTATTGAAATCGCCGGCGGTAATGCCCTGCGACAACGTGATCGTATTGCGGTTGTCGATGAACCAGTCGAAACCCAGGCGCCCGTTCTGGAAGCGGCGGCCGAATTCGCCGTCCTGGTACTGATCCATATAAGAAACATTATTCCCGTCGATGTTCTTGCGGAACATATGCTGTTTCATGGGCGAGCGGCGGTCTCTCAGACTGTAGTTCAGGAATACGTTGATTTTCCCCTGCCGCGCATTCAGATCCACGCCGGCATTGGAGCTCCTCGTGCTGGTATAACCACCCTGGATCAGGCCGTTGATCCCCGCTTTGCGGTTTTTCTTCAATACGATATTCAAAATCCCGCTCATGCCTTCAGCATCGTACTTTGCAGAAGGGTTCGTCACCACTTCCACGCTCTGGATCGCATCCGCGGGGATCTGATCCAGCGTCAGCGTACTGGGGCGGCCGTCGATAAATACGGTAGGGCTCCCGTTGCGCACGCTCACATTCCCGTCGATGTCCACATTCACGGATGGCACCTGGCGCAATACATCGGTAGCCGTGCCGCCCACGCTGGCGAGGTTCTTATCCACGTTAAACACGCGCTTATCGATTTCCATCGTGAAAGCCGGCTTCTCGCCCACTACCTCCACGCCTTTCAGCGCCGTAGCCGTGGTTTTGAGCCGGATATTGCCGACGTCGCTGCTCTGGCGGACCGTTACGGGTTTGAAGAAAGTCTCGTATCCGATAAAGTAGATCTTCAGAATGTATTTTCCCGGTGCGATGTTGCGGAAATCGAAATCGCCGTTGCCTTTCGACAACATGCCCGTTACCACGGAAGAATCCGTGGATTTCAGGAGCGCCACCGATGCATATTCAACCGGTTTGCCTGTCTGGTCGTCGAGCAATTTTCCGAGAATCTCCGCCTGTTGTTGTTGACCGCCCGGTTGCTGCTGTGCCATGGCGACTGTTCCTGCGAGCATGATCATGCTCCATATCAAAAAGCCTAGTTTCCTCATCCCTGATTTTGTCTCTGATTTACAAAGTTATCGTGACAAAATAGGATAATTGTCATTCAGACATCGAATTAATGGATGAATGGCAAGGGGATGTTATTCCCCGGAATAGAAATCCTTGAAGGCCTCCGCCCTGAATTTCACGTCGGTTATGTGCAGGTCCATGCCTTCCCCTTTGGGCGACTGGGCGTAGAATCCTATCCTCAGTCCCAGTGGCCGGCGGTAACGGAAGGTGCGCAGGATTTGCCACTTTTTGTCGTCTTCGGAGAAGTAAAACCCGTAAATATTGCCGTTTCTGGCCACTTTTACATAGACTTCCGCGGCATTCACGGCCCGGTGGTAACTGTCGTCTGTCACGCGGTCGGTGATGAGGGAGGAACCGAGCATGATGCGCCCGTCGTCCATCCTTTCCACCAGTAATTTGGCCCAGTTGGAAGAATCGGTGTAGAGCAGCAGGGCGCCGCCGTCGAACAGAGCTTTGCAATCGGGGCGCAGGCGGGCGGAGAAAATGAACTGCTCTCCTGCCGGGAAGGTGGCCATGGGCACCTGGTGTACGTAGAAACTGCTGTCAACGAAGGAATAGAGGTCTGTATTTTTATTGGCATGAAGGATGAAACTATCGTCGCCCGTGGCTTTCAGGCTCCCTTTGGAGGCGTCGAAAGTGAGGGCGTGGGGCAATGCTTTCAGGCGGAGTGAATCGTCCGATGCAAACGTTTCCGGATGAGCGGCAAACGCCGGCAGCGCGATGGCTGCGAAAAGGATGGAAATAATGGGTTTCAGCATGATAAATAGTCAAGTGAGCAGGGAAGACGCGATTGTACCGGAAAGGTACTATGCCGATTGTAATTTTTTCACGAGGTGATGATAGCGCCCGCCGGCAAAGGGGATTGTGTACTCGACCTGGAAGCCCATCCGCTCATACAGCCGTTGTGCAGCGGGATTATCGGTGCTCACGAGGAGTCCCGCTTTGGGAATCCCCTCGCCTGCCGCCCGTTCTACGGCTGCATTGATCAGTTGCCCGCCGATCCCTTTGCCCTGGTTCCCCGGGGCCACGGCGATGCTGTCGAGATAGAATTCACCCGGCTGCGTTTCGTCTTCCGGGCAAACGCCCGCGCCGGTCTGCCAGCGGATGTAATCCAGCACGGGTTTGCGCAGTTCGTGGAGCCTGCCGCCGTCGTACCCGATGATCATACCGGACACACCTTTGTCGCTTTCGTAAATCAGGGTGTTTTCGAAACTGTACTGGTTGGCGGGCTCGCGGAAAAGATGCTCGAAAATATGGGTCACCACCTGCATGTCGTTGGTGCCCGAAATCTTGCGGGCGATTTCCTCCATGGCGAGGAACAGCAGCGGCACCGCTGCGGGTGCGTCGTTGGGGGTAGCCGGGCGTATCATGTCACAAAGTTAACGGGTTTAGCGGTAGGGGGACAACAGGAGAAAAGGGCCGGCGGAGTTCCGCCGGCCCCGACATATGCTTGTCAGACGTTGTAAATGTTTTCGATGATGTCTTTATACTTGTCGAGGATGATTTTGCGGCGAAGACTGAGCTTCGGCGTCATTTCTCCCGTATCAACTCCCCATTCGGCGGGCATCAGGGCAAATTTCTTCACCTGCTCCACATGGTTGAAATTGGCGTTGTAGCGGTCGATCACTTTCTGGTACATCTCCAGCACCTGTGGATTTTTCACGGCTTCCTCATTGGAAGTGAAAGGCACGTTATTCTGTCCCATCCATTGTTTGAGCAGCGAGAAGGAAGGTACGATGAGGGCGCAGACGAACTTGCGCTCGTTGCCCACCACCATGATCTGTTCGATGAACGGGCTTTCCTTCATCTTGTTTTCGATGGGTTGCGGCGCCACGTATTTGCCGCCGCTGGTTTTGAACAGTTCTTTTTTGCGGTCGGTGATTTTGAGGAATTTTCCGTCGACCAGCGTGCCGATATCACCTGTATGGAGCCATCCGTCTATCACTGTTTCGGCGGTGAGGTCGGGGCGCTGCCATTTAGTTCTCGTAACTGAAGATATCCGATTTT
>NZ_CALNBI010000315.1 GCF_937874145.1 uncultured Chitinophaga sp. | reverse complement strand
CGTTATACAAAATCGAGTCCCTGCAGGAGGAGCACTGGTACGCGATATATTCCACGGAAGACGAACCGCCTGAAGAAGCCGGATATCAAATCAGCGAAGAAGAAATGGACCAGGAAGGGATCGCGGAAGAAAGCCGCAAGACCTACGGCCATCGCGAAGCCTCCCTTTGCAAGCTGTTCGACCACGAATGGGGCGAAACTTTCTAGCCTTTTTTGCAGCGCTGGCGGGCCTTTTTTGCGCAAAAAGAAAGTTTTATTAAATTTAGGGGGAGATTGAAGTATTGAAATACCTCCTGTTGACATGTCCCTTATCCTGAAACGCCGCAGCTGTAGCAGCTGCGCATACCTGTTGAGAAAAAGCGATAATCAAAAGCACAATACGACCCCACGGCAGCCAGCATTTGTCTGCCGGCAATTGTACATCAGTCATAACCAATAATTACCCCAAAAACGCGTCCCGTTTACCTAAAACGTACATCAGCATGCCTATTCATGAATTGCATATTTACGGCACCCCTATTGCGGCGGATACTATCGTCGCGGATCCTTCAAACGAAGTGCCCGGCCTGGAGCGCCAGGTTGCCTATCAGCTCGGCAGCGCGGAGCGCGGATCGCAGGAAACGCATATCCTTGCCCTGGAAGACCATCACGTATTATCCCTGACGCTCGACGATGGAACGGTCTGGTTTTGCGACCCGCAGTCGCTCGATTCCCTGTTCCCGGATATGCCGGCGCAGGAACGGAACGGCAATATCGCTTACCGCCTTCCCGCCACGCTCCCTTCCGACCTGCCGGAACGCGGCGCCCTGCCCGATTTGGGGCTCCAACTGCTGGAAGTTTTCATCAGGAAAGAAGCCGCACCCGAAATCCGCGACCTGGCGGCCAGCCTGGAAGACAAACAAACCAACGAACAGTACGGTTTGCTATCCGTCAACGATGATTTCACTTTGCAGGACGGCAGCTTTATGCAGGGCGATGCCACGCCTTACCTGTTGTTCCTGCACGGCACGGCATCCAGTTTCGCGGGCGCTTTCGGCGCGCTGCGCAATACCGAAATCTGGCAAAGCTTACGCAAGATGTACGGGAACCGGATACTGGCCTTCCAGCACCGGACGCTCACGCAGTCGCCTTTACAAAACGCCGAAATACTGGCGGCGCAATTGCCCCAGGGCGCGGTGCTGCACCTGGTGACGCACTCGCGGGGCGGATTGGTGGGTGATATTCTCGCCCGGTATGCGGAAGAAAGCATGCGGACGGGGTTCGAAGCACTGGAAATAAACTATCTCCAAAAATACGACCGCACCGGCGACCTCGCGGCCATACAGGCGCTGGACGGCTTACTGCGCGACAAAAAAATCAGCGTGGCCAAAACCGTTCGGGTGGCTTGTCCTGCCAGCGGCACGCTGCTGGCCTCGCGCCGGCTGGATCATTTTTTCAACGTGGTGATGAACCTCCTCGGCCTGGCCACTGGCTTCCATCCGGCTACTGTAGCTTTCAAGGCTTTGCTGGCCGCACTGGTGGCGGCAAAGGGCGATCCGGATTGCCTGCCGGGACTGGAGGCGCAGCAGCCGGCCTCGCCGTTTATCCGGGCGTTGAATAATCCGGGGCCTGAAAAAACGATTGATTCGCCGTTGTACGTGATTTCGGGGATCAGCCGTGTGAGCATGAGCTGGCGCGGGCTGGCGGCCATCCTGGGCAAACTGTACTTCCGGACCGGCAACGATCTGGTGGTGGATACAGCGTCGATGCACAATGGCGCCCGCAGGGCGGCGAACCGGGTGCAGTATTTCCTCGACCAGAGCGGCAATGCGAACCACTTCTATTACTTCTCCAACAGCGGTTCAGCTTCGGCCATGCTGCTGGCCTTGCAATACGACGGCAGCGGAGTAGTAGCGGGCTTCAATACAGGTTCACAGATGGAAGGCGATGCCCTGCGCACAGGGATCGCCACGGGCGGCAAGCTCATCCGCGACCAGGTTACCGGCAACAAACCCGTGGCATTGCTCATCCCCGGCTTGCTGGGAAGCTGGCTGCGCGAAGGGCACGAAACGCTCTGGCCGGATTACGACATACTGCTGAAAGGCGGCCTCACGCGGCTTTCCATGCAGAACACCAATATTACAGCCGAAGCCATCCCTTCCTCCGCATATACCGAGCTGGCCGATGCGCTGGCCGACACGCACGACGTGCTCACGTTCCCTTACGACTGGCGGCGCTCGCCCGTGGATACGGGTAAATTGCTGGCGGAGAAGATCCATCCCCTCCTGCAAAAGCGCCTCCAGGTGCAGATCGTGGCCCACGGTACGGGGGGCTTGCTCGTGCGCGAGCTCATGTACCGCCATCCCGAAATCTGGAAAGCCCTGCGTGCCCAGGGCAATTGCAGCGCGCTCCTGCTGGGAAGCCCGTTAGGCGGCACGTACCGCATTCCACAATTGCTGTTCGGGGAAGACGCCGTCATGCGCCAGCTCGCCGGCCTCGACCTCTACCACTCCACCGCCGGTCTCACCAAAGTATTCGCGGGGCTCCCGGGGCTCCTGTGCCTGTTGCCCACCGCCACCAACATCGATGATTTCGCTGATACAGAAACCTGGAAAAAACTGCGCAATGCCCTGCAAAAGCCCGCCTGGCCAATACCTTCGGACGACGATCTCCGTTACTTCGCGCAATACCGCCAGGAAGTAAGCGAAGGCATGCGGCACACCGATTACGCGGGCGTGGCGTATATCGCCGGCCAGGCGCCCCCGGGCCATCTCACGCCGGACGGATACCGCTATCTGCCCGGCGGCCGTATCCAGTTCACCGGCGCTCCCGGCGGCGACGGCAGCTCCACCTGGGAAAGCGCCATCCCCGACGGATTGAAGCGCCTGCAACAACTATACTACACCAGCGTCCCTTACGGCGCGTTGCCCTGCGATAAGCGGATATTCACCGCCATTAAAGAAATCCTCCGCAACGGGTCCACCACCCTGCTGCGCAACGATCCGCCGGAAATACGGGGCATCGGCGGCGCGGGTTCAAAGCCGCAAAAAGCGGCCGTGGCGTTCGGCCTTTCCCCCGAAAACCTGGAACGTTCCATGCTGGGCCTGCCGCAGGACTCGGTATACCGCGAAGGCGCCGTTCCCATCACCATTTCCCTCAGCAACGGCGATTGCAAATTCGCGGCGCACCCGGTGCTGGTGGGGCACTTCCTGAACGACGGGCTTTTTTCCGCCGAGAAAGCCATCAACCGTTTCCTGCATGGCGAACTCGCACGGCGGCACGGATTGGGACTGTATCCCGGCGACCCCGGCACCAGCGAATTATTCATCGTCGAAAAGCCGGCTCCGTTCAAAGGCGCCATCATCGCGGGGCTGGGACGGCAGGGAGAACTCACGCCCTGGCTGCTGGCGCAAACCGTGGAAAAGGCTGTACTGAAATATTTGTCGGTGTTTAATAGTCCGATAGTCGTACCGGCTTCGGTGGCCACGCAAAAACGCACCGTCGGCATCAGCACGCTGGCCATCGGTTGCGGGTATGGCGGTTTGAGTATCGAGAGCTCGGTGCGCGCGGTGATCACCGGTGTGCAGCACGCCAACGACAAAATCCGCGACAATTACGACAATGCAATAACGGTAGGCGAGATAGAATTCATCGAGCTTTTCCGCGACAGGGCCATGGGCTGCTTCATGGCCATCAATCATATCGACGAAGAAGAAAAGAAACAGCTGCACATCCTCTGGAAGAACCGCACCATCGTAAAGCGCCCCGGCAGCAGGGAGCGCATGCTGATCGACAATAACAGCGACTGGTGGACGCGCATCCAGGTGCGGCATATCGAAGACAGGGATAAAACCGACGGCGCGGGGGAATTGCGCTTCACCATGTCCACCGACGCCGCGCGGGAAGAAGAGCGCATTTTGCATGTTTCGCGCAGCGGCATGCAATCGCTGTTAAACGCCATGAGCGGGCAAAACCGCTGGAACCCCCAGCTTGCCAAATCCATGTTCGAAATGCTGATCCCGAAAGACTTCAAAGACCAGATCAAACGGCAGAGCAACATCAACTGGATCGTGGACACCCAAACGGCCGAATATCCCTGGGAACTGCTGCAGGACGCCCTGACCGACACGCAGCCGCTCAGCGTGAACGCAGGCATGGTGCGCCAGCTGGCCACGAAGGACTACCGCATCCGCATCAACCCCGTTGTATCGCGCACCGCGCTTATCGTAGCCGATCCCGATCTCAACGGCGCTTACGGGCAACTGCCGGGCGCCCGGCACGAAGGCGCCAAAGTGCAACAGCTCCTCGATGCCCAGGATTACAACACCTGGCCGTTGCTCAACGCATCCGATGCAGACATCCTTTCCACGCTATTCGCCCGCGATTACAAGATCATCCACCTGGCAGGGCATGGCGTCTTCGATCCGGAAAACTATCTCAAAAGCGGCATGCTTATCGGTCCCGAAACCTGCCTCAACACCACGCACCTCGACCAGCTGCCCACCGTTCCCGAATTCGTGTTCGTCAACTGCTGCTTCCTCGGTGAAATGAACAGCGCCGCCGAAGCGCGCTATCAGCAGCGATATCAGCTGGCAGCCAATTTTGGCACGCAACTGATCAACAACGGCGTACGTGCCGTGATCGTGGCCGGCTGGGCGGTAGACGATGCCGCGGCGCTCGATTTCACCGGGCGTTTTTATAAGGAAATGTTCCAGGGGAAGAATTTCGGCGATGCGGTGAAAGCCGCGCGCAAGCACATTTTCGACCTGCACGGCCACCGCACAAATACCTGGGGCGCCTACCAGTGCTACGGCGATCCGTTTTACGTGATGGAGCCCAACAGCCATTCCGGCAAACCGGACGAACCGCTGCTGCTGGCCGATGATGCGGAGATCATGTTGTCCAACATCCTCAGCACCCTCGATCTGGGTGATGGCGATGCGGAGAATATACTCCGGCAGGTGGAAGATATCTGCCGGCGGGTAGATGAAAACAAGATCCGCACGCCCGCCATCACGGAACTGCAGGCGTTGCTGCTGGCGAGCCTCGGCCAATACAATAGCGCCATCCAACTATTCACCCAACTGCTGCAAACGGAAACGGCCAGCTATTCCGGCGCTACGATGGAACGTTACTGCGCCGTCCGTCTCGCTTCCCTCATGCAACAATTCCGGGACAATCCGGCGCAAGGCAGTACCATCCTGCAGGAAGTGGATCACATCATCGGCGACATCCTTTATCTCCGGAAGATGGGCGCCACCTCCGAAAGGCTGCACCTGCTCGGCAACGCCTACAAGCGCAAAGCCCTCCTCAGCAACGGCAAAGCGAAAAAAGCCGCATACCGCGCGTCGGTGGATTGCTACCGGGAAGCCGCAGGCGTCACCCAAAACGGGTCTAAAGCGTATAGCCTTGGCTGTTACTACCTGCTGCAAAATGCATTGTGGGTGGCGGGGTCGCATGGACCGTCGAAAGAGGCTGCTGTGGCGGAATTGCGACAGCTGCTGATGGAGCACCGCAAATCACCGCTGGATCAGCTCGGCGGGCAGGCATACCGGCAAATGTTGACGGAAGCACACATCCTGATGGGGCTGCACCTGCTGCAACCTTCCGCCACCAGTTACAAGGAAGCGGAATCGGCTTACCAGTCTGCCAGGCAACAGGCGGCGCATCCTGTCATGAAACAGGCTGATGCCGGATTGTTTGATTTTATTGACGATGTGTTGTCGATGGCTGGGAAAACCCGGCACAACCGTGCTACCCAAACCCGGCAACAGCTGGACCCGTTGCGCAAACTGTTCCCGTAAATCAGGCTCTTTTGGAACGCATGGCTTTGGTATGCTGGAGCTGCGGGTCTTTGCTGAAACGCTCGTATTCCGGCGTTCCTTTGGCATAGATGGCGATCCGGCCCTCGGCGTCGTGATGGATCCCCCAGCCATAGCGTTTCCCCAGCGGAGACGCGCGCAGGCAGGCGCGGCCAATTTGAAAATATTCGGTCCGGCCATCTTTCCGCGCCTGGCCGGTAAGACCTTGCTTGTCGGCGTATTGGTTGTAGATGATATCGTCGGAAGTGTATTTGTAGGGATGCGCCATGATCATATCGAACTGGTACGACGCTATGGTTACTTTGCCGCCTTTGGCCTGGGGGATCTCCCCTTCCGCAGCCGGACAATCATCCGCCACTTCGATAAAGGCGTTGAAATAATTGGTGGTTTTCATGTTGTCATAGTTTGCGTTTACGGTTGATGCGGATCTTTTTTCACCCATCCGAATTTGGGAATGATGACCCTTTGGGCGGAATAGATGCCGGCGTGACCGCTAAAATAGTACGCCATCAGGCATGCCGCACCGAAATATATTACATTTTCCGCACCGAACAGTTCCACGCCCATCAGCGTACAGGCTACGGGCGTATTGGTGGCGCCGGCAAACACCGCGATGAAACCCAGGCCCGCCAGCAGGTCGACCGGCGCGCCGGTGAACAGTGCGATGGCGTTCCCCAGTGCGGCGCCGATGAAGAAAAGCGGCGTCACTTCTCCCCCTTTGAACCCCATGCCCAGGGTCACCACGGTAAATACCAGTTTCCATAACCAGCTGAACGGCTCCACGCCGCCTTCGCGGAATGCGTTGACGATGGATATCCCGTCGGCATGCGCAGCCGTAACGCCCAGCCCGAGGTAGTCTTCCGTTCCGGCTATGAACGTTAAGCCGATGATGAGGCATCCGCCCGCGAAAGGAGTGAGCCAGGGTGTTTTAACGAACAACTTGCCGGAGGCGTCTTTGACGCGGTGCATCGACCAGGAGAATAGCCGGCTGGCGCATCCGAATGCCACACCGGCCAGGAGCACCCATGCCAGGAGCTGCCAGTCGAACCCGCCGGAAAAACCGATGGCGTAGTGCGTATGTCCCGCCCCCCAGAAATGGCAAACCTGGTCGGACAGGAACGCCGCGATCCCGCAGGGAATGAGGGCTTTGAAGTCGCCCAGCCTGCCGATCGCCAGCACTTCGAGCGCAAACACGGTTCCCGCCACGGGCGTGCCGAATACGGCCCCGAAACCACCGGCGATACCCATCATGAGGATGATGCGCATGTCTGCTGCATCCAGTTTCATCCATCCGCCGATCCTGTATGCAATGCTACCCCCCATTTGGACGGCAGTGCCCTCCCGCCCTGCGGAGCCGCCGAACAGGTGCGTGATGATCGTGGTGAACAAAACGAGGGGCGTCATGCGGAGGGGAACCCCGCCGCCGGGTTCATGTATCTCGTCGATGATAAGGTTGTTGCCTGCGGCGGAATTCTTGCCGAAACGATGGTAGACCCACCAGATAAAAATCCCCGCGAACGGCAATCCAAACAACAGCCAGGGATGCGCCCAGCGGGTGACGGTCGCTCGTTCCAGCAACACCAGGAACAGCGCTACGGCAGAACCGATCAAAAATGAAACCGCCAGTGCGATGATGAGATAATACGCAAAGGAAAACCGGGACCTGAAAGCGTCGATGGGATCGGAAGATGGCTGTTTGTTCATACCTACAAATAGTTTTAACCGCGGCCGAAGCCGTTAGTATTTGCAGGCGCCATCAGCTGCGAAGCAGCGGTTTGGGTCAGGAAGACACCATTTCCTGTTTGATGCTTGCAAGGTAGGAAATATTCACTGGCCTGTCAAGCCCCTGCGCCGCAGGGCATCAACAGGCCAGTGGAAAAGCCGTAAGCTGAAGGATCAGGAAGATGTTTTACCGAGGGCGGCACGTACCGCCGGGGCCACGCGGGTGCCGAACAGCTCGATGCAGCGCAGCACTTTCTCGGGCTCGATGTAACCTTTCACCAGTTGTCCCAGGAACCGGGTGTGGCCGAAAAGTTGGTGCTGTTGGAGGATTTTTTCCGTCACTTCCTCTACACTGCCCACGAACAGTGGCCCGTCGGGCAGGCGGAGGTATTCGAACTGTTCCCGTGTGATGGGCTGCCAGCCACGGTCGCGGCCCACGCGGTTCATGAGTATTTCGTAAGAGGGCCAGAATTCATCCGCCGCCTGGTCGGAACTTTCCGCGATATAGAGCTGGCTGTTGATGCCGAATTGCAGTTTGGAGAGGTCCTGCCCCGCTTCCTCCGCCGCTTTCTTGTAGAGGTTCATGAAGGGCACGAACTGCGAAGGGCGCCCGCCGAGGATGGCCACGATGAGCGGCAGCCCCAGCTTGCCCGCCCGCACCGCCGAGGCTGGCGTTCCGCCGGCAGCGATCCAGATGGGCAACGCCGCCTGGTATGGACGGGGATACACGCCGCGGTTGGTGACCGGCGCACGGTATTTTCCTTTCCACGTCAGCATTTCGTTCTCGTTGATCTCCATCAGCATTTGGAGTTTTTCGATATACAGCTGATCGTAATCGCTCAGGCTGAAACCAAACAGGGGAAACGATTCCGTGAAGGACCCGCGCCCTGCCATGATCTCCGCGCGGCCTCCGGAAATGAGGTCGAGGGTGGCGAACTGCTGGAAGGTGCGCACGGGATCAGCGGAACTGAGTACGGTAACCGAGCTCGTTAGCCGGATATGCTCCGTTACGGACGCAATCCCCGCAAGCGCCACTTCCGGGGCGGAGATGATAAAGTCGGGGCGGTGATGCTCGCCGAGCGCGAACACATCGAGCCCTGTCTGGTCCGCCATACGCGCTTCCGCGATCAGTTCCTGCATGGCGAGGAAGGATGCGCGGGCGCCGCCGCTGACGCCTTCCGGCCTGATTTCTCCGAATGAGCTGATTCCTAATTCCATAGTTCCGGTTTGAAATGCAAAAATAGGTCAAACGGAAGCGCCGTCAGCCACAGGTGACCTGCAGGTAAGTTGTTTTACGGAAAAAAGCCTGCCCGTCCGGGGTAAACCGGCAGGCAGGCCCAAACAAGTTAATTCCTGCTGACATCCTACTGACATCCTCCGTCCATTCTCCGTCCGTGTTCGCTCGTGGAACGGGTTTGAGGGTGTTTGGACGGAGGATCGGCGGAGGATGGACGTAGGTTGGGCAAAAGTTCCCCTGAGTCTGGTTAAATGGCGGTACTATTTTGATAACTTGGGGAAATAATGCGTGATGAGATTATTGCTGCTTGTGTTCCATGCCCACCATCCACTGGATGCCGAATTTATCGGTGAGCATGCCGAACATGGGGCTCCAGAACGTGGGCCCCAGGGGCATCGCTACTTTCCCGCCGGCGGCGAGGCCGTCGAAAATCCGTTTGGTTTCCGCTTCGTCGGCGGTGGTCAGCGAAATATTGCTGGCCGTACCCTGTTCCACGCTCCCCCACGACGGCGGGCAATCGCTGCCCATGAGAATGTTGTTGCCGACGGGCAGGGCCACATGCATTACCAGGTCAGCGTCTTTCGGATCGAGCGGGTATTCTTCATTCGGCGGCGCGTCTTTCATCCGCATGATGCCCGGTTGCGTAAATTCGCCGCCCAGCACGGATTTATAGAATTCAAAAGCCTGCGCGCACTGCCCGTTGAAGTTCAGGTAAGGATTCATTTGTGCCATGAGTGTAGGATTTATGAGGTGATAGATTGCGTAACGATATCTTCCAGGACCGCCGCCGAATAGCCTTGCTTCCGCACCAGCGCGATCACCGCATCCGCATCCACGGTGCCGCTGTCGGTACAAACGCGCAGGATGCGGTCGCAGTCCTCCAGGTCGAAGTTGGCGCGGCATCCTTCCATGGCCTCCATGATGGCCGCGGCAAGGCGCCTGGCGGAGGCGGCCGAATCTACGTCTGTTTTAAATACTTCTACCATCGGCGGGGAATTGATAACGCAAAAATAGCAGGCGAAGTTCAGAAAGACGGGGTGTAAAAAAGGCAAAATACGGGGTGGATTGCGCCATTTTTTTCGCTTATTTTTGAAACATGAAGCATATCTCCATCCTCATCCCGAAAGGCGCAGTAGCGCTTGGTTGTATCGACGGTTCGTTCCGCGTGTTCTCCCAGGTCAATGAATTCCTCCGGCAAACGGATGAAGACCCGCTTTTCACCGTTCAGCTGGTGGGTATGACGGGCGACACCCAGGTCTACGACCGCCTGTTTTCCGTAAAGCCCGACGTCACCATCGCCGATGTCGCCAAAACCGACCTGATCATCATCCCCGCCGTCAACGGCGATATGGATGAAGTCGTCGAAGCCAACCGCGGGTTCCTTCCCTGGATACGGCAGCAGCATGCGCGCGGCGCGGAAGTGGCGAGCCTTTGCGTGGGGGCATTTATCCTTGCCGCCACCGGCCTCGTAGATGGGCGCAAATGCTCCACCCACTGGCTTTCCGAAGAACTTTTCCGCGATATGTTCCCAAATGTGGAACTCGTGCCCGACCGTATCATCACCGACGAACAGGGCACCTATTCTAGCGGCGGCGCCAATTCCTTCTACAACCTTCTCCTGCACATCGTAGAAAAATACACCAACCGCGACCTCGCCATCCTCTGCTCCAAGTATTTCGCCATCGAAATCGACCGGAGCAGCCAGAGCGCGTTTATCATGTTCAAAGGGCAAAAAGACCACCCGGACGATTCCGTGAAGGAAATCCAGTCGTATATCGAATCCAATTTCGCGGAGCGCATTACGGTGGACCAGCTCACCACGCATTTCGCCATCAGCCGCCGCAGCCTCGAAAGGCGCTTCAAAAAAGCCACCCGCAACACCGTCACCGAATACATACAGCGGGTGAAGATCGAAGCGGCCAAAAAAGGTTTCGAAACGAGCAGGAAGAACATTACGGAGGTGATGTTTGAAGTGGGATATACCGACAACAAGGCTTTCCGCACCCTGTTCAAACGCACGACGGGCCTGTCGCCCGTGGAATACCGCAAAAAATACAACCGCAACGTTCCCATGCCGGCGCGTTATTAATCGGACCGTGAACTGAAAATATAAACGGCTGCCCTGGGGCAGCCGTTCCTATATCAACTTACACAAATCTTTTACTGGGCGGCGCGAATGGAATCCCTCCGCTGTTTTTCCGCTTCTTTCTCCAGGCGTTCCTGCTCTTTGCGCTCCGCTTTGTCGCGGCGGCGGAAGAACCCGCGCAGCAGGAAATTATGCTGCAGCGCTTCCATGTTCTCGTCCAGCTTGTAAGTGCTGGATTGCAGGTTCCGGATCGTGGTCTTGAGGGATTCGGCCGTTTTCTCATCGTTCAGCAACAAACCCGCCGGCGTTTTGTCGCTTTGCAGGTTGTCGTTCACGCTGGCGCTGGCCGACTGCAGGTTATGCATCACGCTGTCGATCCCTTTCGACGCGGATTCGATCTGCCCCATCGAACTGCGCAGGCGCGCAAACACCACGGTATCGGAAACCAGGTCGCCGGCGAGTGTCCCTTTGCGCTGGAGCTTCGACGTGTATTCGGTCAGGTTTTCCGTGAGGCGGCGGGTATTCTGCGCCGTGTGCTGCAGGCTGGCGATCGTTCCCTTCAGGTCGTTATATACCGTATCGCTGGAGATCAGCCGCCCCAGCGATCCTTCGCCGTCGGCGATCTTCTTCGTGATCGTTTTCAGGTTGCCGGTGATTTCGACGAGGCTTTTATTATTCACCTGCAGTGTTTCCAGCAGCTCGTCGCTGCTGATGGCGGTAGCCACGGCAATCGTATCCCCGTCTTCCACCGCGGGCACGCCCGCCGTTCCGCCCGCAAGCGCGATGATCTTGTTGCCCACCAGGCCGTCGGAGCTGACTTTCGCGATCACGTCTTTATGTATGAACTCGCGGGAACGCTTGTCGATCTCCATCTTAACCAGGATCCGGTCGTGCCCCATGAAGCTGATGGATTTGATGGTGCCGACCTTCACGCCGGAATACCAGACGTTATCTCCTTTGTTCAGGCCGCCGATGTCGTGAAAAACGGCTACCACGCCGAGGCTCGACATGAATGTTTTCTTTTGTCCGCCCAGGATGAGGATTCCCGCAACGAAAATGAGCAATCCGATGAACACGAATATGCCTACGACTACGCCTCTTTTTGTGCTTTTATCGTCCATGGTTTACTGAGTGAAATTGTAATCATAAAACTCCCGGATCAGCTCGTCGCTGTTATCGGAAAATACCGTTTCGAAATCTCCTTTCCGGATGAACTTGCCTTCTTTCATGACCGCGATCTTGTCGCCCGTGGTGCGGGCGCAGGTGAGGTCATGGGTGATGATGATGGAACTCGTTTTGAATCTTTTCTGCACTTCGTTGATGAGATCGTTGATCTCCGTGCAGGTGATGGGATCGAGGCCGGCGGTGGGCTCGTCGTACAGCATGATTTCGGGCCGCAGGATGAGCGTCCGCGCGATGCCGATGCGTTTGCGCTGGCCGCCGGAAAGCTCGGCCGGCATCTGGTTGATGGTTTGCGACAGGCCCACGGCGTCGAGCACGATATCAATGAGGCGGCGGCGCTGGTCGGCCGTCATTTTCGGATCGTTGCGCTTGAGGGGGAAGGCGAGGTTTTCGCCGACGGTCATGCTGTCGTACAGCGCGCCGTTCTGGAAGCAGAACCCGATTTTCAGGCGCAGCTCGCGGAGCTCGGCGGTTCCCAGAGCGGGAACTTCCTGCCCCAAAACGTTGACCGTGCCCGCATCGGGTTTCAGCAAGCCGGCGATGATCTTGATAAGCACCGATTTACCCGTTCCCGAGCGCCCCAGCACCACGATGTTCTCTCCCTTGTGCAGGTCGAGGTCCACGCCGCGCAGTACGTGGTTGGAACCGAAGGACTTGAAAAGCCCGCGGATGCTGATGACGACGTCATCCCAATCTATTTCTGGCGTAAATGTTTTCATATTCAATTTTTACCGGATCGAATTGATGATCTGCACGATCACGATTTCTTCGATGAATATCAGGAACATGGAGATCACCACCGCCACGTTGGCCGCCTTACCCACGCCTGTGGTGCCTTGCGAGGCGTTGAAGCCCTGGTAGCAGCTCACGACGCCGATCGTAAATCCGAAACACACGGATTTGAAGAACGATGAAAACAGGTCGAGGAACGAGATATTGGCGAAGGCCTTGGCGAAGAAGGCGGTGATGCTGGTTTGTTCGTTGAGGTGGATGTCGAGATACGACCCCATCATGCCTACGAGCGCCGTGTACGACATGAGCAGCGGCAGGCAGACGGTACACGCCAGTATCCGCGTGACCACGAGGTATTTGAAAGGGTTGATGGCCGACACTTCCATGGCGTCGATCTGTTCCGTCACTTTCATGGAGGCCAGTTCGGCCCCGATGCTGGACCCTACCTTGCCGGCGCAGATGAGCGCGGTCACGAGGGGCGCGAGGGCGCGGATCACGGCGATGGAAATGAGGGAAGGCAACCACGATGTGGCGCCGAATTCCGCCAGCGAGGGGCGGCTTTGCTTGGTGAATACAAGACCGGTGATAAATCCGGTGAGGCTGATCAGCGCGAGCGACTTATACCCGACCATAAAACACTGCCGGATGAACTCCTGCACTTCGAACGGCGGGCGCAGCACTTCACGAAAAAAGCGGCTGATAAACCGGAAGATATCGTAGACGCTTAAAAAGAAAGCATCCACCTTGGTAGAAATGACTGGCTTTTCCGGTTGATCGTTGGGTTCCATGTGCTGCATTTTGTCCAATACTATTACAATTTCCGCAGAGGAATTGTTAACATTTCAAGAAGCCCGGGCAAATGTCGTGCCCAATGTCAGGGGCGGACGGATTTTCCGGTTTTCGCGGAGATTTTGGCCGCTTCCAGGATGCGTACCACCATCACGTTGTTTTCGAGGGAATAGAGGCTCCAGGGCGCCACGGTTTCCCTGCCCTGCACTACCGCCGCCAAATATACGAAGGGATCGGTGTAGACCTGCGCTTCTTTCGCCGTCACGCTGCGTTCCTGCGGGCGGCCGTTGGGGCCGCGGGTGATGAGCGTGGCGGCGTCCGGGGCGGAAAAGGAGGTTTTGTCGCCGTAGAGCTCCATGTCTTTCCGGTTGAAGGTCCAGTTCCACGAGGCCTGGATCACTGCGGAAACGGAAACGGGGGCCTTGTCGCGCATGAGGGCCGTCATGATATTGGCGCCGTAGCACCCGAAATCGTTGAGGGCGCCGGCGCCGTTAAGAACCGGATCGGTGAGCCAGGCGAGGAATTCGGGGCCGCAGCCGATCTCTTTCGGGCCCTGGTGGCCGTGGTTGAAGCGCGCCATGCGGATGGCGCCGGCCAGGTTGCTGTCGGCCGCAAGGCGGAGGGACGTATGCACGGAAGGATACCAGCTGGTTTCGTAATTGGTGAGCAGATGGATGCGGTGCTTCCGGGCGAGGGACTCCATCTTCCGCGCGTGGGCCAGGTTGGCGGCGAGCGGTTTTTCCACCATGACGTGGATGCCCCGGGGCGCTGCGGCCTCCGTTACCTCCAGGTGGGCGTATACGGAACCGAAGGCCAGCACGGCGTCGGGCTTCAGGGCGTCGAGCATGGCGGGGAGGCTGGTATGGAACAGGCTGGCGGGGAGCTTGTACTGGCGTTGCGCTTTGGCCGCGAGGGCCGTATCCGGTTCCCAGATACCGGCTACGATCACGTCGGTTTTGCCCGTACGGCCGAGGATCCAGCCGGAATGGCCGTGCGAGATGCCGGCTAACGCCACGCGCAACGGAGGCTCCTGGGCGCGGGGGGCCTGCATCATCAGAATAAATATCGCCGTAAATAGGAATCGGAGCTGCATGGTAGACGGGTTTATCAGGACCAATATCTAAAAAAAATGTAACATTCTTCCCTCCCGCCGAGTTTCAACCCAATACAGTGAACCGACCAACTAACATTCATTTACCGCCAAACCCTTATACGGTGCGGGTGGAAATTGAAGGATAGAATACCCGGGTACCGGACCTGATTGGAAATAAACCATAAATACTGCTTTCCGCATATTAAAAAAAAGAAGCCCCCGGCCGGGGGCTTCTCCAGTTACAGCATGGTTCAATGGCTTAGTAACGGTCCCAGAACGGAGGGGGCTCTATGCCGAGGGAACGGAGGTATACATACCCCTGCCCGCGGTGATGGTTTTCGTTGTCGAGGAAGTAAAACCAGGATCCGTACATGGGCTGCTCGCCATACCCGAATGCGTTTACCACTTCGTTCCAGCGCTCAACGGGAATCTGCGGCCAAACGCGGTCGATTTCCGCAGTAATATCATCCCAAAGTTGAAGAAGCTCCGCTTTGGTGGCGGGAGGCGTATAATCCTTGACGCGGCCGGAGATCGCGTCGGTGGTGGCGTCGTTCCAATTATCGGTCAGGAACCCGTTGAGCCCTTTGGCCGCGATCAGCGCCAGCTCCATGGCCTGCGTGGCAAAGGGGCGCATGCCGCCGATGCTGAATTCATATAATTCCTTTTCAGGGAATGCGTCGATCACGCGGCGGGTAAGCCCGCGGTGGCCCTGCCAATGGAAGCGGATCTGTTCGGGCGTCAGTACGGAGGCGGCAGCCTGGATAGTAGTGTTCATGATGGTGATTTTTTGTTTGTTGACACAAAGCAAATCATGGGGAGTGACAACCTTATGTCAGCAGGAAAAAATCTTTTTTTTCCCGATGCCTGCTGACACAGGGTTGTCATATCCCGGCGGGACCTTTGACTTAACAAACAAAAAAACCATTCTCATGCTATCCACTTTCACCACCGCCGCTCCCGCTCTTACCGTATCCGCCCTGCTGCAGGACTACGCTTCCTATAACCTTTGGGCCAATACCACGCTGGCCAACTGGCTGCGCACGAAGCCGGAAGATAATATGTATGTCACGGTACCGTCCAGCTTCAGCAGCATCCGCGCCACGCTGCTGCATATCTGGGCTACGGAAAATTACTGGCTGTCCATGATCTGCCAAAAAGAATACGTACCGATCGACGCCGAGCATTACGACGGCGATTTCGATTCCATTATCGAGGGCCTGCTGGAAACTTCGGAGCGCCTGGTGGCGTTTACGGATACGCTGGAAGATGATGCAGCTACGGGCGAGCTGTTCTATGATTCCCCCTGGGTGAAGGGCTTCCGGCCGCTGGTGCAGTACGGCCTGCATGTATTCAATCACAGCACTTACCACCGCGGGCAGATTGTGACCATCGGCCGGGGGATCGGGTATAAAGATGCGCCTATGACGGATTTCAACTTCTATAATTTCTTCGCGAAATAAGGCGTTTTGCGCCGGCGTAACGGGGTGTTCCTGCGGAAGGGGCGCCCCGTCGCTTTGTTACCCGGCGGAAGCGATTGTGCCGCTGTGACAAACAACAGGGGCATTTGAGACACACCAGACTTCGTACAATTATCAATCAATATTTTATTGCGCGTACAATGGCCGTCTACACAAACAAATCAGTGTTCCCGGGTCTTGTATGTGCCAAAATGAGGGGTGTTTTGTGCCAGGGTAAACCTTTACCTTTATCAGCGTTAATGCACAAAACACCATGAAAACTGTATCACTGGTCATTTACGAAGAAGCCATCCTCTCGGCCATCGCAGGCGTGCTGGATGTGTTTGAAGGCGCAAATGCGCTATCGGTTCAGGCTGGCAAGGAGCCGCCCTTCAAGGTGGAATTGGTGAGTGAAAAGGTGAAGCATATCCAGCTGAACGTACCTGCCTTATTTTTTTGCTACAAATCCATGGACGACGTGAAAGACACGGATCTGGTGATCGTGCCGGCGTTCCATGGCCGGCCCGACCAGGTGCTGGCGAAGAACGCGGGCATAGCGCCGTGGTTGAATGAGATGCGGAACATGGGGGCGGAAGTGGCGAGCCTTTGCCTGGGGAGCTACTTCCTGGCCGAAGCCGGGCTGCTGGACGGGAAGTCCTGCACCAGCCACTGGCAGGCGATCTCCGACATGCAACAGCGGTACCCGGCCGCAAAGGTGTTGTCTGACAAGGTGATTACGGATGAAGACGGGATTTATACGAGCGGGGGGGCATTTTCCAGCCTTAACCTGGTTTTGTACATGGTAGAGAAATTCTGTCATAAAGAAATGGGCGTCATCCTCAGCAAGATGTTCTCCATCGACATCGACCGCGTCAACCAGGCGCATTTCATGGTGTTCCAGGGGCAGCGGCGGCACGAAGACGATCAGATCCTCCGCGCCCAGCTCTTCATCGAAGAAAACTACCACCTGCCCATTTCGGTAGAGCAGATCGCGGAGCAGACCAGCATGAGCAAACGGAACTTCATCCGCCGTTTCAAAAACGCTACCAACAACACGCCGCTGGAATACCTGCAGCGCGTCAAGATAGAATCCGCCAAAAAAGCGCTCGAAAGCAATGCGCAGAATATCAGCACGCTGATGTACGACGTAGGGTATAATGACCTGAAGACCTTCCGTTCCGTGTTCAAGAAAGTAACGGGACTTACCCCGCAGGAATACCGCAAAAAATACTGCAGGACGGTGGTGTAGCTATTTCGCCTGTCCGTTCCACTCACTGTAGAATTGTTCCAGGTATTGCTCCATGAAGGCGTGCCGCGATGCCGCGAGGGCTTTGCCGGTGGAGGTATTCATCCGGTCTTTCAGCAACAGCAGTTTTTCGTAAAAGTGATTGATGGTAGGCGCGGCCGATGACTTGTATGCCTCCTTCGACATGTGCATGTCCGGCGCGATCGCGGGATCGTATAGCGGGCGGTTGCGGAACCCTCCATAATTGAAAGCCCTTGCGATGCCCACCGCGCCCAGTGCATCGAGCCTGTCGGCGTCCTGCACCACGGCCAGCTCGGCCGACCAGTAGGCGCGCGCTTCGTTTCCGCCCTTAAAGGAAATGTGCCGGATGATCTGCGTCACCGCTTCGATCACATCTTCTCCTGCACCCTGTGACTGCAGAAATGCCGCCGCCTTCGCCGGCCCCAGTTCCTCGTCGCCGCCATGAAACTTCGAATCGGCGATATCATGCAGCAATGCGCCGAGCTCCACCACCAAAGGGTTCACTTCTTCTTGCAATGCAATCTGCATTGCCTGTTGCCACACGCGGTAGATATGCCACCAGTCGTGCCCGCCTTCGGCGCCTTCCAGTTCTTTTTTAACGTATGCTTCCGTGGCATCGATGATGGCCTGGTGCCTGGGCTGCGGATTTGTAGTCATGCGAATGGTAAAATTATCCTGCAAGATAGTTTTTCAGCAGAATATAAAAACTTTGCAAAATTATGTAACACTTCTGCCGGGGCGGCCCCATACATTTGTGTTGCATGAAGAAACTCCTCACGATCTTTCTGGCCCTGCTCTATGTGAGCTCTTCCACCGGCGCCACTTTCCATATGCATTATTGCATGGAAAAGCTGGTGGACGTGAGCCTGTGGCACGATGAGGAATCCCACGCCTGCGGCGAATCCTGCAGTATGAAAGGCTGCAAGGACGTTCACCGCACCGTCAAACTCGAAAAAGACCAGGAACTTACCGCCAAAACCCTTTTGGCCATGCAGGCCGTTGCGCAGGCCGCCGATTTCCCGGTAGCTACGCTGCCTTTATACGAAATCGCCGCTCCCGCACCGCCTGCAGACCCCGCACCACCTCCCCCGCCGCCGGTGCCGGCCCATATTCTCCACTGTCATTTCAGGATCTGATAACGGTTTCCCCAACACCGTTTCGCATCAGAAATCAACCTGTTCCATTTACCACCATTCAACTTTTTATCATGAAAAAGATCCTCTCTTTCATCGCCCTTCCCATGTCCGTATTCTTCGCGGGCAAAGCTTCCGCGCAATCCCTGAAAACCGACTCGTTCACCGTTTCCGGCAACTGCAACATGTGTAAAAAACGCATCGAAAAAGCCGCCCTCGTACCCGGCGTATCCACCGCCGTGTGGGATGTAAAGTCCAAAACGATGACGGTGAAACTCAATACCGACAGCGTAAAAACGGAAGATATCCGGAAGAAGATCGCGCAATCGGGCCACGATTCCGGTCCGTTCAAGGCCGCCGATTCCGTTTACAAGCAACTGCCTGGCTGCTGCCGGTACGAGCGTCACTAAAACCTAACGCAGACATATGATACACAGGATCATTGAATGGTCGGTCCGCAACCGCGTCACCGTATTGGTGCTGGCTGCCCTGCTGTTCGGCTGGGGATGGTACGCCGTGAAAACGAACCCGGTAGACGCCATCCCCGACCTTTCCGAAAACCAGGTGATCGTTTTCACCGAATGGATGGGCCGCGGCCCGCAGCTGGTGGAAGACCAGATCACCTATCCCCTCGTGACCAACCTCCAGGGCCTCCCGCAGATCAAATACGTGCGCGGCTCCTCCATGTTCGGCATGAGCTTCATTTACGTCATTTTCGAAGACGACACCGATATCTACTGGGCCCGCGAGCGCGTGCTCGAAAGGCTCGGCACCGCCACCCGCACCCTGCCGGACGGCGTAAGCCCCCAACTGGGCCCCGACGGCACCGGCGTGGGCCACATCCTCTGGTATACGCTCGAAGCACCGGGGATGGACCTCGGCG
>NZ_CALNBI010000314.1 GCF_937874145.1 uncultured Chitinophaga sp. | reverse complement strand
GAAAGCCTGAAGCCCGGCACCCCGGCTGAGCATGCCCTCAAGGGGTACGAAGGTTATAAAAACGCTATCGGTGCCGACCTCGGTATAGCTTATACCAACCAGAAACTGACGTTGCAGGCTACCATGCCCAATATCACCCGCACTTTCAAAAATATCGATGACGCGGAGCCCCGCGGGCAGGCCACTTTCGCGGTCACCGCCTCCTATAAGTTCGGGACGCGGAGTTACAAAATTTCGTCCATCGAGCCGTTAGTAAGCTTCCGGGCGATGCTGAACTCGAAAAGTGTGGTTGATGCGGGCGCCAGGGTGAGTTTCGCGCGTAACCTGGTGAACGTGTTTGGCTTATATCATACCAATAAGGCGGTGACAGGCGGCGTGGGCTTCCAGTTCAAGAACTCGATCCAGGTGCAGGCGAGTTACACCAACCAGCCCGCCGGCCTCGATGCGTATGGCGGCAACTTTGGATTGGGCATCAAGGTGCGGCTGTTTAACTAGAGAATTTCTACAGGCAATATAGATGGACCCGTTGCGGATCAGTTGTTACTGAGCGCAACGGGTTCTTTATTTCAGGAGGGATCGGTCCAGGGGTAGAATGGCACGAGGGACGAGGGCTCCAGGCTGCCGTTTTCGATGCTGTGGCAAAGGAAGCCGTCGGCCTGCGCGGCTGAGCCAAGATCCGTGTGCCCTGAGAAGGACGTCGCGCGGATTTTCAGTCCGTTCCGGTGCATGGTAACGGCGGGTACGTATTCATCCTGCGGCACGATGGGGGTCCGGTGTTCTGCATAAGGCAGCCACCAGGGGCGGATAGCTTTCATCCCCCAGCAGGCGCGGATGTAGGATTCCAGGAACAGGCGCGATGCCACCTGCACGGCGAAAGGGTTTGAAGGCATCAACATCACGCGGGTTTTGGTGGGGCTGTAACCGAACCAAAAAGCCTGGCAGGGATGCGCTTTCACGCGGTTGAAAACGGGTTCTACCCCGGCGTCGAGGAAAATTTTCGGGAGTATGTTGCCGCACAGGATTAGTAAATCGGCATCGAGTGATGACTCCACGGCCTTTATGAGGCCCGGAGACCCTGCCGCCGGGAACACCGCTTCGCGCAGCGGGATGCGGTAGTTCGCTAATGCACCTTCGATCGTGAGCTTATTGGTCTGCGGAATGGGCAACCCCTCGCCTTCCACTAAACCGATGAACGCCACTGATGGCGGAGTAAATACCGACACCCGCGGGATGCCTGCCTGGTTTATGGCGGCCAGGTGGCGGCTGGAAAGCTGGGTGCCTGTGGTGAATGCTTGAGGGGATTGTCCGTTTTCGGTGGAGGTATGCACCAGCGGTTCCGCGAGGACGCAGCCTGAGGCGTCGGAGATGGAGATGGTGGATTTGCCCCAACTCGTCCGGCAGGCGGCAATTTGTTGTATGGCGGCAGTGACGCTGATCATGGCACGGAGACGATTTTAAGGACCTGAGGCAGGGAGCGCCGGGCGGCTTTCACATACATGCAAGTTGGTTTGCCGCTGGTCTCCCCGCCTCGGGCCAACCAGGCCAGGGAACACAAATTACAAGTCATAATTTTCCGCATCTTCTCTATAAAAATAAATTATTCCGTTCCATACTTCAAATTTAACGAGCATCTTTTTGAAATATCCGGAAAATAAATCACCAATACGTAAATATTTGGCACTAGAATGACCTCAACACTCGAATGTGTAATTTACTAATGTGTCATGTCTTTCACCCTTCCAGGTGCAAACTTGAATTGTGTATGTTGGCTAAAAATTGTAGCCGACCCTGAACTTAACCGGATCTGTGCGTGGGACCTGGCTGTTATGGAGGAAATCGTACAGCAGGGTCATATTGCCTTTCAGCTTGTTGTTGATTTTGTATTTTTTGGCAATACCCAGCAGCGCGCTGCGGGTCCAGGATTTAGCGTTGGATAATTGTCCGGGGTTACTAAAGGCGGCGTTATAGTTATATTCAAAACCGCCGTTCACGAAAAAGGTGCCTTTCAATTTATAATCTGCGAATGACCGCGCACCGATGCCCTGGTGGGAGAAACGGATATTATTAAATCCGGTACCCATTCCGAGTTTGTAAGCCGCGCCGAGGCCGATAATTCCATTTTTACTAAAACGATAACCGACCTGTCCGGCGAAATCGCCGGTGGATGGGAAGAATTGGTTGGACCTTTGAAACTGAACATTCGCGCCGAATTCAAGCCGGGAAAGGAAGCTTTTGGTTTTCATTTCGTTCGGTTTAAAATCGGGCATTTCAGCGGCATTGTCGAGGTCGGGGAAGTTCTTTTTCAGCTCATCAATTTGCGAACGGGCGGCATCCATCTGCTGTCGGATGGCCTGGGAAGCGTTGGGACCGCCGCCGCCTAAACGTTGCTGGATCAATTGTTCCACCTGCGAACGGGTTTGCAATCCCGCCAGTTGTTCTTCCACATTCACACTGCTGTTCACTCCTGGCAAATTGAATAACCTTGCAATCTGGGAATTACGGGCCATGAAATCCTTATACGCCGGCAATTTCTGTAACAGTTCCATAGCTTTGGCTTCCGCTTTTTTGCGATCGCTGAATATGGACTGGTATTCCTTGAGTTGTTGCGCGTAGTAATATACTTCTTTGTTGACCTTCTGAAGATCCTTTGCCATATTTGTGTACTGCCCCAACTGGGATTTCAGGAGGTTACGGCGTTCGCGGATATAGTTGCGGATCTGGGAGGCCTGTTGCAGTTTATCTTGCAGCGATTTCACCTGGCCGAAGGATTTGCCCAGTTTATCTTTGGTTTTACTAACAGAACCGAGCAGGCCGCCGGCCCCTTTCAAGAACCCCAGGGTATTGGCGAGCGTATCGAGATACCCGCCGGTATTGCCATTCAGGGCGCTGGTCAGGGCCTGCGTTTTGCCCTTTATCTTTGCCTGGAGGTTTTGCATGGAATCCAGCGAGTTCGTGAAGATATTCTTAGCGGCCATCGAATCCACTTTCGTGAGTTTGGCCGCCATCTTCTGTTCCAGCCGGATCATCCGCCTGAGGGCTTTCGAAGCACGTTTTTCAACTTGCTTTTCATAGCGTTTGGATTTCGCGGTAACCTGTTGAAGATATTTATTGGGTAACGCCTCTGCCTTCGCCAGCAGGCTATCCTGCCCTACCGCAAGGGCTGGCATGACAAGTGAACAAACAATGACAAGGAAATAATTTCTCACGGTATAGTAATTATTTAATACTGCAATCTAAATTTTTTCCTCTTTCGTTTTTTTCTTTTTTGCAGATTTTTGAAGAACGCCGGTTTCGTTTACGACGTCGAGGTACATGAGACCGTTTTGTTGATGAATGGTGCAGGACACGAGGTACCTGCAGCGGTCGCCGATGACGAAGTCCATGGTCACCGTGTCTTTCGCGAGTTTTACGACTTTCCTGGGTTCGCCGCAGATGTCGGTCATTTGGGATTGCGTGCAATTTGCGGGGATCGGAAGCTCGAGGGCTTCCAGCACGCGGAGCGCCATGCCGTCGTGGTCTTTGGTAAAATCCAGGGAAATTGCCCGGGTTTCGTTCGGGAGTGAAACGGGCCGCAGGAAGGTATTGAAGCCGCAAAGCTCTCCTACCCAAATTTCCCCCATGAAGTCGTAATCTTCCACCTCCTGGTAATCAGGACCGTCATAGAAATCGCTCAGGCGAATGGCGTGAAAGTCCTGGTACGCAATAATATCCATACGATAGTCTGTTAAGTGTTCTTTCTTCTTTTCAGTTGGGGCAAATGGCATCCGCTCGCTGATGGGCGCCAAAAATCGGCAGCAACAAGGGCTTCTTCGGACGTTCAGTTTGCATAGGTTGTCGGTATAGGTAAACCGCAGTGTAAATATATGGTTAATTCCTATATTTCAAAACGCCCGGTGGCCGAACGCATTGATTATAAGCTTAATATATTATTATAAATATATGTTTAAGTAAATCAAATGCAGTGTGGAACGATGAGTTGCGTCTTTTTCACACAAAATCGATACCGGAATTGAGGCGGGAAAATTTTTAAAGATTTTTTTGGATGGGGTAGCCAGGCAGATGGTGCCAGGCATTCGTTACGGCGTGTTCCAGTACAAGTATAAAAGGTTGAGATTATTTTATAAGTTCCGCTATCAGCGGCGGACTTAACGATTGTCAAGAGTGATATCCCATATCGGCAGAGCGTACCTGAGCACGAAATACAAAGCGGCGATGATAACCAGCCTGATCAGGACACCAATCCCGTCAACCGCCTTGTATTGCCCATCGAAAGTCTTGTAGTAATGGATCGTTTGTTTGCGGGGGGATTTACTAAGCGAAAGTTTACTGAAGATCCTTTTCCGTTCGCCTTCATCCACCACCATAAAACACCGCATCAACCAGCTTTTCGGCAACAAAAACGTTCTGCGGCATCTGACTACCGGGCAATCCTCCTGCCGGATTTTCTTTCTCAACAGTAAATCCGGGATTGGGATGGAAATGATGAAAATGGTACCCATCAACAGGTGATGGAGGAAAAAGATGAGCTCGTTGTTAATTTGTTGTTTTCCGATATCTAAAAAAGCATAGCAGGCGGCTAGGAAAATAAACCAGAGGAATGTACTGAAACCTCTTATACTGGAACGCATGGTGTATTCAGGATTAGGTTAAAGCAATAGACTTGTTGATCGGGAACGAACTTTGGGTATAGCGATCATTCTTCACGGAATCGGTGTCCGTGTCTGTGCAGCATGGATAAGGCGGCTGCAGGGATATTGTCGTCATTAAAGTATAGGTTGATGGGTTCGGTTAATTCTCTGCCGTCTTCCAGCAAAATACGTATTTATTACGGTTTGAAAAATGGCAGAAACGTTGGATATAGCCCGACGTACATTCTCTCCGACACTCCGCGTCCTGGCATACATCTATCCTAACGATCGGCATACTGAAAGAATTCCGGACCGCGCCAAGGGCTGTCGGCACTACACTGGGCGATTGCTAAATGAATAATTCGCGGCCCTGACGGGCCATGCGTGATTGATCTAAAGAACCAATAATGGATTAGGCCAACAAATAAACTTTAAACTTTGTCTTCATAGCACTACGTAACATAACACTGTATCACGACAGGCTCATCCTAGTTATTGTTGTATGGCTTACCGGCTTCAAATTCCTCACGGCACAGGATTCGCCGGGTCAAAGAACGCCTGTCCGCAACCATCCAGCAACAGCACCAGACGATCCACCAGCGCCATACCGTCGTCAAAACCTGCGCCGTCACTGCGCGACAGAGTA
>NZ_CALNBI010000313.1 GCF_937874145.1 uncultured Chitinophaga sp. | reverse complement strand
GGTGACTGGAGTTCAGACGTGTGCTCTTCCGATCTAGACCTGGACGGTTTCGAAAGTACTGAACCCAGGGGCTTCCGGGTACAGCGACCTGGCGGCAGGCCCGGGCAATATCATTTACTGCCTTTACGAAACCAATACGAAAGACAACACAGGCTGGAATTACAGCCTCGTACTCAAAAAATTTTATACCAATTGGATAACCCGTTAAAACCGACACACCACATCATGAGAATTCAAGGATTGATCGCCGCCACATTCAGCTCTTTTCACGCAGACGGATCTCCCGACCTGACGCGCATCCCTTCGCTGGTAGACCAGCTGATCGCCGACGGCGTCAAGGGCGTGTTCATCTGCGGCACCAATGGCGAGGGGCCCAACCTCACCATCGAAGAGCGGATGCAGATCGCGGAGGCGTATGTGAAAGCCGTTAACAAACGTTGCCTGGTGCTGGTGCATGTGGGCCACCCGGCCATCGCGGAGGCGCGCAAGCTGGCGGAGCACGCGCAGCGCATCGGCGCGGATGCTATCTCCGCCGTGGCAGCGTTTTACTTCAAGCCATCGTCGGCTCAAAACCTGACCGACTGCATGGCGCAGATCGCATCCGCCGCGCCTGAGATGCCTTTCTATTATTACCATATACCCGCGATTACAGGCGTGGCCATGGATCTGCTGGAATTCCTCCAACTGGCGGAAAAAGCGATCCCCAACCTGGCGGGCATCAAATACACGGCGTCTACCCTGCATGAGTACCAGTCCTGCGTACAATACGGCAACGGCAAATTCGATATCCTTTTCGGGTACGACGAGCTGCTGCTGCCCGCGTTGGCCGTGGGCGCGAAGGGCGCTATCGGCAGTACCTACACATTCGCCGCACCGCTGTACCGCAAGGTGATCGAATCGTTCGAAGCGGGCGATATACAGGCGGCGCAGCAATGGCAATATGAAGCGGTGCGCATGATCCGCTGCCTGGGGCGTTATTCGCCGATCCCTACGCAGAAGGCCATCCTGAAAATCCTGGGTACCGACCTCGGGCCGTGCCGGCTGCCGCTGGCACAGCTGAGCCCGCAGCAGGCGGAAGACATCCGCCTTTATCTCGAAGAAATCCGGTTCGCGGAAACGCTGCGTGCTGCAGGAGCTTCCCTGCAGGGGAGCGTTGCGTCCGGCCATCATTCCCCTCACAAAAGCTAACAAATGAAAAATTCCCGTTACCTGTTTTTTTGCCTCGCGGCGCTGCTGTTCGCCGCCTGTAAGAAAGACGACGCGCCGGCAGACGGCGTTATCCGTGAAGTGATCTTCGAATCCGACAAACAGGAGATCAGCGCGGGCGACAGCATCGTGTTCAAGGATTATTCCGACGGATACGTGACGCACTGGAGCTGGACGTTCGAAGGCGGTACGCCGGAAGCCTCCACGCTGTCGGCCCCGAAAGTGATCTACGACCAGCCCGGTACTTACGAAGTAACGCTGGAGGTCAGGAATAAGGATATGGAAAAAGTGCTTACCAAAAAAGCGTATATCAAAGTGGATTACAACCGCGTGCGCGCCGATTTCAAGTCGGCCGCGGCGGTGTATTTCCAGCAGGAAGACGTGCAGTTCAGGGATACCAGCGCCGGCCGTCCGGAGACCTGGGCCTGGGAGTTTACGCCGGTGGCTGGCGGCGCAACATTGCGTTCCACGGTGCAGCATCCCGTCATGCGGTTTACCGATACCGGGTTCTACCGCGTAACCCTCAAGGCTTCTAATCCGCAGTTTACCGACGAGGTGGTGAAGGAGAATTTCATCCGGATACTCGATCCTTCTTCCATCAGCGCCGATTTTACGAGCGATCAGCCCGCTACGTATGCCGGCGGCAAGATCCGGTTGAAAGATGCGTCTATCGGCTTGCCTTCGGCATGGGAATGGAAAGTGGAAGGCGCGGAAACGTTCACTTCGGACGAACAGGAGCCTGAATTCACGTTCTCGCAGCCGGGGCGTTATAAAGTAACGCTGACCGTGCGCAATCCTTTCAATACGAATACGAAATCCGTAGATAAATTTCTGCTGGTGGTTCCCGCGGGCGACCTTTCGGCATTCGTTCCCTTCAACTATACCGCGGTGGATGCCGGGCCCAATGCGATCGCAACATCCGCGGTAGGCGGAGGCGTTACGTTCGGGCAAACGGACCGTTTGGGCAATACGGGGCAGACCGCTACATTCAACGGCGCTTCCGGCATCCTGCTCGCCGACCATGCATCGATGAACTTCGGAACTGGCAATTATACGGTATCTGTTTGGGTGAAGACGAGTTCCACCTCGCGCATGATGCTCTGGCAGGAATCCGGTCGGGCAGGGAGCAAGGATAACCAGACCTGGTTGCGCCTTAACGATAATACCAGCGACCGGCAGATGCGCTTCTGCATTGAAGACGGCGCAGGTTCCACCATTATGAACCTCGGCGGAACGGGCAACGTGAATGACGGCGCCTGGCATCATGTGGTGGCGGTGCGCGACGGGCTCACTACCCTGGTGTACATCGACGGTATCCGCGTGGGCATGTCCACCGCGCCTGCGCTGCGCAACGTTTCGAACGGGCAGGATTTCAAAATCGGCTTCCAGGAAGGGGCGACGGCGAATTCCTCGTATTTTAACGGTCAGATCGACGACGTGATCATTTACCGCAAAGCCCTCACGGAAGCGGAAGTGCAGGCGTTGCATCAACTGTAGCGTATGAAAAATTATTGTTTAATATTCCTGTTATGGATGTGTGGTATGACAACAAGTTGTTTACGTGATATGAAAACAGGGCAGGCGGCGTATCGTTGGGATACGCTGCCGCCCATCCCTGACGCCACGGGCTTTGCCGGGTCTTTCGCAGGTGTATCGAACGGTGCGTTGCTGGTGGCGGGCGGGAGCAATTTCCCCGATGGCGGCACGCCCTGGAACGGCGGCGTGAAAACCTGGTACGATAAAGTGTTTGTGCTGGAAAGTAAAGACAGTAGCTGGAAGGAAGCCGGGAAGCTCCCGCGCCCCCTGGGTTACGGCGTTTCCGTGAGTACGGAAGAAGGGCTGCTTTGCATCGGCGGCAGCAATGCGGAAGCGCATTATGCGGACGTATTCCTCCTGAAATGGCAAAACGGCCGGCTCGAAACAATACCGTTTCCCTCGTTGCCCGTGCCGCTGGCCAATACCTGCGGCGCGATGGCGGGCGATAAGGTGTATGTGGCCGGGGGATTGCATGCGCCCGACAGCAAGAATGCTGCGGCTGATTTTTACATGCTCGACCTGTCGGCCGACAGCCTTTCCTGGCAGCAACTCCCATCCTGGCCCGGGCCCGCGCGGATGCTGGGCGTAGCCGGCGCCTCCGGGGCGTCGTTCTTCCTTTTCAGCGGTGCAGCTTTCGAGAACGGCGCCCGCGGATACCTCCGCGACGCTTACCGGTACGATCCCGGCAGCGGCTGGCGCGCCTGCGCTTCCCTGCCAGCGCCCGTTGTAGCGGCGCCCACGCCCGCGGCAACGGATGCCAACGGAAATCTTAGCATCTTCGGCGGCGATTCCGGCGCGGATGCCGCCGTAGCCGCCACGTTGCGCGAAAACCATCCAGGGTTCCCGGATACGATTTATACCTACGACCCGGGTCAGGACAGCTGGGCGGTGGGTGGCCACATTCCCACGGAGAAACGCGCGGATGCCGCCGCTAATCCGAACGCGAGCCTTTGGGCGCCCGTGACCACGCCGCTCGTAAAGTGGAACGGAATGTACGTATTGCCCGGCGGCGAAGCGCGCCCCGGCACGCGGACGCCACGCGTGCGCACGGCGGAGTGATTTTATTTGACTAGATTTAAACTTACCACGGAAGAAACGGAACGATGAAAAACGCAAGATATTACCCATGGCTCGTGGTGGCGCTCCTTTGGATAGTGGCGCTGCTCAATTACCTCGACCGGCAGATGCTGTCTACCATGCGGCCGGCCATTCAGGCCGATATTCATGAACTGGAAAGCGCCACCAACTTCGGGCGTCTCATGGCGGTGTTCCTGTGGATATACGGGCTCATGTCGCCACTGTCGGGGCTTGCGGCCGACCGTTTCAACCGTAAATGGCTCATTACCGGCAGTTTGTTCGTCTGGTCCGCCGTGACCTTGCTCATGGGCTATGCCGATGGTTTCTGGCAGTTATATACGCTCCGCGCCATCATGGGCGTGAGCGAAGCGCTCTACATTCCGGCGGCATTATCCCTCATCGCGGATTACCATACCGGCTCCACGCGCTCCCTGGCCGTGGGGATTCATATGACAGGGCTGTACATGGGCCAGGCCCTTGGCGGCTTTGGCGCCACTATCGCCGCGGCAGCTTCCTGGCAGGCTACGTTCCATTGGTTCGGGCTGGCCGGGATCGTATATGCGGCGGTGCTGATGCTGCTGCTGCACGAAAAGCGGCCCGAATATCCGGCGGAACCGTTGTCGCAAATGCGGAAACCCTTGTTCGGTGGCCTCCGCGGATTGCTGAAGCTGCTGCCGTTCTGGGTGATCTTCCTTTACTTCTCCATCCCCAGCATTCCCGGCTGGGCCATCAAAAACTGGCTGCCTACCTTGTTCGCCGGCAGCCTCGACGTTCCCATGAGCGAGGCCGGTCCGCTGGCTACGATCACGATCGCGGCTTCGTCGCTGATCGGCGTCGTGGCGGGAGGCTTGCTGTCGGACCGCTGGGTGCAGCACAACGTCCGCGGGCGGGTGTACACCAGCGCCATCGGCTTGTCGCTCACCATTCCGGCTTTGTTGTTCCTGGGGCTGGGGGGCTCGGTGGCCTTCCTCGTGGCCGCGGCATTCTTCTTCGGTGCAGGCTTCGGGATGTTCGACGCCAACAACATGCCCATTCTCTGCCAGTTCGTATCGCCCCGCAACCGCGCA
>NZ_CALNBI010000312.1 GCF_937874145.1 uncultured Chitinophaga sp. | reverse complement strand
TGTAAGCGGGATCGTATTCCGTTACATATGGATCGAAGAAGCGGATGTTGCAGGGATAATTCCGGATCATGCCGGCGATGAGCTGGCCGATGGCGCCGAATCCCACCATGCCCACCGTTCTGCCCGCCAGTTCGTTGCCTTTGAAATGGAGGTAGGAATCATGCGCGCCGGCCTGCCAGTTGCGGCCTTTGAGCCAGTCGATGCCGGGGATGGTATTGCGCAGCAGCATGATCACGTTGGAGATGAACATTTCCGCCACGGCCTGCGCGTTGCGGGCCGGTGTGAAAAAGACGGGGATGCCGAGCGCGGTGGCTTTGTCGACGGCCACGTTGCTGGGCGTTCCGCGGCAGACGCCGATGAATTTCAGGTGCGGGAACGACTCGATGACTTTGGCGGTAACGTGGTCGTGTTCCGTGATGAGCGCTTCCGCCTGGGTTTCCGCCAGCAGTCCGAGCAGTTCCGATTCGTTCCAGGCGCGGCCGTTGGGTTTCCAGGGCCGGTACACTGATTCTCCGAAAAGCTGGTCGATTTCCCGGATGCCTTGCTGATGGTAAGGAGCTGTAATTAAAATGCGCATGCTATATGGATTGTATTGCTTCTGCAGGTTGCGTTTGATGGAGGGTTTTGGCGTTGTTGGGAAGGGTGATGAAACGGGTGATGATGGCACTGGCGATATACAATGCCGCCAAAATCCAGATGACGCCTTCTTCGCCCGCTGATCCGATAAAAAGCCCTACGATAGCGGGCCCTACGAATACCGGCAATCCCGCCCCGAGGTTAAGGATGGCCATGGCGGCGCCTTTGTCTTTCTTCACGAGAGACGGCACGAGCGCCGTCAGCGGCACATAACCCGCCAGCAGGGCGCCCCAAAGTATACCGGCGGCCATTACCGCCCAGTAACTGCCTTCCCAGATCTGCGGCGCGTAATAAAACAGCAGGGTGCTCAGTGCGCAGCCCACGCCGCCGAACCACATGATCGTGTTGCGCCAGCCGAAGTGGTCGCCCACGAATCCGAAAATGAGGTTGAATATGATGTTGGATGTGAAGATGGTGCCCCAGATCGTCAGCCACTCGGTAGTGTCGAAACCGTGCCGCGCCATGTACATGGGCAGAAATACGGGGAAAGCGAATTGCGCCGTCGTGTTGATGATGCGCACGATCCCTCCCAGCAAAACCTTCGGTTCTTCCTTCACGATCGTCAATCCTTTGATGAGCTCTTCCACTTTAGACCCGCCGCTGGACTGCCGCGCCGGTTTGCTGCGGTTCAGCAACAAGGCGAACACCGCGCCGAGCAGCGCCCAGAAAAGCGAAGTCCATAAGGTATTCAGGTGCCCGAATTTAGTGATGGCCCAGCTGGAATAATAGGCGCCCAGTACGTTAAGCCCGCCTGTAAAGACGAACCAAAACCAGCCCACCGCGCGGCCGAGCTGCTGCTGTGGGCTGCTGTACGCGATCCATACGAGGAAGGAATAAGCAAACAAGGGGTATCCGAAGCCACGGAGCGCGTAGGTAAAGAGCATTACCGGCTGATTCAGCTGCGGCATGCCGAAACCTACGAAGCCTACCGTACCGAGGCAATACAGCAGCAGGCCGAGCGCCATGGTGCGGCGGACGCCATAGCCTTCTGCGAGCACGCCCGAAAACCAGGCAGAAATGGCGATCGTAATGCCGTAAATGGTGAAGAGGGTAGCGGATTGCTGGATAGTCATGCCGTGGTCGACGAGGTAAGGGCTTAGCCAGCCTTGTTCTATGCCGTCGCCCATCATGAAGATCATAACGCCGAGGTAGCCCCAGATGAGTTGTCGTGGAATGCCTGCTTTTTCTAAAGTAGTCATGGTATCAGGTTTCGTGGAATGAAATGGAATGGAATTGAAACTTCCTAAAAGTAGAAATTAAACTTAATTAAACAAAAATAAATTAAAGTTAAGTTTTTGCTTTGCGATCGATTGAATTGCAAATCAATCATTAACATAAAAATAAAATCAGTTGTTAGACAATTCAGGTATAGAAATGTATATTTGATGAAAGGTAATTTAACATTAAGAAAGTCGCTACGCTATGAATATCACGGAAAGGCACCAGTTGATTTTACAGGAACTGCAGGAAAAAGGGAAAGTCGATATCCAGGAACTGAGCGAAATGCTCCAGGTGTCAGGGGTAACGATCCGCAAAGACCTCAAGCTCCTCGAAGAAAAGAAACTCCTCTTCCGCACCAAAGGCGGCGGCTCCACGCAAAACCCCTACGCCATCGAGCGCCCGATCAACGAGAAGGAATTCATCCGGATGGAAGAAAAGAAAAAGATTGCCCGCGCCGCCATGGAGCTCATCGGCCATAACGATTCCATCATCATCGGCTCCGGCACCACTGTTTTCGAGCTCGCCCGCATCCTTCACCCGTCCAAACATATCACCGTCATTACCCCCGCACTCAAAGTTGCCCTCGAGCTCTGCAACCGCCCGAATGTGGACGTGCTCCAGATCGGCGGCCTCATCCATCAAAGCTCTTCCGCCGCCGCCGGCTCCTTCGCCGAACGCCTGCTCGATGATATCTCCTGCGGTGTGCTGTTCGTCGGTGTCGACGGCATCGATCCCGAATTCGGCCTGTCCATCACCAACCTCGCCGAAGCCAGCCTCAATATGAAAATGATCGGCCTGGCCCAAACGGTAGTCGTAATGGCCGACAGCTCGAAATTCGACCGCCGCGGCATCGGCCGCATTTGCAGCCTGGAACAGGTGGATTACATCCTGACAGACAACCAGGTGGATTCCGCCACCGTACAGATGCTGCAGGACCGTGGCGTGAAAGTCATCCTCGCTTCCTGAATTTCCTCCCACACGACAAAAATTTGAGTATATTTACCCAGTTCCTCATCGCGGGATTTACTGAAAAGGGCAGCAAGCCCTTGCAACCAGCCGTGAGTACATATTAGCAGCATATTCCTGGTATTTTATTGAGCAGTCGGGCGCATTCCGGATCTTTTCCGGGACAATACCGCTGTGTGTCATGCAGCTTCATTGACCTGGGATAGCAAACTGGTGTGTTGCCTGTCGCCGTATTTATTGAACCGGTTTAGATCACCAGTTATGCTTCGTATGTTCTCTTCATTAAGCCGCCGGCCTTTGCTGCCGGGCGTTTCGATGCCCATCGCTCCCCGGCGCCGGATTTTCCTGTTTTTTACGATGGCGCAGCTGCGCATTCACTTCGCCGCACCGGCTTTCCGGCTATTGCTGATGTTGCTATTCCTTACGCAGACCGCCACAGCGCAGAAAGTGGAACAACTTTCCGCGGCTCACCGGCCAATTATCCAGTCCGCCAAAAGCGATACGGCCAGGATCACCGCGCTGATCGATTATGCGATGGCGGTTTTCGATTACAGCAACGATTCCACTTACAAAATCGCGGAAGAAGCCATGGCGCTCAGCCAGAAGGCCGGTTCGCAGTCCGGCCGCGGAAGGGCGCTGGAGGTATTCGCCAAGTATTATTTGTACCAGGGGAACTTCATCGCCAGCCAGCAGGCCAGCCGTACATCATTCGAAATATTCAAGAAACTGAAAGACAGTGTGAAAATGGCGGATATGCAAACCTACGTGGGGTTTAACTACATCCGTATGGCTAAATACGATTCCGCGGTTTCCGAACTGCTGGCGGCGATAGCATTGATACCGGAGCGGGATTCCCTGCAAAAGGCGTATCCGTACAACGGGCTGGCGCTCGCTTTCGCCAACATGTCGCAGATTGAAAAAGGACTGTATTACCTGTTGAAAAGTGAGCAGTATTACGCCATGAGCAAAGACACCGTGAACTGGGTAAAAATGATCCTCAACCGTTCCAATTTTGAAGGATACCTGTATCGCTATCATGAATCGGGCATGGCTTGCCGCGAAGTCATCGCCCTCAGCGATCATGCCGGTTACGCCAAAGGCCAGTGCATGGGACGGCTTTGCCTGGGCGGGCATTACGGGCGCGATCCCGGAAAATTGGATTCGGCCCTGTATTGGCTCAGGCAGGCCGAATCGTACGCGGAGAAATTCGAGATCGGTCCTTTTGATAAAGTGCATATTTACTTCGTGTCGTCACGCGTCTATTACAACAAAGGGGAATACGGCCAGGCGTTAACCTACACGCAGAAAGCACTCGATATTTCCGGGGAATTGGGGTTGATGGAATCGCTGGTGGAATTCAATCAACAGATGGCGAAGATCCAGATTCGCCGCGGAGACAAGAAAGGGGCATTGCAGGCGCTGGAAAACTACGTCCAGTTCCGCGACAGCCTGCAGCGCAAAGAAATGGCCACGAAGGTAAACGAACTGGAAACGAAATACAGGACGCTGGAGAAGGATAAGGCACTGGCGGAACAGCAGCTGGCCATCACGAAAAAAGACCTGGAAATCCGGAAGAAAAACCTGCAGACGGCTTTGCTGGGCGGCAGTTTGCTGCTGGTGCTGATCGCCGGCGGCGGATTGTATTACCGCTTCCATATGCGGCAACAACTGCAACTGCAACGGATGCTGCTGATGAAAAAGGAATCCGAGCTGAAAATGAAACAGGCGTCGATGGAAGGAGAAGAGAAAGAGCGCGCCCGCATCGCCCGGAACCTTCACGACGGAGCGGGCTCCATTTTATCCGGCGTGAAACTTTATCTTTCGTCGCTGGAAAACCAATACAACGAGCTCTCCGCTTCTTCATCCTACCACAACACGCTGCGCCTCCTTAACGACGCCGTTGCTGAAATCCGCGACACCTCCCACAACCTCATGCCCCGCATGCTGTTCGAAGAAGGGCTCGATACCGCCGCGGCCGACTACTGCGCGAAGCTGGGCCGCAACCAGTCGGCGGCGTTCAATTACCAGTCGGTAGGCCGCCCCACGCGCTACGACCCCGGCTTCG
>NZ_CALNBI010000311.1 GCF_937874145.1 uncultured Chitinophaga sp. | reverse complement strand
TCAAGGCCCTGGTAAGGGATGCTGAATGCCGCCCCGTATGTGTATTCCGGCAGGTTGGTATACCCGATGGGCGCCATGTCTTTTTCGTTTACCAGTCCGTCGTTGTTGAGGTCTTTATACTTGAAATCGCCCGGCCGGGAGGCATGCCCGCCCACGGTTTGCACCGGCGACCTGGCGATATCGTCTTCATCTGTAAAGTACCGGTCTACCAGGTAGCCGAAGCTTTGCCCGAGCGGATAGCCGGTGGAACGGTACCTGTAAGCGAAGTCTTCTCCGAGCAGGGGCTCATCGGCAAAAATCTGTTTGTTCTTCGCGTAGTTCATATTCAGTTTCGCCAGGATGGACAGCTTCTTCGTCACCGCTTTCCGGTAGTTCAGTTCGATCTCATAGCCTTTGTTCTCGATTACGCCAACGTTCGCCGGCGGCAAAACGCCCAGCGGGAAGCCGTTCAGTACGGGAATGGTGCCGCGGCTGCGCAGGATGCTGCGCGCCAGTTCTTCCCGGCTGCGCAGGCCGACCGGTTGCGTGCCGTTCCCGCCGTTCAGCACCGGGATGGTAGACCGGCTGCGCAGGATGTCCTCCCTTCTTTCCTTATACACATCGATCACGAGGTTGAGGTCGTTGAACAATCCCAGCTCAAAGCCGATGTTTGTTTTCTTCGCGATTTCCCAGGTGATATTGCTGTTTTTGAGCATGTTGATGCCGATGTATTGCCCCAGGCCCAGACTGCTGGAATACCCACCCGCGCTCAACGTGATATCGTCGAGGTACAGGAACCGGCGGCCGCCCAGCTGGTCGTTGCCCACAAGGCCGTATGATGCACGCACTTTCAAATGCGAAATAGCGGGAACCGCCTGCATGAAAGGCTCGTTGGAGATCAGCCAGCCTGCGGAAAACGCCGGGAAGAAGCCGAACCGCTTGCCTTTGGCGAACTGCTCCGATCCGTTGTACCCTGCGTTGAATTCCGCGAAGTACTTGTCGTCGTATGCATAAGTGGCCCTGCCTGAAACACCCCTCAGGTTGAAAGGCAACGCAATGCCCTGGATGTTCTGTTGCTGGAGGTACAAGGCCATGGCGCTCACCTGGTGCTTTTTGAACTTCCGGTCGTAGTTGAGATAAGCCTGCACGTTGGACAGGGACACGAAGCTGGTGGAGCCGCCCAGGCTCAGCGGCGTATTCAGCCATCCGCCATACTGCGCGAAATGGATATCATCCGGCGCGGCAGGATCCTGCGCGTTGGGGGTAATCACCTGCATATATCTTACAAATTCCTTCCCGCCGAAGAGGTTGTTGATGGAACGGGTATCGAACGACAGGTTGATCTGCGCGGAAAGGCCTTTCGTTAAACCGGACAAATCCTGCTTCATCCCGAAAGTGGCCAGCACATTGCTCCTCGTTTGCCGCACATACCCCGACCTGTTCAGCAGGCCGTAAGCCGGCCAGTCGATGTTGGGACCGGTGGTTACGTCGCCGTCCGGCGTCAGTTTCGGAACGTTGGCAGGTACGCGCGACATGAACGACATGATGTATACCGCCGGTGACTGGCCGGTCAGCACCGAGCTCACATCACCCAAACGGTTCAGGATCCCCATCGGCATGTTCTGCTTTTCGAGGTAACCCGCTACGTTGAGGAACGCGTTCAGCTTGCTGTTCAGGCGCAAATCGATATTGGAGCGGAAAGAATAACGGTCCAGTTTGAAGGAAGGATCGTAGGGAAGATCCTTCTCCGTCCGGAACTGCCCGCCCTGGTTCAGGTATGTGGCGTTGACGAAGTACTTCACCGCCTTGTTGGCCGTTACGCCAGAGATATTGAGGTTATAGCGGTGCTGCAGCGAAAAATCCTTCAGCATCACATCCCGCCAGTCGGTATTGGGATAATTGGCCGTATCGGCGCCGGTCCGGTACATTTCCAACGCGTATGGCGAGAACTGTTCGGCCAGTCCGTCATTTTTCAGGGACTGGTTCCGGAGCCGGGCATAGTCGTATGAATTCACGGTGTTAACGAAGTACTGGAAATCCTGCGCGGCAACTTCGGCGCTGAAATTGATTTCAGGCACTTCCGCGGTACCGCGTTTGGTGGTGACGAGGATCACCCCGTTCGCTCCTCTTACGCCGAACAGCGCGGTAGACGATGCATCTTTGAGGATGGTCACAGACTCCACTTCGTTGGGATCGATATAGGTCAGGTCGCGCTCAATCCCGTCGATCAGCACGATCGGGGCCGTCTGGTTAATGGTGGCCCGCCCCCTCAGGAAGAGGGAAGTAATGTCCCGGCCGGGTTCCCCGCTGCTCTGGAGCGTGGTTAACCCCGGCAGGCGGCCTGCCAGCGATATGGCGAGGTTCGCGGATGGGCTTTGCTTGATTTCTTTGGTCTGGATGGAAGAGATGGCCCCCGTCACCGTGGCCTTCTTCTGTTTCGCAAATGCCACTACCGCCACTTCCCGCAGTTCTTTCCGGGTAAAAACCATTTCCACGTTGATGATGGAGGCAGCGCGGACGGTCACCCTTTTTTCCAGGTACCCCTGGAAGGTAAATATCAGCTCCGTACCCGGCGCAGCCGATATGGCGTATTTACCGTTCTCGTCGGTTTGTGTGATTTTGGTGGATCCCGCTACCCTGACGGTCACGGCCGGCAGCGTGGATTCGTCGAGGGAATCCGTGACCGTGCCGGTAATATTGATGGATTGAGAAAATGTCGCGGTGCCGCAAAAGCTGAGCAGCATCAGTAAAACCAATTGCCGCCAACAGACCGGGCAACGGAATATAATTGTATTCATACGGGATTGATTGAAATGATAAGTCTATCTGATGTCTAACGTATCTAAGGTACCGACTAAGAAAAATGGTTGATGTCCTGTTATTAACTCGAATTATATTATTCTTAACTTTTCACAAGCTGTAGAATAGTGGATGCATTCATTTGAAATTCCCCCGGTTCCTGTAAAATACGCACATAGTTCGTTTCATTATATCAGAACATGCGAAATGTTCCGACAATCCTATTCTATTTAACAGCCTCCGGTCCCGGGCGCATACCACGTCAACGTCGCGCGTTCCGGGCCGGTAGTAAGTTGAAGCGTTCCGGCCTTACTGGACCAGCTTCCTGGCGTTCAGGGTGCCGGTGTAGGTAATCACAATGGACTCCCCGGGCGACAGTACCGCCGTAAAAGGAACGTTTGCCCCCAAAGCGGCCGGCAGGATGCTCACCCCGCCCCGCGTCACGGCAGTCACGCCGGTGGTGGCGCTGAAGTACAGCGTTTCCGGGGAAATACCCGCCGTGTACGTCCAGGGCGATCCGCCGGTGGTCACCGATGCCGCGCCTACCGGGTTGTAGCCGGTAATATCGCGGATCA